>JBNMKZ010000021.1:0-37804 GCA_050874585.1 Verrucomicrobiota bacterium | reverse complement strand
TTTGCCACCGAATGCACTGAAGCCGCCTTACGGCGGACACTGAAGGGCACGGAAAGCTTTCGATCTCCCTGCGGTGCTGAACACGAAAAGCCACCAAAACCGGCGAAGCCGGACACGAAAACGCCGCGCACTTCCGTGAATCTCAGTGTCCGCCACCAGGTCGGTTCAGTGTGTTCAGTGGCAAAGACAACGCACCGTCCCGGAACCCCCGCAAGCCACCGCGCCTTTCCCAGGGTTCAAAACCGCCGCGCCCAACCTGCGACTCAGACGAGTTCCAGTTGCGACTCGAACAAGTCCCAACTGGAAAACGACGCGGAGCGCGGCAGATCGAAACCGCCGCGCCCCTTCCGCACATTCGCTGATTTAATCCGCCGCGTTTGCGGATTATTCCCACTCGATGGTCGCCGGCGGCTTCGAGGAGATGTCGTAGACGACACGATTGATGCCGCGAACCTCGTTGATGATGCGGTTCGACATGGTCGCCAGCGTCTCGTACGGGAGATGCGTCCAGTCCGCCGTCATTGCGTCGATCGAGTTGACCGAACGGATGGCGCACGTGTACTCGTAGGTGCGCTGGTCGCCCATCACGCCGACGGACTTCACTGGCAGGAGCACGGCAAACGTCTGCCAAATCGTCTTGTAGTCGGGCAACTTGCGCACCTCCTCCTGGACACGAAGGTCGGCCTGCTGAAGAAGCTTCACCTTCTCCTCGGTGACTTCCCCGAGGATGCGCACACCAAGCCCCGGACCGGGGAACGGCTGACGGTCGAGGAGTTCGCTATCCATGCCGAGGACACGACCGACGGCACGAACCTCGTCCTTGAACAGGTCGCGCAACGGCTCAACGAGTTCGAACTTGAGGTCGGGCGGCAACCCACCCACATTGTGGTGGCTCTTGATCGTCTGGGAGGGGCCCTTCAGCGCATGGGAGCTCTCAATCACGTCCGGGTAGATCGTGCCCTGGCCGAGGAACTTGCACCGCTTGTACTTGCGCGCACAGTCGGCAAAGACGTTGATGAACTCGCGCCCGATGATCTTGCGCTTCTGTTCCGGATCGGAGACCCCCTTCAGCGCGGCGTAGAAGTGAGAGGCCGCGTGGGCGACGTACAGGTCGAGACCAAGCTTCGCATGGAACATCTCCTCGACCTGCTTGTCCTCGTTGTAACGCAACAGCCCATTGTCGACGAAAATGCAATGGAGACGCGGGCCAATGGCCTTGTGCAGCAGAACGGCAACAACCGACGAGTCAACGCCACCGGAAAGACCGAGAACGACTTCCTCATCGCCAACCTGCCGCTTGATCTTCTCCACCGTCTCGTCAATCCAGCTCGACAGCTTCCAGTCGGCCTTGCATCCGCACACCTTGAAGAGGAAGTTGCCGATGATCTGGTTGCCGAACTCGGTGTGCACGACCTCCGGGTGGAACTGGATGGCGTAGAACTTGCGCCGCTCATCACGAATCGCCGCGTACGGACAGTTCGCACTGGTGGCCGAAACCTGAAAGCCGTCGGGGATCGCCGCGACGCGGTCGCCATGGCTCATCCAGACGACGAACGACTGGGGCAAACCGGCAAAAAGCACATTGTCGGGGGTCGTCGTCATCTCCGTCTTGCCGTATTCGCGGGACTCGCCCGGCGTCACCTTGCCGCCAAGCGTCTGGCTCATCAGCTGCATACCGTAGCAGACGCCAAGGACGGGAATGCCAAGGTTGAAGATTTCCGCATCGATTCCGGGCGCACCCTCCTCAAAGACGCTGTTCGGGCCGCCCGAGAGGATGATGCCGGCGGGCGGGTTCTCGCGCAACTTTGCCGCGGTCGTATCAAAGCGGATGATTTCGGAATAGACCTGCTGCTCGCGAATCCGCCGCGCAATCAGCTGGGTATACTGGGAACCATAGTCAAGAATCGCAATCCACTGCCTGCTCATAATCGTCCACTTCCTCTTATTGGTTTTCAAAATCAGTAGCTCAGGCGCGTCGGAACGCCGGCCTCGGCCATGACGCGCTTGATTTCCGTAATCGTATAGTCGCCACCATGAATCATGCCAGCGACAATCGCCGCGTCGGCATGGCCCTCACGAAAAGCCTCGACCAGGTGCTCAGGACGCCCCGCGCCACCTGACGCAACGACAGGGACGCCAACGGCATCGGCAATCATCCGCGTAATCGTCAGCTCAAACCCCGCCCGCGTCCCATCCGCATCCACGGAATTGACAACGATCTCACCTGCGCCAAGATCCGCCGCGCGCTTCGCCCATTCGACCGCATCCATGCCCGTGAACTCACGAAAGCCACGTGTCGTAATCTCGTATCCACTCGGGCACTTCGCGCTTCGGACGGGGTCCATCCCCAGCACGACGCACTGGCGGCCAAACGCCTTCGCCCCCTCGGCGATAATCCCCGGGTTGCGGACCGCAAGCGAATTGACTGAAATCTTCTCGGCACCGGCCAAGATGACGCGCTCCATATCGGCAACGCACGAAATGCCGCCCCCGACGGCAAAGGGAATGCGAATCGCCTTCGCCACCGACTCGACCATCCCGATGTCAATCGGCCGCCGCTCCGCCGAGGCCGTAATGTCGTAAACGACCAACTCGTCCGCGCCACCCTCGGAATAGGCCACCGCCATCTCAACGGGGTCGCCAAGATCCACGTTGTTCTTGAACTTCACGCCCTTTGTGACGCGCCCCTTGCGCACATCCAAACAGGGTATCACCCGCTTCGTCAGCATGAGAGGAACTCCTTCAGCAGGGCCAGCCCAGCCTTGCCCGACTTTTCGGGATGGAACTGATAGGCCACCAAATTGCCCTTGCGCACGGCACTCGTAAACTCAACGCCCGCATACTCCGTCGTGCCGACCGTAAACGGTCCCTTCTCGGCATAATAGGAATGGACGAAGTAGTAGTCGGTCTTGCCATTTACCTGATTCCAGCCGATTTCGGGAACCTTGAACCCCGGCACATCGGGGAAACGCCGCACCTTGCCCGGCAAGATGCCCAAGAGGTCGACTCCACCATCCTCCTCGGAATGCTCGAAGAGGATCTGCATCCCGAGGCAAATCCCAAGAAAGGGGCGCCCGGAGGCCGCCGCCTCGCGAACCGCCCCCTCCAGGCCCAGTTCGCGCAAATTGGCCATCGCACTTTTCGCCGCGCCGACACCCGGGAACACCACCCGATCGGCCGAACGAACCACATCCGCCGCGCGCGTGACAACCGCATCCTCCCCCAATACGGAGAATGCATTCCTCACGCTCGTCAAGTTACCCGCGCCATAATCTACTATTGCCGTCATCTTTCGGTCTCCGCGCATATTATACCAAAATGGCCCGCCCCTTAGGGGAACAAACAACGAGGCGGCGCATCTGCGCCGCCTCGTCGCTCGCGTATCGCGTCTGCCGCGTTACTTGGTTTCCGGAGCCGGGGCTTCCTTCACCTCGGATGCCTCGGGGTCGCTTGATGCCATCGAAACTTCGCGTCCACGGACGTCAACCAACCGCGTCGTGACGAAAATCAGCAGGTTGCGCTTCGTCGTCTGCTCGGCATGGCTACGGAAGAGCCGCCCGATGAAGGGCAGGTCGCCAAGGAAGGGAACCTTGTCATCCATCGCCTTGCGGGCTTCGGTAATGAGACCGCCCATGACAATCGTCGCACCCGGATAAATCGAGACGGACGAGTCGACCGAGCGCACATGGAAGAACGGCTGCTCCATCGGGGCATCGTAGTAGGTGATGCTGTCGTTGCCCGTCAGGTTGCTCATGGCCGTCGTTGCGGAATCCATCACCTGCTCCGTAAAGGCCGCCTTCATGGACTCCGTCAGCGTCGCGCCAATCGTGTTCAGGGCGGTGCTCAGGCCCGTGAAGATTTCACCGATGCCGGTGAAGCTCTGCAACGAACTGTTGCCCGTGAACGGGATGCGCATACCGTAGTTCTTCCACGTCGGCTCGTCAACGACCTGCGTGTTGAGCTTGAGGTCGATCAGGTTACCGTCGTCCGTCAGCGTCGGGGTGACGTCAAGGATGACACCGACTTCACGCGTCACGAAGCTCTGAGGCTCGACGACCGCGAGAATCGCGCTTTGGCCACCACCGCTGCTACCCGAGCTGGAGGACGAGCTGGACTGCAACTGCACATCGTAGTCGGTCGGGTAGATGTACTCCGTGACGACCTTGATGACGGCTTCCTCGCCCGGACGCGTCAGGACCTTCGGCGCGGACAGGAGGTCCGTGTCGCTGCGCTGGGAGAGCATGTGGAGAATCATCGAGAGGTCCGCACTGCCGAGGAAGGCGTTCACCCGCATGAACTGGTCGTTCGTCGAGTTCTCGCTCCCCGAGATGTGGTTGCCGACCGTCGAGAGGTAACGGTTGCCGTTGCTGTAGCCGGAGTTGCCGCCGAAAGCGTTGACACCGACGTTGCTACGGACATCGCCGCGCCCACGAATCCAGTTCGCACCCTGGCTACCCGAGTAGTAGGTCGTGTTATTCTTCGAGACGACCGACTCAAGCGTCTTCGTCGAAGAACCACCCGTCGACCCGGTCGTCGGAGCCGTCTCACGCGAATAGCTCGTGCTACCGCTGCTGGTGCCCCACGCGCCATCGTTGATACCCATCCACTTGCCGAGGCGGCCCGTGTTGAGGCTGTAGTCGCTGTTGAGAATCCACTCGAAACCGAGGGAGTTCAGATCCTCCTGGCAGACTTCAACAAAGCGCGTCTCAATCTCAATCAACTTCTGGTCGACATTGAGTTCAGTCAGAGCCTTCTCAAGTTCGGCAAGGTTTTCATAGGTATTCTTGACGCGGAGCTTGCCGAGCGTCTTGATGTAGAGAATCGAGCTACCCTCGGGCCACTGCACACCCATCAGGGTGAAGAACTCCTTCCAGTCCTGCTCCTGGTTCTCATCGCCACCATCGCCCCTGGAGGAGGACGAGGACGAACCGAAGCCGCCCGCACTCTTAAGCTCCTTCATATCGGAGGTCGCGCTGCCGATACGCTCAAGGAAGGCGGCCACGACCGGGTAGCTACGCGTCACCATCTCGTCGGTCGACATGTTCTTCTGCATGACCATGACGATCGGTCCCTGGACCTTGAACTTGTAGTCCACCGATTCGCAGACGAGCTTCAACGCATCGTAGAAGGTGATGTTGCTCGCCGTAATCATCGGGATGACGGGCACGCCCGACTGGTTCGACTGCGACGATGCGTCGTCCGCGCCAAAGCCATTGTCATCGCTCGACTCCTCCGTCGCCTGGGCGCGGAGCGTCTCAGGGGTCTTCAGCACGAAGTTGAAGCCGCGCTGTTCCAGCGGGATGTCCGGCTTGTCAAAGTCCTTCGACGCACCACGGAAGTACTCGACGGCATCGATGATGGTCGCCGGCGGCTTGAACGAAATCGTCGGCAGGCGCATCTCACGCATGCGCTGAATGATGCTCTGCTCCTGTGAACGCTCGGGATCGTCGCCCAGGCTCTTCTTGACCGTCGAGCTGGAGACATCATCCAACTGCCGCGCATTCGGGGCGTAGACAGGCCGCCACGCCTTCGTCACGTCGGCGATATAGCCGTCACGCGTTGCATCGAACTCCTGCTTGAGGATGGTCATGCGCTTCTTCTGAATCGCATTGCGCAGGCGAATGGCATCCTGATTATAGGGGTCGTTCACAAGCACGAGCTCGCACTCGTCGAGCGCACGGTCAATCTCACGCGTCGACAGAAGCTGCTTCGCACGGTGCATGTGGAGACGGTTCTTCTCGCGAAGCTTCTTGTAGTCCTCTTCGGTGCGCCGATGTGCGATCTCGGAATAGTCCGTCTTATTCGCCGAGGGGTCACCCTCCTTCAGCCAGGACTCCAGTTGCTTACGAGCCTGCGGATGGCGCATATCAATCGCCTTCTCCATCAGCTCGACGGCACGTTCGCGGCGGCCGGTCTGCTCCTCAAGGAGAGCCGCGCGATAAAGGCTCTCGGCCACGCCCTGCTCGCACTCGCGGCGGAACTTCTCCGAAAGCGGGCTGTCGTTCATGAGCCGGAGGGCCTGGCTGTAGTGCTTCTCGGCCTCCTTGTATTCTTTCGCCTCCATGCTCCGACGCGCCTCGGCAATCTCACGCCGCGCCTGGGAATTGAAAGCCTTGCGGCGGACTTCTTCCATCGTGCGGATGTTGTCAATCAGCTCCTCGTCGGCGGCAGGGATGTTCGCCTTCGCGGCAACGGGGACCGTGACGCTGGTATCGTCCGCCAATTCGGCAAGCGCGGACTCCTCCTCGTCCGATTCCTGGGGCTCAGCCTTCGGGGCAGGGGCTGCAGCGACAGGTTGCACCGCGGCAGGCTCTTCCTTCGCCGCAGGTTCCTCGGCAGCCGGGGCTTCGGCCTCGGCCTCCGGGGACTCCTCGACCGCTTCGGCAGCAGGCTCCTCGGCAGGCTCGATCGTCGCGGCATCCTCGTCGGACTCGTCATCGGCCTCCTCGACCGCCGGGGCCTCAACGGGAGTCGCCTTCGCGTCGGATTCTTCCGCCGCTGCCGGCTCCTCATCCGCCTCTTCCGCTGGCTCGTCGGCCTTCGGCGACTCGGCCTGCTCGACCGTCGTGTCGCTTTCGAGATCTTTCAGAAGGTCGTCGAGATCGTCCTGCGCAAGCGCAAACGACCCCACGGCCACAAGAGCCGCAGTCGCGCCAATCGCCGTCAAAGTCTTCAAGTTCGTCATAGTGCAACCTATTCCTTAAGTTTCCAGTTGTGTATTATAGCCTAATTTCGTTTACGGTTCAAGGGCTTCAAGGGCACGGGGCTTGCCGGACCCAACCTGCTCAAGCGTCACCACGGCACCCTTGCCCTTGCCGCGAATGGCCTTGACCGTATACTTGATTCCATAGAGGGAGATCGTGCTGCCGGGAACAACCGTGAACTCCTCAACACGCGTATTGCGCGTGAAGACCAGTTTCGCCTGCACGTCCATCGGCTTGTTCCGCTCTTCAATCTGAAGGCGAATCACCTTGTTGTCCATCTTGCGCACGAGCGTCACAACCGAGACGTCCACCGTCTTCTCCATGACCTTTCCGCTCCTGGCGTCCTTACCGCCCTGGATCTTCTGCTTCGCCTCCTTGTGCTCGTACTTCTTGGCGACGAAACCCGTGTCGCCAATTTCCTCGCCTTCGAGAACCGAATAGCGGCGGCCCATCGTGCCGTAGTCGTTCTTCCGCTTCGGGTCGAAGAACTCCAGCCGCATCCCGCGAGGCGTCTGCATCGCATTGCGGAAGTAGAACGGCAGAATCGTCTCCTTCAGCGGCAACACGACCTTCAGCGAGTCGAGGTAGTCCGGATGCGACGCCGGATCCGTCGGATCCGTGCCCGCCTGGAATTCCTCCAGGTTCGTGAAGCCGTCGTTGTCCTTGTCGAGAATCGCATCGCCGGCATCGTCCGGATTCAGTCCGTAGCGACGCTCCCACTCGTCGGGCAGGCCATCACCATCGCTGTCGAGGACGACGACCTTCTCCTCCGGCTGCTTCTTGCCGCAGAAGATGCACACGTCCGCATCAAACGGAATCGGTTCGAGGCAATGCTTGCAGGCAACGCGCTTCTCGGATGCGAGGAAGCTCGCCTCCGTCCCCTTAATCGCCCGCACGAAGACGGGGGACTTGACGGTGCCCGCCGCCCGCTCGTAGTCCGACAAATCGACGGGCTTGACGCCCGAGCCATCGCGTCCGACGGTGCTCAGGCTCCGCACGGCATCCGCCGCCGCCTCGTCCGGATCGACCCCCACCGAACCAACGAAATAGACAACGGCCCCAACCAGTGCGACAACCGCAACGCCGAGAGCCAGCCACTCGTAGTGTGCCGAAAAGAAATTACCGTTCTTCGCCATCATTTCTCGACTTCCTTCCCATCATTCGTCCGCGAACGGAAATCGTAAACGGAGAACGACATCGAAACCTTCAAGAGGGGCGCACGCGCCGGATCCGTCACCAGGCCGCCGGGGACAAGCCCCTTGGCCTCCCCTGCCGACTCCTCGTCCTGGACCGCCCCACGCCGACGACGCGACGAACGACGCGGCGCGGCAGACTCACCCTTCGCGTCTCCGCCGAGAATCTCGGACAGGGCATCCTGCTCACGAACAAAGCTCATGTCATCAATGACGATGAACCGCGAGGACGCGACAATGGCATTCACGGCACTAACCAGTCCCTGCGGACGCGCTCTGAAGACAACCGTGAAGGTTGTCACGAGCGGCGCGTTCTCGGCGGCAGCTTCATCCGCCTTCGGAGCCTTGCGCCGACGATTTCTGCGGCCCGTCTCCTGCGGCTCAGGCTCCTCGGCCTTCGCCTTCATAGTCACATCCACGATCTCCACGACGCCCGTCACGGCCAAAGCCGAGATGACGGTTGAGACATCGTTCCATTCGCGCTGAAGGCGCGGCAGATCCGCCTCCTCGGGCATCTTGCCGCCGATGATGTAATCCTTAAAGCCGAAGGGGAATTCGGGCTTGACGAGCTTGCCGTCAACACCACCCGGCAATTCGGAAAGGTGCCGCGCTTCCTCCACGAGGAAAGTCTTGAACGCTGGTGCCGTCGTCGCTTCAAAGGCGCAGTCACCGCGCGCGGCAAGCGTCCGTGCACTCGCGCTCCACGACGCATACTCGGTGCGGTTCGATTCAAGGGCCCTGACGCTGGCCGGACCAGGATAAATCGGCTGACGCATCAGCTTCCTGGCCGAATCCATCATACCCATGCCGCTTGAGTCCTCAATCTCATCGGCCTTTTCGCTTCGATCGGATGCCGCGCTCCAAATCAGGAAGCACAGCACCAGCGAAACGAGCGCACACGATCCGCCAATGGCGGCCAGAATAATTTTCGTCTTGCTCATTTGAACGTCAACTCCACTGTGAATTGCTCAATGTTCGCGTTCTTGCCGATGGCCTTCATGTCGGAAATGCTCGCACTTTCGACGATGACATTCCCCTTGAGGCGGGCGACGACGATTTCGGAGGCGGTCTCGCGCTTGCCACCGTTCTTCTTGGCGACCGAGTCGACGAACGTCTGAAGGCGGTCCTTCCACCCGCGAATCGTCACCCGACCCGGTTCCCACTTCTCAATCCACATACCCGGAGCCAGTGCCGAACGGACGGCATTCAGGCGAGAGGCCATGGCCGAACGCGCCAAGAGGAGTTTCCTGTAGCCGTCCGCCTCTGCCGTCGCCTTCTCGACTTCTTCCTGCACGGACTTGACCTTGCGCTCAAAGCCCTTGAGCGACGCCTGCTTGGCCTCCACCTTGTCATAGACGACATCGGTCACCTCGGTCGAATGATAGACCCCGCAAAGGCCAAGGACCAGCGCCCCCACCAACAGGACGCCCGCCGCAGCCACAACCGGCACCTTCGCCTTTTCCGCCCGTGCCGCAACAATGGACGGCGGAAGCAGGTTGATTGTAAACCGCGCCGCGCCGACCTGATGAAGGACCACGCCAGCCGTGGCCGCCAGGAGCGCGGCATCGGACCCAAAGGCCTCCGCATCGACGGCCGGGCCGACGCCAATCGCCTCGAACGGATTGAAATACTCGACCTCAATGTGCAGGTTCTCGGCGAAGAACTCGTCAATGCGCGGCAAAAGGGCCGTTCCGCCCGTCAGATAAAGGCGCGTCGGTGCCGAACCCCCCTGCTGGGAGCGATAGAAGTTGATGCTCCGCGAAATCTCGGCCTGCAGGCGCGACATAATAGCACGGCAAACCTTGGAGATTCTGTCAACCGTCGGATCCTCGTCCTCCACCACGCCGCCGGCGGCAACGTAGGCCTGCTCGCGCTTCAGTCGTTCGGCCTCCTCGTGCGTGCACCCCAGCGCCTGCGCAATGTCACGCGTAATGTTGTTGCCGGCGATCGGAATCGAACGATTGTAGACCTTGTCACCTTCGACAATCACGAGCGAGGTCGTCTTGGCACCGATGTCCAGCAACACGACGCTCGACTCGTCGTCCGGGCGCACGGCCTTGAGCGCATTCGTCAGGGCAATTGGCGCGACATCCACCAGTTCCGGACGGAAGCCTGCGGACGCGACGGCGGACGTAATCGCCTCAATCTGATCGACCTTCGCCGAAACAATCATGACCGACTTGTCGCCGCTCTCGGTCTCGCCAAGAACCTGACGGTCGCTGACCATCTCATCGATTGGGAACGGGACATTCTGCTCGATTTCGTAGCGGACGAGCTGGTCGAACTTCTCCTCCGAGCCAGCCGACGGGATCGCCGCGAAGCGATAGAAGGCCATCTGCCCCGAGACCGAAATCGCCACGGGACCGGGCTTAATCCCCGCCGTGCGCACGATTTCCATGAGCGCGGGGACCAAAATCGTCTGGGGATCGCCCGAGTCAAGCGAAGCCGCAAGCGGCGCAAGACCATAGCGCACCAGCGTCAGCGCACCCTTGGCCCCCTCTTCATACTCGGCGAGCGCGACATTCGCCGCACCGATGTCAAGTGCAAGAAATTTCTTTGCCATTACTGCACCACCATTTCGTAGTCATTCGGGTTCACGAGCGCCCAAATCGTCTTCGACCGATCCTGAAGGCCCTGCCGACGCTCAATCATCGGCTCGCCGTTCTGCGTGGCGTTCATGATCTTGTCGTTGTTCCAAAACGCCTGGTCAAGGGACTTCGGATGCGAGTCAATGCCCTTAATCTCGCTCTCGCAGTTGCCGGCAAGAATCGTTCCGTCCTTATTCGCGATGACAAGACCAATGGCCTTCGGCTCGCCATACCGCTCCAAATAGGACGGATGCAGACAGACGCTCGCCGCGTGCGACCCCTTCGGGATGTTCGCATAGGTCACGGTCGTGGAGAAATAGGAGTACGGCGGAAGCTTGTCCGTCTTGTCCTTTTCCGTCGCGCTCTTCGTCTCAAGAAGGACGTGCCACGTGAAAGTCAACTGATCCTGCCAACGCGCATAGGTCGTGTACTTCGTCTCAAGCACAATCCACTTGCGGGGCTTCGTGAAGCACTGGCCGATAATCGACGCGCCCGAAAGCGACGAGACGGACAATGTCGAGGCGCGCCCTGTCTTCGGGAACTGGTCAATCGTCACCTTCGCATCGTTTCCCGAAACAACCGTCTCCTCTTCCGCCGCCTCGGTCTTTGCACGCGAAGACCTGCGTGAGGGCGCGGCAAACGCCGACACCGCAACCGAAAAAGCCGCCGTCACAAGAATCATCTGTTTCACGTTCATGCTTTCGTTCCTTTCTTAAAGTACCTTCATCTTCGGAAGATCCTGAATATCCACCAACCCGACAACACGGCCCTGCTCATCGCACACGGGCAAGTCGTCGATGCGCCGACGCTCAAAGACCTTGAGCAGCTCGGCCGCATAGGCATCGTCCCTGACGAACATCGGCCCGTGCGTCATGTAGGTCTCGACCGGCGCACCCAGTACGCCCGAACGATCCTGAGCCTGCGCCATCACGCGGCGGAAATCGCCATCCGTAAAAATGCCCAGCAGGCGACCCTCCGCGTCCGCAATGACGGCCGAACCGGCCTGAGCCTTCGTCATCGCCAAAAGCGTCTCCATGACCGTCGCGGTCGGGGCGACGCGGGCAAGCCGTTCGCCCGTGCGCATGACATCCGTCACCTTCATGACAAGCGCCCGTCCGATGGCTCCCGCCGGGTGGTTCATGGCGTAGTCCTCAATCGGGAATTTCTGCGCGTCAATCATCACCATGGCCAGCGCATCGCCCATCGCCATCGTTGCCGTCGTCGAGTTCGTCGGCGCCATGCCGAACGGACACGCCTCACGCCCGCAGGGAATGGCGATATGAATGTCACTCATCTTCGCCAGCGTCGACTGGGGATTGCCCGTCATGGAAATCACCTTCAGCCCATGGCGGCGAATCGCCGGTATCAGGCGGATAACTTCCTCGGACTCGCCGCTGAACGAAAGAGCCAGCAGGACGTCCCGGGCTGAAACCATTCCCAAATCGCCGTGCATGGCCTGAACCGGGTTCAAGACGATGGAGCGCGTTCCCGTTGAGGCGAAAATCGCGCTCATCTTCTCCGCAATATGCAGATTCTTGCCAACTCCGGAGACGACGACAATGCCATCATGGGAGACGACATCCAACATCAGCCCCACCGCCTCGGTGAAACTGGTGTCAATCGAATCCCGCGTCCGGCGCAAGCCCTCGATCTCAATGTCGAAGACCTGCCGCGCACGTTTGATTTGGTCATCTGCCGTCATTCGCCTTGTTCCTTACCTTTTTGTCACGCTCTGGAGAAGCGTCACGCAAATCGTGCCAACGATATCTTCCGCATAGCACCCACGCGAGAGGTCGTTCATCGCCTTCGCAAGGCCCTGGAGGTTCGGGCCAATCGCCGTCGCACCACCGAGACGCTGCGCAATCTTATAGCCGATGTTGCCCGCCTGAAGGTCGGGGAAGATGAAGACATTGGCATTGCCCTGAATGGTGCCGTCGGGATTTTTCAGCCGCCCGACAGCCGGTGCAATCGCCGCGTCAAACTGGAGTTCGCCGTCCATGGGGATGCCCTTCTCGGCAAACCGGGGCTTCGCCAACTCGACGGCCTTCTGGACCTTCTCAACGAGTTCACCCGCCGCGCTCCCCTTCGTCGAGAAGCTAAGGTAGGCCACACGTGGCTCGTTGCCCGTCAATTCGCGATACGTCTGAGCCGTCGCCAAGCCAATATCCACCAGCTGCTCGGCCGACGGATTGGGAATCACGGCACAGTCACCGAAGGCCAGCACCGAATCGCCCGAAGGCGTCGGATTCTTGAGATCCAGCAAAAAGCAAGAGCTCGCCGTCTTCACGCCCTTCTGCGTGCCCAGCGTGTGGAAAGCCGCACGGAGCATATCGCCCGTCGAGGCAATCGACCCGGCCACGAGACCGTTGACGCGCCCAAGTTTCACCATCATGCCGCCGAAGTAGATGCGCTTCGTCCGCAAGGTCTTCTGCGCACCAGCCAAATCGATGATTTTCTGCTTCTCAGCCGGCTTGCGCGACTCCTTCGCATTCCAGGCCTCCAGATAGGCCGCTTCAAGTTCCGCATCACCCTTCGTGTAGTCAATCGCCTGGATGGCGCGGTCGGCGAGGTGAAGCCCCGCCTTTTCCTCGGCGGACGCAATCTCCTCGGCCGTTCCCAGCACGATGGGCGTGCAGATGTGCCGATCCACACAGGCACAAGCCGCCGTAATGACACGCGGATCCATGCCTTCCGGCAGGACAACCGTTCCGTTCAGTTTTGACGCACGCGCAATAATGTTACCAATGGCACTCATTTCCAATCTTTCCTTTTACTTGCTGAGGACGCGCACGGTATCCCGCGCAATCATGAGTTCCTCATTCGTCGGCAAGACAACGACGGGGATCTTTGACCCCTTGGCCGAGAGAACGGCCGTCACGCCATGGGACTTCGCATTGGCGCGGCGATCCAGCTTGATGCCGAGCGCACCGAGGCGGCTGATGATCCGCGCACGGGCCTCGGACGAGTTCTCGCCGATGCCGCCGGTCATGATAATCGCATCCGCCCCACCAATGACGGTGTTGTAGGCTCCGATGTAGAGGGCCGTGCGATAGGCGAGCATCTCCAGCGCCAGTTCCGCCCGCTGATCGCCCTTGTCCGCACGGGCGCAAATGTCACGGCAGTCGCCGCCGGCGACACCCGAAATCGCCTGCAGGCCGGACTTCTTGTTCAGGATCGTGTCCATCTCAGCCGGCGAGAGCTTCTCGGCCTCCATAATCGACAGAACCGCCGCCGCATCAATATCGCCGCACCGCGTCCCCATCACAAGCCCCGCCAACGGCGTCAGGCCCATCGTCGTGTCGACGACCTCACCGTTCTTGATTGCCGCGAGCGACGAACCGTTGCCGAGATGGCAGGTGACGAGGTTCACCTTCGAGACGGGCTTGCCGAGGTACTCGGCCGCCGCCTGGGTGATGAACTTGTGCGACGTCCCATGGAAACCATACTTGCGGATGCCGTACTTCTTGTAGTACTTCGGGTCAATCGCATACATCGCCACGCAGTCGGGCATCGTCTGATGAAAGGCCGTGTCAAAGACACCGACGTTCGGAACGCCCTTGAAGATCTTCTCGCAGGCCTCAACGCCCCCAAGATTGGCCGGCATGTGCAGCGGGCCGAACTTGACGAGCTTCTTGGCCTTCGCCATATTCGCCTTGTTCAGCAGAACCGAGTCCTTGAAGACCTCGCCGCCGTGAAGAATACGATGGCCGATGGCATCAATATCCGTCGGATTGCCCAAGTCGGCAACGACCTTCTTGAGTGCCTCAGCATGGTTGGCCGGGCCACCCGCACCGATTCGCTCGACAAGCCCTTTCGCAAGCCGCGTCTCAGTCTTCATGTCGAAGAGCTGATACTTCAGCGAACTCGAACCCGAGTTGACCACGAGAACCTTCCTGATTTCCTTCTTCATCGTATCCTTCTTTTTTCCCTTTTGAGAACGCCCAGACCTCGTCCGACCTCAGTCCTCGTCCACGACTTCCACCTTGTAGAAGCCGCTGGTCAGGTTGAGAGTCGGGTCGAGCGGAACTTCAACGCTCTGCGCACCCTTGCCGATTTCAACTCCGCGCACGGTCGTCACGAGCGACCAGCCCGCTTCCGCGAGGGTCTTCTTCTCGTAGACCTTCACGGTGACGCGCTTCGTTTCCACGGAGAGCCCGTAGACCTGGCTCACGAGCTGACCCGCCACAGATGGCTGGACATCCGCGTCGAACGTCAGGACGACGCAATTCTGAACCGGGTCGAGCGTCAGCGAGGTGATGTTCAGCTCGCTCATCGTCGCCTGGCTGCGAACGGCCGCGATGAGGTTCTCGGTCGTCAGGCTGCCGCCCGTCAGGCCCAGGAGAATCCGCGCATACGAACCGTTCTGGAAGATCGTCACGGGCACACCCGAGAGATCCGCCGAAAGACCGTTCTTCTTGCTGATGAAGGCCTCCACATCAAAGAGGATCTTGCCACCCTCCATGACATCGGACTGGATCTTGTCCTTCACCGAGTCCCACGAACCCGTCCAACCGGCCTTCGCATACTCGTAGGCATCCGGAATCCAGTCGCCATCCGTATCGGCATCCTCAATGTAGACGGTCACGGATGGAGCCGTCGTGTCGGAGATCGATAGGACGATCGCCTCGGATGTGCCGCCCCACGATTCCCAGGCACCGTGCTGGAAGTCGCCATCCGAATCGATGAACGCACGGATGTAGTACGTACCGTTCGCCGGAAGGCCCGTCAAGCGCGCATTGGGCTGGGTCAGGGTCATGTCGGTCACGGACGAGCCAACCACGTTCGTCACGAACGTCTGGGCGATCGGCTCACCCGAGAAGTCCGCCGTCGGGAACGCCTGGACCCGGATGATGCCGTTCGTCTGCGTCAGCTGGGACATGCGATCGAGGACATTCGTCGGACCGGCGTACTTCACGACCACGTCAATGGACGAGTAGCCATGGTCATTCATCTCACGCCCCGCATTGACCGAGGCCGAGAACGCCATCAGCGGCGACCACGCCGGGCGACGGAACTTCGCATTGTACATGGCCACGCGGCACTTGTAGTTCGCCGTCCGCGACAGGATCTTGCCCTGCGGCGTCTGGTCGCCGAACGAACAGTCGGCCGTCCATTCATACGACCCGTCGCGGCTCACCTTCGGGGCCTTGCGGATGCCCGAGTCGTACACGACTTCCTCGCCATCCGACGTGAGAATCTGCAGCTGGAAGGCCGTGTAGGTGTTGAACCCGTTCATCGTCCAGCGGAAGGTCGGACGCGCATTGTAGTAGATGCCCTCCTCCGCGCAACGCGTCATCTCGGGAACCGTCCGCAACTGGGCGGCATCAAAGACGCGGTCGACGTTCAACAAGAACAGGCGATTCGTCTGCGAGGCGGCCGTCGTGCCCTCACCCACGACGATGCGGTAGGTGACGTTCGTCGGATCCAGCAACCAGTTGCCGTCCTCATCGTAGATGTTCAGGGCACTGTTGTTGTAGACCTCGTCCTCGAAGGTCGACCAGTCAAGGTCAAGCTCATCCGACCCGAGGAAGTCGCCCTCGTGCAGGTAGGTGCGCACGCCAAGGTCGATGTACTTATCGAGCACCACACGGCCCTTGATGTTCAGGTAGCTCGACCCAAGATCCTCACCCAGGCCATAGCCATCCACGGCCGTACGGACAACGCGGATACGCTGCTTGCGCGTCGTCGTATCGAGCAAGACACCGATTTCGTTCGTCGAAATGCCGCTGTTGTCGTAGTAGTACGTCCGATCCGTGTCGCCGGTGGTCAAGTCCATGCGGGCGAAGACGGGATGCGTCTCGGTGAGTTCCACCGTAAACCGGGCACCCTCCCAACCGACATCCACATTGTCCACAAACCCAAACGGCTCGCCGGGCGTGTACTTACCATCGCCATTCAGGTCGGCGAAGGCGATGAACTTGTTCAGCCCCTCGCGGACATAACCGCGATGCGTCGGAAGCGTAGTATCCGTGGCTTCCGTCTCATCGTCGGTCGCCGTGCCCTTCGTATCCGCATCCGTGAGATAATACGTGCCGTTGGCATCCGCATCATTGTTCTCATTCTGCCATGTCAAAAGAACATAGGAATTCGAAAGGTGCAACCGCTCATAGGTGTAGACACGCGTATACTGTGACAGATCGTAGTAACTCTCATAGACATAGCCAACTCCATTCAATCGCTCGTGCGTAAAGTCAATCGTCAACTTTCCGGATGTGTAGTCAATCGTGCCAATCTGAATCTCATTCGTCACACTAGTATCACTGAAAGTCCGGCCGATATTGGCATAAATCACACCCTTTCCATTGTCCCAAACATCGTACCCAAGATTACGCCAGTGTGCCGTCGAAGCAGAACCCCGATAAGAATGCCATTCAACACCATTAATTGTATCAATTAACCAATACGCCATATCACGGAAAGCGATCTTAACTGAACCCGGGATGACCAATCCCGCACCCAGCTGATAGGTGCGCTCCACCTTCGGGTTCACGCCAATATACCGCGTATGTTCCAAATCGGTCTGGCTGGCATTGACGCTATTCATCGTCCAAATGGCGTCAGGCGCACTCGTCATCTCCGGATCCGTCTTCTGGCTCCAGGCCTCGAAGATGATGGGCGAACGAATGACTTTCGTGCCATTGTAGACGACGGTCGCGGCAATCGTCGGAATCGGATATTCACGCGTGAAGTATCCGTTGCCAATGCCCTGCGCGACATCGCACGTCGGGTCGGTTCCCGCCTTCGCCTCGGCGTAGTTCGACCACCCATCATTATCCTTATCCTTCTGCGGATCGTAGACATAGCTGTTGGCGTAGAGGACGCCATCCTCCGCCGCCGTCGCATACTTACGCTCCCACGCATCGTCCACCTGATCGTAGTCGGTGAAGATCTCGCCGAAGTAGAGGTCGCCGACGCGGCGGAAGTAGTCGGGGCACGCCCCATCCGACTTCGCGTGAATCGGGCTCAACTGGGCAAACTGGAAGACTTCGCTAATCAGGTACTCAACGTAGTTCGAGAGACCGTCCCCATCGGGGTCGGCGAACTGGTCATCCACACTGTTCGTGTCGATGCCGTAGATATCCTCCCACCAGTCGGGCAGCCCGTCGTGGTCGAAGTCGCGCGTATCGGCATACTCGGGGTGATATTCCGCTTCCCCGCTCTCATTTGGAATCATACCCTTCGCCAGGTCGCGGCGATAGGCCTCCCACGCCGTGATGCTCATCCCGTTGTAGTCCACCATCGTATCCCAAGCCACCGTCATGGTCGGGTCTTCGAGGTAGTTGCTGCGGGCATACTCAACCCACCAGTCGGGAATGCCGCGGTTGTTGCGATCTGCCCCCGTCTGCGCCCAGGCATCCGCCGCGCCCTGATCATCCCACATACCGCCCTCGTCGAGGGAGATGCGCCGCGCATACGCCCCGCCCATCGGGAGGAGGTCCTCGCCGATGAGATTGCGGTCACGCCGCGCGAAGCGATACGCGGCCTCCAACGCCTGGTCGCCCATGATGGCTTCCCAGCGCGTGCCCGTCGTCGTGTAGGGGCTATCGGGATCCTGATACAGCAGCTGCTTCCACTTGCTGTAGACTTCGGCCGAACGCGGGAATGTGAACTTCGAGCTACCCGCCAAGATTGCCGGGGTCGCACCCGCGTAATTGGTGCTCCAGTAGATGGAGTCCAGCGTCGTGCCGTCGAAGCGCGGCAGGTGCGAAACCGTGTTGTTAATCCACGGCACCCACGCGGCATCCGAGTAGACGGTCGAACGGACCGTGATATCCGCCCACCACGGGCAGACCCAGCCGTCGGGCCGCACCCAGATCGCTTTCGCATCGGTAACCGTACCCGCCGTCGCAAAGCCGGCCGGAACCGGCATCACGTTCGCCTTATCCTTCGCACCCGGCAGGTGATCGAAGGTCCAGTGATACTTGAGTTCGGGCGGCAGCTGAACGGATTCCGTATCGATTCGCGTACCACCCTCGGACCAGGACTCGAACACGGACACTCGGTTCGCCTGCACCAGGTCGGACGTATAGCGCGTCCGGTTCTTGTAGTCGGCCTCGATATCCGCCGCGCTCCGGGCACCGTCCCAGATGCGGACCTCGTCAACATAGCCCTTGTAGTAGTACCCGTAGTCATTAAACGTCGGGTTCTCCACCAGCGGGAAGCGCTGGGCGTAGTCAAAGAAGATGGAGGCCTTGTCCATCGCGGAGGCACCGACCAGGAAGGAACTGGCGGTGTACCGCACATACTCGCTGCCCAGTAAGCCGTAATCGTCAATCGTGATCATGGCGATGCCATGCTCGGGGATGGCGCTGGAGTTCTTCGACCAGCCCATTTCACATGTGCCATTGACATAGAGCTTGAGGGCCTTGCCATCGTATGTCGCGCACACATGCGTCCAGTTCGTTGTCGCGGCCGGACCCTGCGTAATCTCAACGGCCTGCTTCTTGTCGGTGCCGGCCGAATCGTACTTCGTGTACCAGTTGCCGTTCTTGATGCCAATCAAGAAGTTCTTGCGCAGATACTTCTCATCCGCCGGACCCGACGGACCGTTCCAAACGACCCGCTCGACCACGGTGTGGAGGCTCAAGTCGGTGAGCATCTCCGCATCGGGCTTCGCCCAGCACTCGACCGTGTAGTAGAGGAAGTTCTCGCGAGTCTCCGAACGGGACTCGGCAGCAGGGACTTCCTCATCCGTCGGCGCATGCGTCTGCAGGAAGGATGGGTCGTCCGCTCCGCCGAACCACATCGCCTGACGGCGCACCGGGCTATCGGAATCCTGCGGATCGGAGGCCGCCTTCGTCCGGCCCTGCGATTCCTCATAGTCGCTCAGGTAGTCGTGATCCGAGTCGTAGCCCTCGTTCTCTTCGAAGCTAAAGAAGGGACTGGTGCCCACACCCCAGTTATTATCCGAGGGAATCGAGACACTCACGATCTTTGTATCCGCATTGTATGAGAGACCAGGGAAATCCTTGAAATAATAGATCTTACCCTGATAGGTGAATGTACCAGATTCACTACCGAACTGCGTCACGGCCGTATCGGCCGGCATATAGTAGCGCGCCGTCAGGCTACCCGCATAGCTCGTATCCGTCATCCACAACGGTGTCGGATCCGTGTGCAGGTAACTGGAGACCGCCTGAACACGCGGCATAATCGCCTCCTGCTGGTTGCGGATGTTGTCGCCATCCGGGTCAGCAGCCGCAAGACCGCCCAACCACGGGAACGCCTCAAAGTCCCAAATGGTCCCGCCACCAACTGGCGAATTGCCAACATCCTTGAAGCGATAGGGGCGATGCGGCGTATCCGCATTCAGCCAGTAGTTGTCCGTGGCACTCCAAGTGCGAATGACAGGGACTTCCGGCGGACGAATGTAGGCCTCGAACACAAGGTCGCGCAGACCATCACCATCCCCCGCAACCCCTTCCATGCCCAGCAATGGGTTCATACCATGGAAGAGTTCGTAGTAGTCGTCCATGCCGTCGCCATCCGTATCGGACTTCTTCGGGTCGCATGTGATGTACTTCGTCGGATACATCGACGCAAGACCCACGAACGCCGGCGGGAGCATACCCCAGTCCGTCGTCATCTGGACCTTGTAGGTGAAGCGGTTGAAGTGCACCATCTGGCCGTTGACCTCGACCCAATACTTGTCGGCCGGCGGATTCCGCAGGTCGTGGTAGACACCATCCTTGAACAGATAGTAGCGACCGGCGGCAGTCTGGTCCCACGCGTTCGTGCAGAGCGAGAAGTAGTTGCGCGCATCGAACGTACCGCTGCACATCTGCGGATTGAATTCGCCCGCCTCATTCTGCTCGTCAAGCAGGTGCTTGTACCAGAACTCGCCCCAGGCATCCGCATCATCCGCCTCATTCGGAATTGCATCCAAGGCAAAGACATTGCTCGTCCAACGCGAGACGGTATCGTCGTAGCGCCAGCAACGCATCGCACCGACCATGTACTCCTGCCAGTTCAGGAGACCGTCGTTATCATAGTCGAGGAAGGCATCGGAGACCGTACCATCCATGCCGTCGTTGTTCCAAACGACCCCGCTCGTACCATTCGTCGCCGAAGTCGTTTCATTCGTGGACGACCCCGTGCTCTCCGTCGCCCAGGTTCCGGCGAACTCAAGTTCCCACGGGTCGGGCAAACCATCGCCGTCGGTATCCCACGACAGCGGGTTCAGGCCGCCGCCAGCGACGCCTTCCGTCCCATAGATGAAGTGCTTGCCCTCTTCACCATCCGGGATACCGTCGCCATCGGTGTCGGCATTCCACGGATCGGTCGGCCAAAGCTTGTTGCGCCACTTCTGCTGGGCTTCGGTCAGCGTAATCGTCGAGCAGTACTCGCTCTCGGGGTAAAGTGCCGAGGAGTAGATGCCTGCAAACTCCTCCGCGAAGGTGAGATCGTCCTTATCGGGATCCTGTCCATTGGCCTGCAAGTCGGGCAACAGGGCCGTCAGCGAACCAACCGTTCCGTTGAAGGTGAGACCCGCCGGCGCGGCATCCGGACCGTAAATCGTATAGAGTTCCCAACCATCGGGCGTACCATCCGCATCCGAGTCCGCGAGAAGCGGATCCGTCGTGTACTTCTGCCAGATGGCCGTCATCTTCGTCTTGGTTGTCGCCACGAGACTCTGATCGCTAATCAGTCCCTGACGATAGAGGAAGGTCATCAGCATATACTCGTCATAATTGGTGAACGGCTTCGTATTCACCGAAGTCCAGGGATCAGGCAAATTCCAGTGAACCGCCGTCAACGGATTATAGCCGAGTTTCTGGTAGGTCCCGAAGTGAATGAACGCCACGGAAGCGGAGTCAATGACGGGAACGACGCGCTCCATCAGGTTCGTGATATCGTCCACGCCACACCGAATGCCAGCGACTAAATTCGTCTCGCTGCTATACGCAAACGCCGGGTAGAACCGCTCCGGCTCGCTTTCAAGCGGCTTTTCGTACTGGAGGGCCGTCCCCTCGGCCAGGTCGACCGGCGTCGCACCTGAACTGTAATACTTGATCTTCTTGATAACGTTTGTCGACCAGGTCTCGTAGACCGTCGCCGCCTCCTTCAGGGCTGCCGTCTTTGTGTCCTTGTCAACCTTCACGGAAACCGGCTTGAGCGTCAGGTAGCGCTTGCCGTCCGCACCATTCACGAAATAACAGACCTTGGCATCCTTGCCCGTGCCATCCTCGGTGAAGAGCGCCCACGCGGAGTCACCGAACCAGCTGTTGGTGACGACCGTGTAGGCATTCGTGACAAGCTCGGTCTCGCCCGCGACAACCCGCGAGGAGACATCGTACGCATTCGTCGAGACGAAGGCGAGACGCGGCAACGTCAGCGGCGCAAACGCCATGGCATCACCATCAAGATTGGCATCACCATCCGACACGCCGCCCGAACTCTCGGACGAAACCATCAGCGGATCCGTCTTCGACAGGACGAGTTCATAGCCATCCGGCAATCCGTCGCCATCGGAATCGAAGTCGAACGGATTCGTTCCAAGCACCAGTTCCTCCATATCCGTCAGGCCGTCATTATCCGAGTCGGTCGTCAGACCTGGGGAAGGCTTGCCCGACAGGTCATGCCGCGGATCGTAGAGAGAAGCAATTGTCTCGGAAGTGATAATCTCCGGGTGCATCGGATCCTCGGGACGATACCGACGACCCTCCAGCTTCTTGTAGGCACCGCCTTCGCTGTAGCCCACATGCGCCCGATACCAGATGTAGTACTCGTAGCCGTCGGGGAAGTCGTCGCCGTCCGTATCGGCCTTCGTCGGATTGGTCGGACGCTCCGGCGACCACGCCTGCGCATCCGAACCACCCGCCCAAATGGTCGTATCGGTCACGTCGCGGCCAATCCGCGCGCAGTAGTTCGTAAAGGCCCACCATTCAATCGGCGACAGGGTCGAGGTCTCGTCCTCGGCCGGATCCGTGAAGTTGACCTCCGAGGCAATCGAGAGGCCCGCCTGCTGCGGCGCGTCGTTGAGGGCCATGGAGGCCTCGCCGCCCTTCGCATACCAGCCACGAATCTCAAAGCGGGCCTCAAACGGCGTACCCGCCGTGACCCATGTGTTGGAGAGCCCCGGAATGAAGGAGGCATCGCCCGCCGTATCCGTGCTCGGGAAGTAGTCGGCATCCTCGTTGTACGACGAGATATTTTCAAGGTCATCCCCCTCAAGCGAGAGATCCGACTTATTGAGAACCCCCATGCCATACTGCGCGACATAGGAGTCAGGGATGCCGTCGCCGTTGATATCGCCGCAGTTGTCGCTTGCCAACCATTCACGCGAGAAGACCGCTTCCCAATACTGGGTGTCATAAGCCTTCTTATCTTCCTCATAGCCCTGCAACGGAATCGAGAAAGCCTTCGTCAGAGCCGGGCCGATCATGATGTCAGTCGTCAGGTTCAGGCCGTCATAAGTGGCCGAGTTGTTGCACACCCAGGCATAGAAGAAGCTGTCGAAACCCGCCTTGCCGTTCTTGTCGTCGTCGGCGTACTTGTAGGGTGCCGCGACAAGCGGATAGGTTCCGTCCTTGTCAACGGTCGTGTTTGCAGGGCTCCTCACCTGATAGCCCTCGGCCGTCATAGCCAGCGAGGACTCCGTCACAGCAACCGAGAAGGTCGAATTCCATTTCTGCGCCGACTGGGGTGTCTGCGACTCCCCGTCCACGCGACCGGCACCAAGGCCCTTCGCCCGCGCATAGCGATCGGAGTGGCGATTGGCCGAGGCACGTTCCGCCGCCGGGCCGTGCGCCGCAACGATGACCGTCTTCGTCTGCATCACATCGTAGTAGATGGTGGAGACCGACGAATTACCGTCCTTATCCGTAAAGGTGACGAGAACCGTCTTCAGACCCGGTGTCGTGAAGCGCACGGGATTGGCGAAGCGGTGCTTGGTCGTATCGGTCACGCCCGTCACCGAATCAATCTCATCGCCATCCGCCGTCAGAGTGACCGTGATGCCTGCCGCCAAGTCGGCCTTCACGTCGCTATTGACCTTGTAGTCGACATAGTACGGCGAGTAGGCCTTGACGCTCGTATTCGTCGTCCCGTCGCTCGGGGTGGTCACGCCAACCGGCGCCACGTTCAGGACACGCGGCGCAATCGGATTCGCCGCCTCGTAGTACTCGCTCCACAGCTTACCGTAGCCGGAATCGGTCGCGGTCGTGACGAGGGCCTCGATGTCAATGCCGGACGCGGAATCGTCCGTACCATCCATCTCGGTTACCGTCAGGGTCTGCCGCGTCGTGCCCACGGGGAACCGGACGTTGTACCAATCCTCGTTCGTCGGGTCGACCTCAATCGCACCCGTACGCGTCTTGAACTTGACGTAGCCGCCGTCATCCGAGCGCGTGACGCGGACGCTCACGGTGAGGTCTTCGGTCGCCGCCGCCGAGAGCCCGACCGCAATACCGTGGTCGTTGCGCTCCGTCTCCTGCCAAACACCCGTATCCGCGTCGCTCGCGTATGCAAGCGTCACACGCGGCGTCTGCGAGACGGGGACACGGAACGTGAAGTCGGGGATAGCCGAGTAATCCGCCGTGTCCTTATCCTTCAAATAGACCTGAACGAGGGCACCTTCGCCGCCAATCGTATCGTTTCTGAAGACATGCTTGACGATCTGACCATTCGGGTTGCCCGTCGTCTCGTAGGGCGTTTCAACGCCATCGTAAATCACCCACTTCACCTTGAAGGCGTTCAGATCCGCCGCGTCCAAGTCGGCGGTGACATCCGACGCGGTCAGGCGGAACGCCGTCTCAACGCCCTTCGGGACGCTGCGCGAAAGCGTCGCGCCGTCCGTGACGGGCATACCACCGGCGGTCACCGAAGTGACACGCGGCAGGACATTCGTCACCGTGATGAACAGCGTGCTGTTCTCAAAGCCGGCAACCTGTGAATAGGCATCACGCGTCCGCGAAAGCTTCACCGTGAACTCGCACGGCTGCGTACCATCGAGGAACTTGATGTCAGGCTGGAACGAGGCCGTGCTCGTACCCTTCTCAATCGCCACGCCCGAAGCAAACGGGGCACTCGTCAGATCGACCGCCGCCGCCGTCTCGGCGTTGGCCGGTTCGAGGAAGGCATACGTCACGACGGAAGCCGTGCCACCCTCCAGCGTAAAGGCGATGGGGAGCGTGCCGCCCTCAGCAATCCGCCACGGCTGGTCGCCCGGGAAGGCCGCCGAAATCTGCTTGGCCTTGCCAACCTCCAGGTCGAAGGAAACCGAAGCCGACTTTGCGTTGTTGTTCGGATGCACCGCATAAAGCGTAATTGTCTTCGTCCCGGCGGTATAGAAGGTCTGGAAGAGCGTAAAGACACCATCCTCCTCAACCGCATTCTCACTGGGCTGGAGGTCCTCACCATCGCTCGACGTCCAGTAGAAGGTGTAGCCATCCGCCGTGTCGGTGATGTTGCGGAAGCAGTCGCGCATCGTCACGAGGAATCGCGTCGACGCGCCGCCGACCGCCGTTGCCGCACCCGTCAGTCCCGGCTCGACGTCGACGATGACCGGCGCGATTCGGTTGACCATCAGGCTGCAACCGCCGGTCGAGGCCGAGACCTCGGTATCGACGGTGGTCCCCGCCTCATTGGAGTAGACCGCGCCCGGCTTGAAGACGATGCCCTTCTTCGAGCTACCCGTCTCGGACGTCCAGCCAAGCGAATAGAGGTAGAGGTTGACGACGGACGTGTTGGCGGGGATCTTCACCCGCGTGATGCGATCCTCATAGGCATCGCCACCGTCGTTCTCGCTGATGCCGAGGAGCGTCGCGCCATAAATCGCGGAGAGGTCACCCGTGTTGCGAAGGTCGGCGGTAATGTCGACCCACACATCGTGCTCGACCGCCGGTTCGAGGCGAACCGTCAACTGGCCGACCGAATCGTAGTAGTTCGTCGGGCACGTCACAATCGCACGATCCGCCTCACCGTTGAGACGGAAGGAGACCGTCGGCGTTGGCGCGGCGTGCATCCGAACCGTGCGCGAGACGGCCGAGTTCTCCAGCACGTCACCGACATCCGTCCGGCCCTCGGAGGTCGAGGAACTCATGTAAATTTTGCAGGTCGTGCCCTCGGCGGCCGTGCCGCCGCGCATCCTGAACGACACCGTCGAGTCGCCCGTGCCAATCTCAACCGGCAGCACCCACTTGCCGTCAATCTGGACGCGGCCATCGCCCACGGGCGTGAAGACATCCTCATTCTCGGACCAGACATAAACCGTCGCCGGACCCGTGCCTTCGAGACGCGGCGTATTCAAGACGACAGACGAGAGGCCAGGATAGACCTCGCGCCAGACATTTGCCTCCTCGTCATCGTAGGTCGAGTCGAAGTCAATCGTCTGGACGTAAATGCCCTCGCTCACCAGATCCTGCGTGGCATGGGGTCCGTCTGAATGGGGCTTGGAGGGGTAGCTCACGCTCCCCGGGAGCGACGACTCGCTGACAAACCTCAGCGTCGCAAGGCGCGGGGACGAGCTGTCGTTCGTCAGGTCCCACACATTGTAGCTTTCATCGCCCGTGTTGACATTGACCATCAGAATCTCATAGGTTCCGTCGCCAATCTTGCCGTCCTTGCCGAGGAGCTTGACGGGGAGGCCCAGTTCGCCCGGCTCGACGGTGTGCTTGAAGTAGAGATCGGTGTGGTAGCCGAAGCGACCGGAACTATCCGCCTCACGGTTCAGTCCGCTCAACTCACCATTCGGACCCGTCTCAGAATACTCGGCATAGCACCGCTTGCCACCAATCGAGAGGGCCAGCATCGGGCGGTTGATCGCCGCCGCAAGGTCAGCCGATCCGGCCGTATGGGGCTTAAAGTACCACGGATGGGGCGTGCCGCCGGCAATCGTCGCGGCATAGTCCTGGTTCAGCAGGCGAACGAGGATGTAGAGGGGTTGCCCGGCCTTCAGCGAATTCGTGTCGTTTGGATAGACGACCGAAATCGTCTTATCGTCAACCGCGTCAATTGAGCGGAGGTCGGCCTCGGCAAGTGCCGAGACGGCGGCGAACGTCGCCATCGTGAACGTGGCAAGGAATTTCTTGATCATATTCATCTTTCCCATCTTCAAATCTCCTTACTTGGCGGTTTCCCCGACAAGGCGATCCCTGACAATCTTCTGCGACTGCTTGCGGTTATCTTCAAGCGCCGCGTTGACATCCAAAACTCGTGCATAAAGCGAACGCCAGGCGGGATCTTTCTCAAGCGCCGCCTTAATCGCCGCGTCGTCCGCCCCCGGCTGGGCCTTCCGCGCCGCCGCGACCATCGCCTCCATCTGGGCCACGAGACGACCACGGACGGACGCGAGTTCGTTGCGGGCCGCGAGCTGGCCGTCTAACTGCTTGCGGTAGACGGGATCTTCCATCCGATGCTGCGCGGCGGTCTTCGGCGACGCCTCGGCAGCCGGTTCGGACGCGGCACGTTCGCCACACCCGACCAGGCACAAAAGCACCAGTCCCGCAACGCCAAAGGCGCACGGAACGAGATATGAACTCGCACACTTCATCATTTATCAACAGCTCTTTTCTGCGTCAACGCTTCTTCGACCTATTCCAACACTGCAATTGTATCATAATCCGAACGACCCGCGCAAGGGTTATCGACTACTTTTCAACACCCTGTCAACACGGCCCGCCCCCACTTTTAGGGGGTCAAACCGTAGACGTCAAGCGCCTTCAGCACGGGGACGGCGATTGGCACAAGATCCGTATCGATGGACCACTTGAACCAGAAGGAGTTCGTGTTCGAGTGGTTGCCCCAGCCGTAGCTGTAGCCGAGCGAGGCGGGGGAGAAGGGATCAATCAACTCGATGCGCGAGGTGAACTCGTTCGCCGCGCCCCTCGGCCCGAACGAGCCCGGCCCGAAGGTGAACGAGCTGAGCGGCAGGTAGCCCCTGTTCGCCCCGTTCGTGTTCACGTTCAGCTGGGCGCGGACCTTGAAGGTGACCGACGTCCAGTTGCCACCCGTGTAGGTGTCGCTGCGCTCGTTGTTCACGCCCTGCAACCGCTCGGGGGCGTAGGCCGTGCCCGTGACCTCGTTCGTCAGGTACAACTTGACCTCGACAATGCGGTTGGTCAGCGTGTAGTCGCGCCCGCCATAGTTGCGCTGAATCACGTGCGCCTCGCCCTCAATGCCCGACATGCCACCGCGCAACAGCCACTCGCGCGTGCCAGAGTCCGTCACCGCCGGGATGTCGAGCCAGTACATGTGCGTCAACGTCAAGTCACCCTCGCGATCATCCTCGCCAAGGCCCTTGTAGCGCGCCAGCTGAATGTCGTCCGGGGACTTGCCGGGCCAGTTCTCGCGCAGCCAGTTAAGAACGGCCGGCGTGTAGACATTGTCGTCGCCAAGGTCGAACTCGTTCTTCAGAACGTGGTCGGGGCCTTCCGTCGCGACGACATAGGTGGTCCCCGTCGGTGCGAACGTATAGGTCCACACGCCGGGCTTGTTCACGGCATTCGTGACCCCGTTCACCGTCAGTGCCGCCATCTCGTACCACGGCGCGGCGACATAGGTGACGTTCGTGCGCGAACCCTGCGGCACGACGACCACCGCCGAGCGGTTGGTCTCGCCCTCGACCACCTGACTGAGGTGGTCCCCCACCACGCTCAGGTAGACCCACGCGTTCGTGCCGTTCGGATGGATCAGCCAGTCCTCCGGGATGATCTGTCCCTCGTTGAGGCGGCCCGGCGTGAAGGTGAGCCCGCTCTTCCAAGTCGCGGCCGCGCCCGGCGCAGGATTGCCGTCCGCCGAACCGCCAATCACGCCCGCCGAACCGAAGAGACTGCCATCCGTGCGCCGCGCCAGTTCGTCACCCGCGTAGAAGCGCAGGGGCGAGGCGTTCGTCGCGTTCAGCGTCGCCAGCAGGTTCGTGCCGTCGTAGATGCCGCCGAAGACATAGTCGGACCACTCGTTCGTGCCCGAGAGGACGAACTGGTGTTCAATCACGCCCGATGGACGAATCAGCTCGAACTGGTAGGGCTCACCGTAGTTGAGCGTCCCCTTGTCGAGGAAGTCCGAACCCCATGTGCCATCCGCCACGCTCCGCCCGGCGGCATCCTTCATGCCGCCCGCATCACGCGTCGCCGGGCTTTGGATGACCACGAACTCGTAGCCGTTCGTCGCATTGGACGACGTCTTCGTGGCCACGAGACCCGGACCGAACCGGGCCATGTAGAACTGGTGGTTGTTCATGTTGGTCAGACGGACGCGCCAACCGGCCATATCGGCCCCCGACGGCACGCAAATCTCGATGAACTGGTTCGTGACGCACTTGTTGCGCCCCTCGCCCGATTCCTCTGCCGTCCCGTCATTCCAGTTCACCTCGTTGATCCAGGCACGTCCCGGGCTGACCGAATCGAGAATCGTATAGGCCGAGTACTTGCTGAAGTCCTCCGAATTGTAGCCGCCCGACCCCGTCCCGTTCAGGTCGACCGGGTGGTACCACGAGGGCTGCGCCCAGCTCGACATCAGCGTCTCGTAGGCCTTGCCGCCGTGGTCGTAGTAGGTGACCTTGAGCATGAACTGCACAATCGTGCCGGCCTCGGTCGCCGGGGCGACCAGTTCACGCGGCGACGTGCCGACGCTGCGGAAGATGAGGTTCGTCGACTCACCGACCTGCGTCAGTTCGACATCACGCGTCGCCCCCGCGAGATCCTTCCAGTTGTTGTAGCCCCAGGGCGTCGCCTGCGGATAGTAGGAGAGCGCCACCTTCATGCCGCGCGAGAGGTCGACCTCATCCGCCAGCTGCTGCAGCGAAAGCTGTGCCTGAACGCCCCAGCTCTCGCCCGCGAGCGGCTGCTCGTTCGCGCTCAGGATGTCCCCAATCGGATCCGTCGACATGAGGTTGTTGCGGAACGGCCGCGCATAGACGAACGCCAGCGTCGGCTGGACCTTCTCACTGACGAAGACCTCGTCGAGAATCACACGGTCCACCGGCGCCGCCTCCGGTGGGACGCTCGCCACGAGCGACGCGGACGAAACCTCCAGCTTGATGGAATAGTAGGTCTCGGTTCCGGCCGACCAGGTGAAGTTCGAGAAGACCGAGCGCGTGACAACGTTCGTGAAAATCGGCACCCACACCCCACGGAGCGGGTCGGTCGAGCCGTAGCCCACGATCTGGCCGCCGCCGTTCTGCGCGGCATCCTCGTAGAGACGCGCACGGTAGGTCACCGTCCCAATGCCGCGCTGCTCGCCCTCGGGCGACTTGAAGGTCGGCGAATAGACCGCCGGGAAGCCGCTCCTCAGGCGAACCTCGTCGTCATCCGTCTCAAGGTCGCCCGGCCAAATGCCGTTGTTGAGACCGCAGACGAGGCCGTAGCCCTCGCCATCCGCCAGCGTCATGTCGGACAGGTACATGCGCCGCTCGCTGTCGGTCTCGTCACCAATCGTCCGCATGTTCCAGCCGCGCCAGCTGCGCTCCGACAGCCCCGGCTCGTCCGTCACCGTCATGCCGGTGATGGTGATGCGCCCGTAGTCGAGGTCGGTCGAGTCCTTCACCGTCGCACGGGCCACGGCTTCCTTCACCACGTTCGTCGGCACGAAGAGGCGGAAGATGCCGCGAATCGGCCGGTCGTCGTTGTTGTGCCAGCCGAGGTAGATGACCTTCGTGCCCGTACCAGCCGTCGTCAGGACGTCGTCACCCGTAAAGCCGGCGCTCGCCGGACCGTACTTGCGAATCGTCTTCCACTGGCCAGCACCCTCGCCCTCAACAACCGACAGGTTGTAGGTGTTCAAGTTCCGACTGACGTCGTTCGTCGCCACCTGAACCCAGATCTGGGCATTCTCGTCCGCCGCCTGATAGGTGAAGGCAATCTTGCCAAGACCCGACAGGAGCGGCGAACGGAGCGAGACCGGCTTCTCGGCAATCGCCCGGGACGGCTGGAGAAGGACCTCCCGCGTCCGCGCACCCACATTTTCCTGCACAATGCCCTGCGTGTAGATGTAGTTGCCCTGCTCGTAGAACTTCGAGTCCTCGATGTTCGGGGCCTGCCACTGGTACTGGATGATGTCGTCGATGACCACGTCCACGGCCTGGTCGTCGGCCGTCTTGAAGCGCACATCGTATGTCCCCGTCTGGTGAATCAAGACGGACGAGGTGTTCACGAACGCATAGCCCGAGACGGGAACTTCCGCAAAGCGCGTCCCCCTCTGCTGCTGGCCCTTCGGGCTGAGCCAGACCTCCAGGTTCTGCGTCAGGTTCGTCGGCGTACGCAGGCCCGACCACAACAAGCCCGCCGTCGTATTGGTGAAGCATTCGGCGCGGCCGGGCACCTTGGCCCACTTACGCGTCGGGATATCATCGCTCACAGGCTGCAAATCGTTCGCCGTGAGGTTGATGTCGATTGTCGTCTGTCCATCCGTGTCCTTGCCAAAGTGATCCTTGGCACCAACCGCCGCCCGCACGTTGACCGCATCCTGCAGAGGAAGGGCCGAATAGGACGGCATGACGAACTGGGCCGGGCAGTCCTTCGCCGCGACACCATAGGAACCGTAGAGGTGGGGATTGTCGGTATCGGTGTAAATCAGACCAACATGGGACTGGCCGCTGAAGCCGCTCGATGGCCTGGTCGGATTCAATTTCTGCGGATCGGTCGCGACACCGCAAATAATCTCCGTGCCACCGCCCCGGTCACCGCACGAGATGAACGCACCGTAGTACTTGTTTCGCTTAATCTCCGTATCCGTTCCCGACCGCTCGTCCGCATCGCTCATCCACAGGGAGGCGTCGGCGTAGGTGTAGCAGAGCCGTTCGCTCACCGATGCCTGACCGCGATAGGTCCACTTGTAGAGTTCGAGCAAAATGGTCTTGCCCCTGTAGGGACGCGAAAGCCGCAGTTCATAGCACCCGACATGCGGGTAGTAGTAGGCGACGAGCGAGACGGAGGCTCCGACCGCCATGTCGCCAATCTTGTCGCCGTCCGACTTGCAATCACGGCTCATCGACAGCGGCGCATGGAAGGTGTAGTTGTCGTCCATCAGGGCGGCCACGCTGTAGCTGAACGAGTCAAACGTCATCGACTGCCCAATGTGCGTGCGGAAGGTAATCCGATCAAGACCCGACGGCGTATTCACGTTCGTGAAGTCAATGACGCCACCGCCCTGCCCGAGCAGTTTCGCCGCCATGCCGCCCGACTTCGCCACGTCGTTCGACGTGACGAGATTCTCGAAGACCCACGAGACGTTCTGCGCCGTCCATCCATTCGGCGTGGCCGTGCGCTGGTAGAGCGACTCCTTCGGATACGCCGGGTCGGTGTAGTCGGCGAGGGAGAACGTCTCGTTCCAGTTGGCGTTCGTCGCCGCGTAGAGCTGCCAGTCGGAGAAATCGCTCTTGTAGGTCTGCATCGCCGCATAGTCGACGGAGTTCGTCTCGACATAGTTGATCTTGAACGTCTTGTCACGCGCCGCGTCGTTCCAGTGGTTGAAGTCCTGGTATTCCGCACGGGTAATCGCGTATGTCGCAAAGCGGTCGTTCAGCTTGAACTCCAGATAGTTCGCCACATGGTCCAGCGGGACAAGACCGTCATTCGCGCCGCGCAGGACGAGCTTGCCCGTCGCCGGCACGGCATTCGTCCCCGACGAGACGACGCCCCAGCGCACGGCCTCGGGGTCGGCAGGAATCTCGATCGCACCCGCCGCCAGCTCGTTGAAGCCCTCGAAGTGGAAACTGACCACGCCCTCGGCATTCGTCGGCACGAGGACGAGCGTCCGCCACGTGTTGTCACCCGTCAACTCCATGTCGTATTCGCCCGAAAGGCTCCCCGAGCCACCCTCCAGCACGAGGCGCATCGACGCCCAGTTGCTCGTCCCGTTCCGCAGGCGCACGAACCAGTTCGTGCCGCCGCTCGCGAGGCGCGTGCTCTCAAGAACCGACAGATCCATCCGATTCGTCCAGTGGCGGATTTCCTCCGTGTAGTCGCCCGTCGGCTTCGCGACACCGCACCCCGAGTAGTCCTGGTAGGCGTAGAACGGGGCCTGGAGCGTCAGGTCGTAGAAGAACTCGATGTCGCCCTCGGCCGCCGGATACGTGAGCGGCTCAATCGAGCGGTAGCCGTCCTCCGGGTCGAGGATGACCGTCTCCCAGCGATCCTCATCGCCCACGCGGGCGGGACTGAAGCGCTGGTTCAGGTAGCGCCAGCGGTAGTTGAGCCGCGCCGAAGCCACAAAGTTCGTGTTGTCAATCGGCAAATCCGGCGTCGTCACGTTCTGCGCCTTCGCCCGGGCATAGACCTCGGTGTCGGAAATGGAGGGGAAAGGAATCGAGAGGGCGCACTCCTGCCCCAGCGTCTGCTTGCCGACCTTCCGCTCGTCGTAATGCCCGAACGGTGCCAAGTCCGTGTACATCGCCGGCGGCGATGCGATAATGTTGTCGAGGAGAAGCAATCCACGATAACTATCCTCACTGTAGGATGAATAGGCAGACACTCGCCGAATGCGGAACCGCACGGGTCCACGAACATTCACTTCGGCGCACCCACGCACGAACTTGTCGGTCTTGCCGCCCCCCGAAAAGCCAAGCAGGTCGAGTTCGGTCCGCCGTGTTTGCGCCACAAATTCGTCCGTCCCGTCCTTGACAAGCGGCAGAATTGCCACGGGCTTCCACTGCCCGCGCAGGTTGTAGTACGGATCCTCATCCCCCCGTTCGTCATCGCCACGGCAGTTCTCGTCCGTCGGGACAAGCCCCGTCGCCGTCTTGGTGGCAATTTCAACTACAATCTTATAGTCTTCTGCCGAACCAATGAAACCATTGACAGCATCAAAATAAACCACGCCAATACCATTTGTGTAGAAAGGCGAATAGACAGCCGCATCCTCCTTATTTCGAAGGATAATATTCGCAACCTCCGAATTGCCCGTCATTCCAGAATAGGTGGTGTCGGGGGGCAATGCCGTGTCACTGGACATCGACCGAGAAGTTGACGACCACGGGAGATAGTTCGCCGAGGCGTTTCCCCGACTTCCGCTACGGAATATATTTCCAATCATTCCGTCAACAATTCGCCACAGCACATTCGTCTGAAGGACCGAGCCATCCCCGTCAGATGTCGGCTCCACCTTGTTCAAAGTATGATAAACCCCTGGCTTTGCATAGGGAATCAATGTCGTCTGATGAGACCCCTCATGCGTCCAGTAAATGGAATGCCCCGTGTCTGCCGTCTGCCAATAGCCCTGGTCGGTAATGGCCTCGCGCCCATTGCCGCCCGTGTCATCATTGCCGAGCAGAATGCGTCCGCTTGCCGTCCCGCCAAGGGACGCGACGGACGAATGGCCGAGAATCTCGTACTGCAACTGCCGCGCCCCACCATCAAGTGCATAGTCCGCGCCCATGTCGGCCATCGTCAGCATTGCCGCGTAAGATCCCCGCGTCAGCGGCATCGTTTCCGTCTCGGCTCCATGCGGCAACTTGCGGTAGGTCGTCTTGACCGAGCCGACCTTGAGCGCACCCGGCGTGAGGACACCCGGGGTCTCAGACTCGTCCCATGTCGTCTTCGAGAGGGCCGGCTCCTGCGTCCAGTAGTTGATCCAGACGCCGTTGCTGTTCACGAGGCCGTACCCCGTCGCCGCCGTCCCCACGGACAAGCCACTCGCCGCCCCGGGATCGTTGCGGCTCAGCGGTTCCGCCACCTGCGCATGCCAGTACATCCGAATGGGACTCGCCCGCGTCACTCCGTCCGGCAGGCGCACGCGCATCGTCGACTCGCCCGCGACATTCCACGTCAGGTTCGAATACGCGAGCAGGATGTCGTCAATGGGGTCGGCCGTGCGCGAATAGACGAAGCGGAACGCCCCATCCTTCAGTCCGTCCGTGCAATCGTAGAGAAAACCCGGGAGCGACGCTTCGGAAATCGTGACATCCACGCCCGCTCCCGCCGAGGCCGCATTCGTGACATCCACAAAATAGGTGTACTCGCCCGATGGATTTTTCCACACACAGAACGCCGTCTCCGCCACGGCCTCGGACCAGTTCGTCGTCTCGGCAAGCGTCGCCCGAACCACATACCACCCCGCCGCCGTCGGCTTGGCGAGGCTCCAAGCCGTCTCGGTCTGCGCACGGTATGAGTAGACGATAGCAGCCACCGACCCATTCACCACGCGGGTGACGGACGGTTCGTTGGCTGTCGCACCCACCTGCCAGTCCGCCAACCGAAGGCCCTCAATCGCCGTCACCACTTTCGCAATCGACCAGGGGAACGTCTTCGGCCCCGTCTCCCCGTCCGCCCAGTGGACATTCGTCGCCGCATACTTCAGGGTCGCCGTAAACGCATACGCGCCCGCATTGACGGCCGAACCGCCCGTAACCTCATAGAACGCCGCGTCCGACGGGACATCGTTCGTCACGCCCGCCTGCTCCGTTCCATCGTAAACGAGACCCTCGCGGGCCTTCGGCACCGACACAACTTTCGGCGCGATGGACCAGCTGAACGATTTCGGCTCCGTCGTCCCGTCCGTCCACTCCAGTCCCTCGTTCAGGGTGACCGTAAAGGAATAGTCGCCCGCGTCCGTCGCCGTGTCCTGCCCCGCCGTCACCGAATAGAAGGCCCGATTCGGGTCGTCGGGATCACCCGCCGTCTGCGGTTCGCCCGTAAAGACCAGATCCGAGCGAATGGCCGGGGGCGTTACGCCCGCATCAAGATAGGAGGTAATGCGAACGATGAGAACGCCGTTGCCGCCCCGACCGGCCACGGCTCCATCGGCCGTACCGCCGCCGCCGCCGCCGCCGCCAAGGCCATCTGTACCGTTCTCCGCGGCATTCCACGAACTACTACGTCCACCGCCGCCATGGCCACCGCCGCCAGCACCACCCAGGCTCTTGTTGTTAGTCATCGGCGAATAGGAGTTTCCGCCACCACCACCGCCGCCATAGATGACAACAGTTCCAGTGATGTCACATTCAAGACCATCACCACCAGCCGCACCCGTACTCATTCCCGTCGGAGACGCACCAGGGGTGCCAGCTCCACCACCGCCACCGCCGCCGCGATTGGATGCGCTACCACCACCATCGCAACCCTGCGATCCTGTTCCGCCGACTTCGGAGGGAACTGCGGCAGATCGAGAACCGCCGCCACCACAACCGCCATCACCACCTTTGCTTTCAGCACCACCACCGCCACCACCCAAAGCGGTAAGAACTGTTTCCTGTCCAAGGGAATCCGTTAGGACTGTGTTTCCACCATTTCCACCGGGGTTGCTTACATTCGTACCACCTTCAGCGGCAACGCCACCCGCACCAATGGTAATGGCATAATCCCCTCGTAGAACGACCTCATTTGTGATGACAACGCCACCACCGCCGCCACCGCCGCCGCCGCCACGCGTTCCCGATGTATTTGTGACACGTCCGCCGCCGCCGCCGCCGCCGACGGCGAGAATCCGCGCCGTAGCCGTCTTTGGTAGGGACAGTTTACTCACACGCGTCGGATCGGCATACGTGATGACGAGGTCGCCATCCACCCAGTTCGTCGTCCCGCCCTCGAACACGACATCTTCCGCCAACCCGCCGGACGCGACAAGTGAAAGCCCCGCAACAACCGCCGCGAACAGCGATTGCAGGGTTTTCGACGGTGCGAAAGGTTTCAAAATGTTAGTAATCTTTCAGCTCCTTGTAGTTTCGTCCATCAAAGGCAACGTCCTTGCCCTCGCACAGGAGGGCCGTCAGCTGCTGGACACTCAGTTCGCCATTCTCCACATAGGTGATCTTCGCCACATGCCCGTCGGCATAGGCGATGTGGCCAACGAAACTCCGCTTGCCGACCTTGTGGTTGAAGCCGATGCACTCAGGCGTCCCGTTCCAGCTCGAACCGTAGCTCTTGCCGCCGACGGAGGCCTTGTACTGCAGGGTGCAGTCCGCCTCATAGCCACTGCCGTCCTGCACAGGCGTCGTCTTGCCGCCCTCAATCGTCCACATCGGCAACTCAGCGAACATCAGCATGCGGTCCGCCCGGGAGAGGTTCCCGAACCTCTGGGCTCCGCCAACCGCCCGCGAGCCCTGCGAATAATCATAGCCGAACTTCGCATTCATCACGTAGCTCCAGTAGGGGGCCGTCATGTTCTGGTCGCGCCGATACCGCACGTGCGACGGACACGTGTAGATGGTGCGATTCTTGCCGGTCGCCGCCCAAATCGTCCCGTTCGTCAACGCGTACGTCGCATCGTCCTCCGTACCCGTGCCGTAGAACGGGCAGATTTCCACGGACTGGTAACTGGTCGGAGCCGACCTTCCCGCCCGCTTGTTGAAGGGATCGCCGCGATTCGACAGCCAGCTGATCCAGCCAACCCACTCGTAATAGACCACTTTCTTGCCCGTCAGGGGAACGTACTCGTACGAGCCCGCCACAGGATAGTAGTCGCTGCGCATGGCCGTCGCATTCGCCGCCTGCGCCAGGCTCTTGAGGTTCGACAGGCACTGCGTGGCACGCGCCGAATCGGTCGCGCCACCGAACGAAATCGCCATCACGCCGGCCAGAATGCCGATGATGGCAATCACGACCAGAAGCTCAATCAGCGTAAACGCCGACCGTGCGCGGTACATCGTGGCGCACATGCTGTCCGAATGAATCGAGGGCATAGTAATCCTTATTTTCATTGTCAACTTGAATTATAGCATAAGTCTCCCTACTGAGCAAGAACCGCTTGTTCGTGGGCACGCGCGAAGCTGTCGCTCGGTCTCGGCTTCCACGGTTGCGCTCACCTCTCACGCGTCGACAACAAAGTTTCACTTAGCCGGCCCTGCCTCGGCGGTTATCAATGGTTGCAGACAAAGCAACTCCTACGGTGGCGCCCCGCGGAAGACCTCACTCGCGACACTTCGCGCTCACCCACTCGCCCGAGAGGAAGGACAGGCAGACTGCAGGCCGGGCCGCGGCAGATGGTTGTGCCGCGAAAGGGCCTACTCAACGCCTGCGCGGTGTGGCTTCTCCCCGCCCTTCTGCGCTTCGCGCCTCCCAAGCAGGGCCGAATGTGGCATTCCCCGTCCATGCGCCTGCACCACGCGAAGCCCCGGACAGGCCCACAATGGGCGGAGGTGAGGAGCGGGTGGGGCGCGGCGCGGGTCAGCACGGTTGCCGGCGGCGTGGGTGGAGGGAGTGCTCGTTTTCTGCCACTGAACACACTGAACCGACCTGACGGCCGACACTGAAATTCACTGAAGGTGGGGTCGGCCAACCACGGAACAGAACGGAAGTCTTTTCGTGTCCGGCTTCGCCGGCTTTCGTGGCCTTTCGTGTCAGCCCCGCAGGAACTGCTTGCTCGGGGGCTTGCGCGAAGCTGCCGCGCGGTCTCGGCTTCCACGGTTGCGCTCACCTCTCGCGCCTGGGCAACAAAAGTTTACTTA
>JBNMKZ010000020.1:0-38458 GCA_050874585.1 Verrucomicrobiota bacterium | reverse complement strand
GCCAAAGAGAACGGGCAAGGACTAAGGTGGTTTGGTCAAACCACTAAGGTGCTTTGATCAAACCACCTTAGTCCTTTGATGAAACCACCTTAGTGCTTGCCCTTCCTCTTCCAAGCAAGCACCCTTCCTTTCCCAAGCAACAACCCGTCCCCTTTGGAAGAAACGCCCATCTTCTTTGGGAGAAAAAAGCATTCTCTTTGGGATGAAAACGATCTCTCTTTGGGAAGACACGCCGCGATCACCCCGAACGGACGAAACGCCCGTGGCAAGAGAGACGCGGACGATGGTCAGTGTTCCGACGCGGGCGCGGCAGTTCCTTCGGAACGGCAGAGGCGACGGCGGACGCGGCGCAAGTGACGCTCGAAGTCCCCGTCATTGATGAAATCCGCAAGAAAGTACTGCTCAAACACGGGAACCGTGCAGGAATAAAACCCAACGGCAGCGCGAAAGCGCGGCAAAAGTCCGGTGGGCAGGACCATATAACCGACGCGAATGGCGGGAGCGATGGTCTTGCTGAACGTGTTCACGTAAACGACGCGCCCGGCGGTGTCGGTCGTAAAAAGCGACTCCTCACCGCGCCCGGCGACCGAAAACTCGGAATCGAAATCATCCTCGATAAGAAAACCGCCGCGCTCCGCCGCCCAGCGCACGTACTCGTGACGCTTCGAGGCATCCGCCGTGACACCGCTCGGAAAGCTGCGATAGGGTGTCACGTGCAGGACCTTGGCCGAAGTCCGCGCCAGTTCGGAGCTGAGGATTCCGTGCGGACCGAGCCGAAGCGAATCGAACGAGATGCCGTGCGCCGCGTAGACCGAACGAATCATCTCGTACGAGGGATTCTCCACGGCGAAACGCTCATGTGCGAAGACCTGCGCCAAGAGACCGTAGAGATATTCCGCGCCCGAACCAACGACAATCTGCGCCGGCTGGACGTGCATTCCCTTCGCCCGCGCCAAGTAGGAGGCGATGGCCTCGCGCAGCTCGACGGTTCCCGCATTGGGCGACTTGATGAGAATCCGCTCCCCATAGCGCACAATCACGGCTCGCATCTTCCGCGTCGCCACTGAAAACGGAAAGTTCAGCGGAAGGCGGTGCAGATTGGGCTTGGGGAACTTTCGCGGAGCCGACGGACGGTCCGACTCATCCACGGGAGCCAGCCCGTCCCTCTCGCGATAGGCGGCAAAGTAGCCACTCCGTTCACGCGCCTCGGCATACCCCTCGTCGCACAGAAGCGAATAGGCGTGTTCGACCGTGATGATGGCCACGCCCTCACTGTCCGCCACGGCACGCTTGGACGGCAACCGCTCGCCAAACGAGTAGGAACCGTCTACAATGGCCGCCCGCAGGCGACGATAAATGCGCAGGTAGGCGGTTTCGGAACGCTGGGAATCTCGTGCCATCGCCTTGTCTCGCCGTGAACAAGCGTCGTCGTGCGGCAACCTACCGCGGCAGAACCCAGCTGACGCTCCGGTTCTCAGGCTTCAGGATCTCATTCGCGACATCCTGCACATCCGCCGCCGAAACGGCCGCAATGCCCTCCACCTGCTCACGCGGCATCACGAGACGACCAAACGAACTCATCGTCGCCCCGTAGAAGAACAACTTGGACGTCACCTTCTCATGCGAGAGCTTGAAGTTGCCAATCAGGAATTCCTTCACCCGATTCAGTTCTGCGGCGGAGACGCGCTTCGAGCGAATGCGCATCAACTCGCGGTCAATGGTCGAGAGTGCCTTCGCCGTCTTCGTACGGTCGAGTCCAGCGGAAACGGTGAACATTCCCGCGTCCTCAAAGAACTGCATCCGAGACGAAATGTCATAGCTGAGGCCGCGCTTTTCGCGCACTTCCTGGAAGAGCCGACTGGACATCCCACGCCCAAGAATGGCGTCCATCACCGTCGCGGCATATTTGCGCGGATCGTGGATGCCGAACGAACGGTAGCCGAGCGCAAGCTGCGCCTGGTTGACATCCTTCGTGACCGAGACTTCGGCAACGGGCGGAACGGAAAAGTCGACCGGGACAATGGCGGGGACCGTGTGTCGTCCCGCCCTGAAGCGTCCGAACGTACGAACCAGAACATCGTGCGCGGCACTTTCGTCAAAATGGCCCGCGATGACGGCAACGGTGTTCTGCGGCAAATAATGGGAACGGACATACCGCTTCAAATCAGTCGGCTTCAGCGGCGAAAGTGACGCGGCCGAGCCGGCAACAGGTGCCCCGACAGGATTGCACGGAAAGAGCGAACGCTGAAGATTCTCCATCGCCACGGCATCCGGCTCATCCGCATACATGCGGATTTCCTCAATGACGACCTGCTTCTCGCGGGCGAACTCGTCGTCCGGCATTGAGGCGTTCAGATACATATCGCCCAGAATCTCAACGGCCTCATTCAGGTACTCATCGGGAAGGTGGGCATAGTAGCACGTCGCCTCCTCGCCCGTGAAGGCATTGAAATTTCCACCGCGCCCCTCAATGGCCCGCGTGATGTCGATGGGCCGCCGCGTGGGGGTTCCCTTGAAGAGCATGTGCTCGATGAAATGGGAAATGCCCGCGACGCGGGCCTCCTCATAACGCGAACCAGAGGAAATGAAGAGACCGAACGCAACGGATTCGGCCTCGCAGGGAACATAAACGACCCGCAGGCCGTTTTTCAGCGTTTCAGAGTGCGGCGACATTCATCTCCTTCAGGGTCGTGCGTCCATCGTAGAGGGCCTTACCGACAATGGCCGCCCGCAAATTGGGGCGTTCCAGAGCCTTCAGGTTGCCAACGTCAAAGGGCGAACTGACACCGCCCGAAGCCGTAATCTGACACGTCGGCGCGGCATCACAAATGGCCGCCATCTGCGTCAGGTTCGGGCCGCCCAGCATACCGTCCGTTGCCGTATCCGTGTAAATGATTGTCTTTACGCCCGCACGAGCCACGGCGATTGCGAGATCCGTCGCCTTCACGCTCGTCGTCTCCACCCAGCCCTTCGTCTGGACGAAGCCGTTGCGCGCATCAATGCCGACGGCGATTCGGTCGCCGTAAAGCTCGACCGCCTCCGCAAGGAAGGCCGGATTCTCAAGTGCCGCGGAACCGATGATGGCCCGCGCCGCGCCTGCATCCAAGACGGCCCGAAGCGCATCCGGCGTTCGCAATCCACCGCCGACTTCGACCGGACCACCGAAGGCCTCAATAATCCGGCGAATGACCTCCGTATGCTTTGGCGTGCCCGCGAACGCCCCGTCAAGGTCAACGACGTGCAACTCGGCACCACCCTGCTCAGCCCAGTCCTTCGCCTGGGCGGCGGGGTCGTCGCCGTAAACGGTCACGTCATCGGCGCGTCCCTGACGCAAGCGGACGCATTTCCCATCCTTCAAATCGATGGCTGGCAAAATAATCATACTCAAATGACTCCCTTGGAACTCGGCACGCCCTTCTCATTCGGATCGACAGCCTTCGCCATACGAAGCGCCCGGGCAAAACTCTTGAACAGCCCCTCACAGACATGATGGGCCTCGTCGCCGTAAATCTGGCGCAGATGAATGTTCGAACGACTCTCCACCGAAACGGCGCGGAAGAACTCCTCGACAAGCTTGACCTCGAAGTCGCGAACCATCATGTGCTTCATCGCACACTGCATGACTAGAAACGGCCGCCCGCCCAAGTCGAGCGAGGTCTCGCAAAGGGCCTCATCCATGGGGATGGACGCAAATCCGTAGCGGACGATTCCCCGGCGATCGCCCAACGCCTCGTTCAGAGCCTTGCCGAGGACCAACCCCACATCCTCCACGGTGTGGTGATAGTCGACATCCAGGTCGCCCTTCGCACGGACGGACAAGTCAATCAGTGCGTGCTTCTTCAGAAGCTCAAGCATGTGATTGAAGAAGCCGATGCCGGTGTCAATCGTCCCCTCGCCGCTTCCGTCGAGGTTGAGTTCAAGTTCAATCTGTGTTTCGCGTGTGTCCCTGGACAGTTTAGACGTTCTCATTCAAGTTATGTTTTGCGTGGAGGGAAATTACTGGAGGGCCTTCGCCTGCGCACGAAGTGTTTCGGCACGTGAAGCCTGACCGAGCTTGTCGAAGCACTCCGCCGCCTTCGTCATCGCCTCGGCACATTCGCGGGCACAGGCCTGCTGATTGTACATGAGGGCGACGCGGAGGTAGGCATCCGCCAGTGCCGACCTCAGCGAATCGGGCGAGTTCTTGCCCTGCGTGCGGATAATGTCGCCGCGCATGACGAGTGCCGCCGCCGAAGCCGCGCGATCGCCACTCGAAACGGCCTTCTTGAGCGCATTCTCAAGCTGGTCGTTCTTGCCGAGTTTCAGCAGGGCCTGCCAGTAGGCGGCCGCCAAATCGCCGCGATAGGCCGCCGTACGATCCTCCGAAATGATGGAGTTGCAGGCCTCGTAGGCCTTCTGGGGCTGCCCCGCGTCAAGGTAGGCGAACGCCAGATAACGGCCCGCCACCTTATCCCAGTAAAGCATCCGGTAGTCAGAGACAATCTTCGAGAGCGCGGCAACGGCATTCGCGCCCTGCCCCTTCGACACCTGCTCAACCGCCTTGGCAAAGCCCGGGGGCGTCGGAATGTCCATTCCCGTAATATCGGCATAGGCACGTTCCGAACTGACCTCGGTTCCCTTCTTCTTGGAGATAATCAAATAGCTCTTTGAACGAGGCTGCCACTTGATGTCGCCCGTCAAATCGCCTGTTTCCGTGTGAAGCGTACCCTGAATGGCCGCCAGCGGTGCAGCGGCAAGTGCCGCCAGTCCGAAAATAATCACAGTCCTCATTTCTGAATCTCCTTACTTTCCTTCTGTTTGACTTTCAGTTGACGCGGCCGGAACGGATGACGAACTCGTCATGTCGGCCTTCGCATTGTTGATGCAGTTGACGATCTCCGTACGGCCCTTGCCGTTCGGGAACAGTTCAAGGTACTCCTCACCGAACCGGATGACGAGCTTGGACTTTTCGGAACCAAGTTTTGCAAAGAGCGGAACCATCGTCGTGTAGCAGCGTTCGAGGTTGGCCAGCTCTTCAGGCGACATCTTGTCGGCCGGGTGCTCGGGCGTCACGCCACGGGACTGGAGGAAGACCTGGAAGGTCGCCGCCGCCCGTTCGCACGTTTCAAGAGCCTCATCCTTCAAGCCCATCTCCATCTCGGCGTTCATACGGCGGATGAGAACATCACCCGACATCAGCGAAAGCTGATCCTGCTCCCACTGGGGCTTCTTCGACCAGTAGTTGCGCACCTTCTTGAGCGCACCAACCGCCGCGCCGAAATATTTGCCGCGGAGCGTCGCATCCTTCTCGTGCAGGCCCTGCGCGGAAGCGACTTCCACAAGCAGGAAGTTCGCATCAGCAGCCAACGTCAAGCGCGAGAGGTTCGGATCGCCAAGGAAGGCATCCAGTGCCTCACGCGCCTCAGCCAGCGAACCCTGCATGAAAGCGCACTTTGCCTCACCAAGCCGCGCCTTGCCAATCGTCGTGTACTGCTTCGCCCCGGCGAGGGAAATCGCCTTTTCAAAGGCCTGGTTGGCGAGTTCCCAGCTCTTCGCACCGATGAGTGCCTCGCCCGCATTGATGAACTGTTGGGCCGTGTACTTGCCATCTGTCCGGAGCATCTCGGCGTAGAGTTCCGTACCCTCACGCTTCATGCCCATCTCAATCAGGCTCTTGGCCAGACGCGGCTTCGCATTCTTCGCCTCGTCCGAATCTGGGTACTTGCGGGAGAGCCGGTCAAGCGCGTCCTTCGACTTCTCCAAGTCGCCAAGGGCCGTGTAAATCGTACCAAGCCGCACATACGAATTCGTGCTGAATTCCCCATCCGGGTAGGCCTTCAAGTAATTCTCATACCCTTCCGCCGCACGCTTCCTGAAGTCGTCTCGTTTCTCAGCGGGCCGGCGGAGTCGCCACCAGCTGTCGGCCACGCGGTAGAGGGCACGCTCGCGAATCATCTCGTACTTCTCAATATCCTCCTTCAGCGTCGCCGGATCCTTCAGCTGCTTCGCCGCCTCCTCGGCCGAGGACTTGAACTGCTGAATGGCACGGATGCACTGGGCGGAACCAAGCGTCTCGTTCTTCGAGACCTCCTCCGGCACATCATTCGTCTGTGCGTTTTCAAGCAGTCCAAGGCTGTCCTTCAAGTACATCTGCGCCAACTGCATCTTCGCCTGCAGACGCTGTAGCTCGTTCTTCTCAAGGGGAAGGTAGTCCTTCATGTACGCGATTTCGTCCTTTCGGTCGCCGAGCTGCCCGCTGCAGTAGGAAAGACGGGCGAAGGACGCGGCATAGAAGTTCGAATTCGTGTAGAAATCCTTAATCAGTCCCCAGAACTTGAGCGCATCGGCAAAGCGTCCGGCCTTTTCGGCCTCCGCCGCCTTCGATGCCGCAATGTTCACCGCGCTCGGATGCTCGCGGTAATTCGTGACGAAAGCCGTGTAGAGCCGATCGGCGCGGGCCAGTTGCTGACGCTCCTTCTCCTTGGCCGCAAGCCGGATGACGGCGTTGCCGGCATCCGTCATCACCACTTTCGATGCGCCGGCGAAGCGCTCGGCCAGGTAACCCTCAACCGCATCCGCATTCAGACGGTACTCGTCCTTCTCGGCATCCGTCTTTGCATCTACGAGCAAGTCGAGGTAACTGTTGGCGATGTTCTCAACCGCCGAGATGGACTCCGGGAGTTCGGGATACTTCGCCAGGACGGCAAAGTAGTCGGCAATCGCCTCTTTGTACTGCCCGGCCAGATATTTTTCCGCCGCGTTCTGGAACTGCCGCGCACGGGCCTTCGCAATCTGCTCAGGCGAAATCTTCGTCTTAATCTTCGCACCATATGTCTTCTCGGCAAACGAACGAATCGTCTCCTGGAGCTCGCCCGCAGGAACCGCCCAAGGGCTCGACTCGTAGTTGATGAAGACGTTGATGGCCATCTGGAACGCGCCCTTGCGCCCATCACGCTTGGAGGTTCGCTTATCCTTCGGCCCGAAGAGCATATCCTTGATGCGATCGTCGTTGCGCTTCGGCTTCTTCATCTCGGCCTGAACCTCTTCCCAGAGAATCTGCGCCTGGAGGTAAAGGCACTCGGGAAGCGGCGAGAGATTCAAAAGGCCGTGCTTCCCATCCGGGTCGTTGGCGACGATCTGGTCGTGCAAGTCCTGAAGCTGGGGCTTGTACTCCTCGATGATTTCCTCCGCCCGATCGACATTGCCGCGCATCTGCTCGATGTGGGCCTTCATCGAAAGCGCACGTCCGAAGAAGATCGGCTCGTCCTCGCGCCAAAGCAACTGGTCAGCCAGTTTTTCCGCCGCGTTGAGGGAGTCGGCCTTCTTCTTGGCGTTCTTCTCTTCGGAAGCAATCTTAAGGTACATCTCGGTCACCTCGCAGACAAGATTGCACCAGTCGGTGTTCTTGTCCTTTATCTGACGCAGAAGGCCCTCGTAAATCTGAACGGCGCGTGCATAGTTCTTGTCGGACTTCAGCATCTGCCCGAACGTGTAGCTCGCGTCCATGTAGAACTTGCGCATATCCTTCGTCGGGTTCTTGAACGTCGCGAAGAACTCATCGTAAATCTTGGCGCACTCCTCCTTCTGGTTGCGGACGAAGTAGTTCATCGCCACCTCAAGCCGCGCCGCCCAATACTTCGCTCCCTTTCGATCGGGGAGCGCGGCAATGCGCTTCTCGGCCGCCTCAAACTTCCCAAGGCTGAGAAGCCCGCGAATCTCCAGCGCGAAGAACCGCGCCTCGCTCTCGGGCCACCGCTTTTTCGTCGCGGCGATAATCGGCTCGGCAAAATCGGGATAGCCCGCGTCAATAAGGGCTTCCACATAGCGAATCTCCGCCTCCATGGCCTCATCGACCACAGGTTCCGCCGCTTCCGCTGAACCCGATGTCGCGCCAGCCTCGTCAGCGAACACCACCGACAGGGGTGTCGCGAGCAGGGTTGCGCAACCGAATACGACTGCTATTTTTGAACTCATGGTGGTAAGTATACTATAACGACTTGAAATGTGCAAGTGACGGCATCGTCTAATCAAGGACCTTGAAGGTCGGTCCAGCCCCCGAATAGGAGTCAAGCCCAGCCGAAGCAGAGCCGTCCGAACCGGTGTCATCCGACCTCCGTGCAACAGTTTTCACCTTCGGACGCTCGCCGAAAAGAACCGTCCCAAGCCGCACCCAGGTCGCCCCCTCCTCGACGGCAACCTCAAAGTCGCCGCTCATACCCATCGAGAGTCGCGGCAGTCCGATGGACAACTCCTTCTCCAACCTATCGCGCAATTCGCGAAGCTGACGGAAGTAAGGCCGAGCATCCTCTGGATTTTCGGAAAAAGGAGCCATCGTCATCAACCCTTCCAGCGTCAGGCGCGGACAGTTCTGCAAGATGTGCCGCACGGTCGGCTCGACCTCTTCGGGCTTCATGCCGCTCTTCGACTTCTCGCCAGAGACATTCACCTCAAGGAGAATACAGGGCTGAAGGCCCAGCTCGTCCGCTATCGCATTGATTCGGTCGGCCAACTTAACGGAGTCGACCGAGTGGATGCAGTCGAAGAGTTCAAGCGCGGCACGCACCTTGTTCCCCTGAAGGTGCCCAATCAGATGCCAGGATGGTCCCGAGACGCTCATCGGTTTCTTCCAGGCTGCTTCCTGCACCTTGTTCTCACCGACGATGCGGAGCCCTGCGTCCCAGGCCTCCTGCACGACCTCCGCACCGTGGGTTTTTGTCACGGCAACGATTTCAACTTCACGCGGATCGCGCCCAACTCTTGCGCAAGCCGCCGCGATCCGACTGCGGACGCGCTCAATGATTGCTCCAAAATCCTCCATTTGACACACCTCTCGCTTTCTTGCCTCCGTTTTGCCCAAGTCCTCAGACATCAATGCGGATGATCTTTCGGATAATCAGCCACCCGATGATAATCAAGAAGAACATCACGGCCATGGCAATGACCCCCGTCAGGCTGCAGAAGAACGGTATCATCAGTTTAGGCTTGATGGCCGTCATGACCGCCCCAAGAAAAATCGGCATGGCCGACACAATGATGCCCTGTACGCGCCCCTGCGCCGTCATCGTGCGGACCTTGCGCTCAATCTTCTGCCGCCCGCGAATCGTCTCTGAAATCTTGTCGAAGATTTCCGTCACGTTTCCACCCGTCTTGCGGCTGATGAGAATGGCCGTCGTCACCAGCGTCAAATCGTCCGAACCGACGCGCTCGGACATCGATTCAAGCGCATCCTCAAAGCTCATGCCGATGCGCAACTGCTGCTGCAGAATCTGAAACTCCTCGGCAATCGGCTTGTCCCCAAGCTCAACTACCGAATCAAAGGCCTGCGACAGCGAAAAGCCCGCACGCAGGGCGTTCGACATCGTGGCAAGCGCCTCGGGGAGCTGCGCATTGAACTTGGCTCTCCGCCGAGCGTCCAGCCAACGGGCCAGCGGCGACTGCCCATTCTGCCAGCCCGACTTGATGCGAACGCCACCGACAAAATACCAGGCGACGCCACCAATCGCAAGCCCAAACAAAAGTGCTATCAGCCACGCAATCACGCCTTCTCCACATTAACATTGCCCGCAAAGTCGGGATCGAACATGGCCGGATTGACACGAATGCCGCGCCCGGCCAACTGCTCATAGAATGTCGGGACCGCACCCGTCGGACGAAATTCGCCCAGAATCTTCCCCTTGTCGTCGACACCGGACTGGCGGAAGGAAAAGATGTCCTGCATGACAATCTGATTTCCCTCCAACCCCGTCACCTCGGAGATTGCCACGACCTTGCGCGAGCCGTCCGACAGACGCGACTCGTGGATGATGATGTCGACCGCGCTTGCAATCTGCTCGCGGATGGCACGCGACGGCAGTTCCATGCCGCTCATCAAAACCATCGTCTCAAGACGCGAAATCACGTCACGCGGCGAATTGGCGTGCACGGTCGTCAGCGACCCGTCGTGTCCCGTGTTCATGGCCTGCAGCATATCAAGAGCCTCACCGCCACGACACTCGCCGACGATGATGCGATCGGGGCGCATACGCAGGCAGTTCTTGACGAGGTCGCGAATCGTGACCGCCCCCCTTCCCTCGATGTTTGGTGGGCGGGCCTCCAATCGCACGACATGCGGCTGCTGAAGTCGAAGTTCGGCGGCATCCTCGACGGTGATGATGCGCTCGTCATGCGGAATGTAGCCCGACAGAAGATTGAGAAGCGTCGTCTTGCCAGAACCCGTTCCACCCGCGACGATGATGTTCTTTCGCAGGAGGACGCAGAGCTTCATGAATTCCGCCGCGTTATGCGTCCATGTCCCGAAACGGACGAAGTCCTCGGGCGTCAGGGCCTTCTTCGCAAACTTCCGAATCGTAATGGTCGGACCCGAAAGGGCCAGGGGTGCAATGATTGCATTGACACGCGAACCATCCGCAAGACGCGCATCCACGTACGGTTGGGATTCGTCAATGCGACGGCCAAGCGGGGCGACGATTCGCTCGATGACCGAGAGAACGCTCGCCTCGTCCGTAAACTGGCAGTCGGAGAGCTGCAACTTGCCATGTCGCTCGACAAAGACCTTGTCTGGCCCGTTCACCATGATTTCCGACACGGAATCGTCCGCCAGCAAGTCCTCAAGCGGCCCGAGTCGCATGGCCTCGTTGAAAACATCATCTTCAAGGCGCACGGGGTCGATACCCTCCGGCAATCGACCCTTGGCAACGACCTCATCGATAATTTGGCGAATCTTCTCCCTCGCCCGCTCCTCAAGGCCCTCGCGCTCGACACCCTGGACGGTCAAGCGTTTCATGTCCATGCGCTTCAGAAGTTCGCGCTGAATCTGCTCCTGGACATTGCGCCGCAACTCACGGAGGGGGTCCGGCGCGGGAGTTTCAACCGCTTCCGCCTCAGTGGGTTGCTCGGCCACGGCAACCGCCTCGCGCCCATCCGGCTCGACCTCCGCCTCCACCGGGGCATCTTCGCTGACGCGGAGCATACTCTCGCCAATCTGGACGACCATTCCCCCATCCAGCACGACAGGCGCGTCGACCATTTCTCCATTGACATAGGTGCCATTCGCCGAATGAAGATCCTCAAGAATGGCACGACCCTCGCGCACGGTCAAGATTGCGTGCCGCTCAGAGACATCCGGGAAATCCAGCCGAACGCGGCAAGAGGGACTGCGCCCAATGATGTAACTGCCGTCCGACAGGTCCTGGCTTGTGCGCACGTTACCTATCAGCGTCGTGAGTTTCATCAGCGTCCCCCTGTGTAGTTGTTCTGCTGTCTCTTTAGGTTCAGTTCTTCAATTTCGCCGCGAATCTTCTCAAAGTCGACCTTCGGCAATTCGCGTTCGTAAGTCGTGTCGTTGCGGTTGCGCAAGGTCAATGTCAGTCGGCCCTTCATCTGTTCGGTGAAGGCCAGCATTTCCGCCTCGCGTGGCGTCACCTCAAGCGTGACGGTCGAATAGCCCCGATTCAGACCAAGGTTCTCCTTACGCGTCTTTGCCGTCGTCTGCCCCGTCGCCAGAACGAGCACATTCTGAAGGATCGTGCTCGTCACGACATCCCCCTTGCCGACCCGGCCGTCACTGCCCGGGAAAGCGAACGTACCGATGACATCCACATGGTCATTCGGACGCACCATACCGGAGACACTCGCCGAACCCATGCAGGTGATTGAAATCGCCCGCATCTGCCGCTTGATGTCGGCCGAGAGACCCTTCGTATTCGGATTGCCGCCCTCAATGTCCGACCAGAAGAGGACTTCTTTCTTCCGATGCCCGAGCAGGACCTTTCGCCCGACCACGGAGGAAAGGTCCTCGCGACCAAGGGCCTGTCCGCGTACGCCATTCGCCGGAACCGTCAGCAAACCAAGATCGCTCTGTGCAATCACCGTCCCACCGGGAACATCCCGCTTAAAGCAGAGGACGTCAATCGGACCACCGTAACGACGGTTGATTGCGTCAATCTTCGCCTGGGCCTCGCTCTCGCGGCTCGCGACATAAAGCCGCGTCAGAATTGCCGCGATAACACCCATCACGAGACTGGCTATGAGAACGATCTTGCGCTTCATTAGAAGAGCCCTTTCACCTTGCCCGTTTCGACATCCACATCAATGCGGCGATAGGCCGGCGAGGCAGAAGTCCCCGGCATCAGCTTGATTTCGCCGGCAACCGGCACGACAAGCCCAGCACCCTGGTAGATCAGGACATCCCGAATCGGCATGCGCCAACCAGTCGGCCGCCCATGCAGATTGGGGTCGTGCGAAAGCGAATACTGCGTCTTGGCCATGCAAATCGGCAAGTGTGCCGTCGCCGAATCAGCCTGCAACTCCTCCAGACGCTTGAGCGCGGACGGCTCGAAGTCAACGCCATCGCCACCATAGACCTCCTTCACCTGCTTTTCAATCCGATCCTTCAGGGGTTCGGAGAGGTCACACAGGTAATGGAAATCGTTGGGTATCGCGCAGGCGCGCACCACTTCCTCCGCGAGTTCAATTGCGCCCTCGCCGCCCTTGAGCCAATGGTCGGAAACGGCAAACGTCGCCCCCGCCTCCGCCGCCATTTTCCGCACAAGTTCACGCTCGGCGGGCGTGTCGGTGTGAAAGGCGTTCAGGCAGACAATGGGCTGGACACCCGAGCGGCGGATAATGTCAATGTGGGCACGCAGGTTGTCACAGCCCTTCTCCAACAACTCAAGGTTCTCCGTCGTATAAACGGGGTCGAGGGGAAGTCCCGCCTTCACAGCAGGTGCACCGCCATGCGCCTTCAGCGCACGGACCGTCGCCACAAGCACGACGGCATCCGGCTTGAGACCCGAACAGCGGCACTTGATGTTCCAAAACTTCTCGAAGCCCATGTCGCTTGCAAAGCCGCTCTCAGTCACCACATAATCGGCCAGTGCACAGGCCAAACGATCGGCTACAACCGAATTCTGCCCGATGGCGATATTGGCAAACGGCCCGGCATGAACCAGCATGGGCTGTCCTTCAAGCGACTGCATCAACGTCGGCTTGAGCGCATTCACGAGCAAGGCGCACATGGCACCGTCCACTTCGAGGTCGGCCGTCGTCACTGGACAACCCGATTTCGAATAGGCCACGATAATCCGCGAAAGCCGTGTCCGCAGGTCGGCGAGATCCGAACTCATCGCCAAAATGGCCATCACCTCGGATGCAACGGAAATGTAAAAGCCCGACGAGCAGGTGAAGCCATCCAGCTTTCCGCCGCGTCCGATCTCGATATTACGCAGCCCCTGCGCACAGAAATCCATCGCCCAGCGGAACTGGATCCGCTCGGGATCGATGTCAAGACGCTTCAGTCCGCGCTGAGCCAACCAGGCATCATCATGATTGCGCTCGTGCTGCATACGGGAATTGAGTGCCACCATTGCGAGATTATTCGCATTCGTCACGGCATCGATGTCGCCCGTCAGGCCAAGCGAAAGTGCCGTCAGGGGCACGACCTGCGCAAGGCCACCGCCCGCCGCCGAACCCTTAATGTTGAAAGTCGGTCCGCCGGACGGCTGCCGAACGCAGCCAATCACCTTCTTTCCAAGCCGCCCAAGCCCCTCGACAAGACCGAGCGTCGTCGTCGTCTTACCTTCGCCAAGGGCCGTGGGCGTGATGGCCGTCACGTCAATGTACTTCCCCTTCCGCCCGGCTCCAACGCGGCGCAAGACCTTCGTCACATCAATCTTCGCAAGGACCTTGCCGTGGGCTTCCCATTCATCATCCTTCAACCCAAGTTCCTTCGCAAGATCTGCCGCGGGTCTGAGCGTCTCTTCTGCGGACTCGGCAATCTGCCAGTCCTTCATCTTCGTGGGATCAAGTTTCATGCCCGTATTATACCACATTCTCAGCGTTAATCTCAAATTCGGCGGGAAATTGTAAGTTCTAATGGGGCAGTGAGCACGGAAAGAAAAACGACCGGAAAGAAGGATAGGAAGAAGATGCTAAACCGGCCCCATAGGCGAAGCCTGCGCATCTCCCTGCACCCGTTCGCAAGGATGCACGCCCTCGCATCGGCGTGAATCGACGCGGAAATGCCCATCACAAACGGGGATTTTGCCGATTATAGAAGGTGGAGAGGCCCATCGCCACGGGCGGAGACAGGCGTGACGACGGGAAAGCACCTTAGTCCTTTGCACAAACCACTAAGGTGCTTTGGGTAAACCACCTTAGTGCTTTGATCAAACCACCTTAGTGCTTTCCCAATAGGTTGCGCATCCTCGACCCGTTGGGTTGCGCATCCCAGGCCCCTTCGGTTGCGCAAGTCAGACCCCCTGGGTTGCGCATCCCAGACGATTCCCTTGCTCCTACCAACCCGTTCCCTTCAGGAACGCCGCGCTGGGGCTCCTGCGTTCCCCGTCGACGCGTGGATGATGATTCGCGAGGCCTTCCCGGGCAAGACCGTCCGCCCACTCGCACCTGCCAAGCGTGAACGCCCCTTAAACCTTCACAGCCCCCGAATGGCGAGACATGGACGACGCAAGAGCCAAACGAACACAACAAGGCAGATGACAACTGACACGATTGATCCGAGTGCCGTGGCAATTCCCATAGGGAAAAGCGTCTCCGGCCACCACTTCGATGCGAAATAGACACCTGGCACACGCACAATCACGATGGAAATGAAGTTGTGGGCGAACGAGATAATTGATTTTCCACATGCGCAGAAGAATCCGCTGAAACTGAAATGTATGCCGGCAAAGATGCAATCCAAAATGTAACCACGGAAGTATTCCCCTCCCGCCTTCACAACCGCCGCGTCGTGGGTAAAAAGAGCAATGCACGGATCGGGGTTGAATTGCACAAGGATTGAAACAACCACCCCAAACCCCGTGGCAATCATCACGGCATACCAAAGCGTCTGGATGGCCCGCCCCCACTTGTTCGCCCCAATGTTCTGGGCGGACAGGGCGGAGACCGTTGACAGCATGGCGGATGGAACAAGGAAAATAAAGCAAATAACCTTCTCCACGATGCCGACGGCCGCCGCGTCCGTCAATCCCAGCTGATTGGCGATAATCGTAATCACAATGAAGGCAACCTGTATCAACCCGTCCTGCACGGCGACTGGAAGCCCAATACCAAAGATTTGGCCCAAGGCGGATCGATCGGGCAAGAAATCTGAACGCCGAACGGGGCTATACCGCAAGCGATGAAGAAGCAAAACAAGCCCCGCGCCTGCACTCAGCAACTGCGAAAGGACCGTCGCGAGAGCGGCCCCTGCAGGGCCCCAACCGAACACACCCATGAATAGGTAGTCCAGCAACACATTCGCCGCGCAAGCAACCGCAATGAAGTACATCGGGCTAACGGAATCCCCAAGCCCACGGAAAATGGAACTGATAAGATTGTAGGCCGTAATGAATGGAATACCGGCAAAACAAATGAGCAAATACGAGACCGTCCCCGGCACGGCTTCCGTCGGTGTTGACATCCACGCAACAATCGGGCGAACGCCCAAAATAAGGAATCCCGTCAAAACAAGCGAGAGTGACATAAAAAGCGCGGCGGAATTTCCAATCTGCCGCGCAATGCTCGCCCGATCGCCCGCCCCTACAGAACGAGCAACAACGACTGTCGTTCCCATCGAAAGGCCAACGATGATGACCGTCAGCATGTGCATGACCTGACTGCCAATGGCAACGGCCGTCGTACTTTCAACCCCTGCAAACTGACCCACAATCAGCAAGTCGGCCATTCCATAGAAAGTCTGCAGAAAATACGAAAGAATATAGGGCAAGGAGAAACAAAGAACCGCCTTCAGCACACTCCCCGTCGTCCAGTCACCTTTCACCTTCATTGTCGCCCCTCACTCATCACACGCACCTGTCGAGCATTCGGCAAGCCACTTCTCAAGCCGTGCAAACGTCCGCTCGCGGGCCTCGGCAGTCTTGAGCCCACACGCCCAAATGACGATGAGATTCCAGCCAAGTTCAGCCCACTCCTTCTCATGCCGCGCATCCCGTGCCCGATTTGCCCTGAACTTCTTCGTCCAAAAGGCACGATTCGTCTCCGGAACTGTCGCATCCGGGCATCCCTTGTGCTGATGCCAAAAGCACCCCCGAATCTCAATGAGTGTGCGAATCTTCGGAATGGCCACATCTGGATGTCCCGGCACCTTCTTGTACTGTACGCGAAAACGCCAGCCATGCGCCCAGAGCCACTTGCGTACAATGATTTCAGGCAAGGTGTCGCGAGAATGAATCGACGACATGATTCGTGTCCGCGTTTCTTTGGAGAACTTGTCCATCATCCGCCCCAAAGGCTCATTCGAGCTTGCTCTTCTGCCGCGGATCGAACGCATCGCGCAATCCCTCACCGACCAAGACGGTCAGGAGCATCACGATGAACAGGGCCGCCGCAGGAAAGACGACCAGCCACCAGGCAAAGCGGAACTGCTGGGCCTCTTGCATCAACTCTCCGCACGAAGGGGTCATCGGCGGCAAGCCAAAGCCAAGAAAGTCAAGTGCCGCGAGCGAGCCGATCGCCCCCATCAGCATGAACGGGAAGAGCGTAATCAGCGGCGTCAACGCATTGGGCAGAATCTGACCGAAGATGATACGAACAGCTGAGAGTCCCTGGACTTTTGCCGCCTCAACAAACGTCCGCGTCCGAAGGCGCAGGAACTCGGCCCGTACATAATAGGAGACGACAATCCAGTTGAAGACGGCATAGCAGACAAGGAGAATGGTAAAACTGCGCCCGACCGTCGAACCGATGAAAATCATCACATAAAGGAATGGTATGGCACTCCAAATCTCGGTCAGACGTTGTAGGGTAATATCCGCCGCGCCACCGAAATAGCCTTCAATCGCCCCGACAACCAGCCCGATGAACATTCCCGACAAGGCAAGCAGCAACCCAAAAAGAAGTGAAATGCGCATTCCATGGACAACCCGAGCGTAGACATCTCGTCCCCCCGCGTCAATTCCGAACGGATGCCCCTTGCACGGACGAAATGGAAAGCTCACCTCAGGCGGCGGGAGTTCCCTCACCTCCTCAACGGGGGGCTGGCGCGGCTCCAAGTAAACCCGCACATAGCCCGATCGCGGCGTTTCACGAATGAGATACTCGTCCGAAAGTGCCGCTCGAACAGCATCCGGCGACCGCCCAGATGTCACAAGTTCGCGAATCTCATCTGGTCCCTCGAACTCAAAGACAACTCCACACTCGTCGACATTGTAACGCGCCGCACGGATGTCATAGCGATGCTCGATGACCGGCTCACGATAGGCTTCAAGTGTCGATGCGTCGACCACGGCATTCGGATCGCAGGGAGCCGTCCATTCGGCCGCCATGCAGAAGAGGAAGACGACTCCAAGCGCAATCAGCGACCACCACGCACGACGAATGCGACGAAATGCACGAAAGCCTCTGGACGGACTGCTCATTTCTTCGCCGAGGCCTCCACCAAATCGGCGACCCGTGCCGTTGCGTCAGGCATGGCGAGCACGGCCATTTTCTCATGTTTCTTCGCCAGGCGCTCGGGATTGTCATAGCACTGGATCAGATAGTCACACAAGTGCCGCGCCGTCAACTTAGATTGGATTCCCTCATCCGCCGCGCCCGCCGCGACAAAAGCCTCCGCATTGAAATGCTGGTGGTCACGCATGGCCGTCGGTAGGGGAATCAGGAATGCGGGCTTCCCACAGGCGGCCAGTTCGAAGCATGTCGAGGCCCCAGCCCGTGCAATGACCAAGTCCGCCGAGGCAAAGGCATCCGCCATCTGTTGCTCAAAGGCGTGGACACGTGCAGGCATCTGCGCCGCCGCATAGACCGCCATCACGCGCCCCTCGTCCTTTACGCCCGTCTGGTGAATGACGTAAAGTCCGCGCCCCCCATTGCCCCTTTTCGCCAGTTCCGTACTCATCATTTCAAGGGCCTTGCTCGCCAACTCATTCACCATGTGCGCCCCCTGCGAACCTCCCGTTACAAAGACGACAAACGATGTTGCCGGGATGAAACTGAAGCGGTGCCCATCGGCAATCTCGCGGCGAATCGGCAGCCCCGTCTTGACCGTGCGAACAGTCGGCAGGCACTTCGCCGTCATCTCAAAACTCGTGGCAACAACCTGCGCATAACGAGAAAGAAACTCAACAGCCTTACCAGGAATTGTATTCGCCTCGTGAAGGACGACGGGGACACCACAGCACTTCGCGGCAAGAACGGGCGGAAGACTTGAATAGGATCCCATTGCCAACAAGGCGTTCGGGCGAAACCGCTTCAACTCGCGCCGACAGCGCACAAACGAACGAAGAATGGCAAATCCATTGCGCAGGCAAAGCTGCTTCGCTCCTGTGGAGAACGTCCAGCCCGACCACCGTTTCAAGACACCCGACTCGACTGACCGGCCCGAATTCCAGACGACGACCTCATGCCCACGGCGGACAAGCTCCTCCGCAACGGCAATTCCCGGAAAAGTGTGCCCGCCCGTTCCTCCACACGCAACAACAATCTTCATGATTACCAATCCCTTTCGTTCGGCGGAAGCGGGGCCTTGCGCATACGCGCCTTCTTCTCGGCCTCATGTTCATCATTGCGCTCCTGCGCCTTTCTCAAGATGGACTCCACCTCCGCATCCTCGGACGACTCCTCCTGCTCGTCGGCGGACTGCTCACCCTCCTCCTTCTCATCCTCTGACGGATTGTCCTGCTGTGATTCCTGCTGCTGTTCGGAATCCTGCGGCGATTGCGTGTCCTTCGAATCGGTCGGCTGATTCTCCTGTTTCTTCTGCTGATTCGCGTCACTCGGTTGATTCTGCGGCGCGTTCTGTCCATTTCCCTTCGAATCCTTCGGCAGAAGATCCTGAATCTGACGAATCATTTGAATCGCCTCTTCCTGGCGCGGGGGAAGACACTTCTCGACGCACTCCATCTGCACCTTCTCAAGTTCCGTCGCAAGAGCAGAAATCTTCGCCTGGTCCTCTGCCGTGAACGGTGGACGGTTGGTATCGGCTTGCGCCTGCTGTTCGTAAGCCCGCGCCCAGGATGGGAATTTCGCACGAAAAGCCCGCGTATAGTCGAGCGCATCCTGTTGCCAGCTGCGACCGTTGAAGGCCTCGACATCCTCCCAGGCGTTTGACTGGGACGAGAGATCCTCGGCGATGGACAAGGGCGGAAGTGCCATCAGCTTGAGGAAGCGCGTGTAGTCGTGCTCAACATCGCTCAGGGTCTCATACGCACCGTCAGCCAAGTCAGCCAGTTCCCGGGCCGATTTCTTCGTCTTATCCTGGGCTTGTGCGAGTTGCTCAAGAATAGTGGCGGCCTGTTCCTCATTGGTCACGCTCTGGCAAATCGCCTCCTTGACCGGAATCCACATATCCGCAAGCGTCCCGGCTCGCCGCGAAAGCGAATCAGCAAGCGCCACAACGCGCTCTGCCTGATTCGTGCGATACCCAGCCGACTCCTGCATCAGAGAGCGCGCTTCGGTCGTCGCCGTCAGCATCAGTGAACCGGGATCCTTCCCCTGAAAGGATTTCATAACCTCGGCAAGGCGCTTCGTCTCTCGGGCCTCGGGAAGACGGTCGATTGCCCGCGTGAAATTGCGATTCGCCCGCGCATCGGTCGGATGCGCCCTAAGCGCAATTTGCGCGGCAAAAGCGGATGTCTCAAGGTCGCCCATCTCATGCGAGAGTTTTGCAACGACTTCCGCCGCACGAGCACCGAATTCACGCGTCAGCATCAGAGGCTTCAGCACACGAAGTGCATTCGTGACATCCCCTGACCGATAGAAGTCGACGCCCTGATTCCACACCTCACCATCCGTCATCGCCGGAGTCTCCGCTGAATGCGCAAACCCCGCCCAGAAAACGGACAACAGTAGGCAAGAAATGATTCGAATCCTCATATCGGGTGGATTATACCATATTTGGCCCCTCAAAGGGCAACAAACCGATTCTTCTGGGGGAGCAAAGACGCCCGTTCAAGTGCAGACCTCATTCAGCCGTACGCCGCAGCCCGCTCTTGATAAGCCTCCTTGCCTTAAATCTCCACCCGAAATCAAGCCCAACAGTGCCATATTCCTGTCAAAATGAGAGATAGCCACATTCCCATGCCCCGATTCGCGGCAAGAGGATCCGAACTTCGGTCCCTGTGCGCACAAGAGGAATCTGAATGGGTTGTGCTTCGGGCTGATGCCATGTCGCCGACTGCACCCCCAATGGAACGCCGCGCAAGCGGACGAATGTCGGCTCCTGTCGGTCAATTGATGTGTTTACAATCGCCACTGTCATCAGTTCGCCATTCTCGCCCACACGCGGCATCACGAACGACATGACCGCCGACTCAAAAACGAGAGGAATCCGTCCGTCAGCCGCACGGTCGCACACCGCATAAAAATTCGTCAGTCCCGTCGTTGAGGCGAGCTGCATGACACGCGTCCAATAAAGGGGCGATGTCGCGGCAATTTCACCAGAGCCAGCCATACGGACCTTAATCGTCGCGACGGATGGCAACGAACCAAGTGACTTTCCGTTGGCCCCGACAATGGGTACGCCCCGACAGGCGACAAGTCGGGGTGGGCAGTCGCCCGCCACAGAGAAACCGCATGGTTTCGTTCCTCGGTTCGCATCATGATAACTCTTGAGAAATACATGTGCTGCCGCAAGGCGAGGGAATAGGAGATCGGCGTAGAAGTCCGTCGTTTCGTCCGTACGCGCATCCGCCACAAACATGCTGAGGAAGTCCATTCCCAACGCGAGGTTCTCAAACGCCTCAAGGATAATCCCCTGCGGCGTTCGACAGGCGAATGTGCGCGGGCACGTCTCGATTTCCGGACAGCATGCGCCCAGCCATTCCGCCCCACGCAAACCCTGCATCATTGCCTGAAGGGCATACGCCTTGTCCAATTGCTCATAGGCATCGGTATCCCAATACGCACCCGCGCCCGGACGCAAACGCACTGGACGTGTACTGCCGACAAAGAGTCCGCTCGGAATCTCCTGGTACAACCGCCCACCGTACTGATACCCCATGACCGTCTCGGGCGAGACACGATGAACGGCTTCTGCAATCGCTCGCGTCAGATTCCCCATGACACCGCACGAGTAGCCATCCCAACGCTCACGAACACCTGCATCCGTTCGAATCGCCTCCGTCAATTTCGAGCGCACCCAATGCCGCCCGTCCACCCGCGAAAAGCCCGCGATGCACCTCTCGCAAAAACAGCCAGACAAACCATTCTCAGGCTTGAGGAGTGGCGCACGATTGCGATAGGAAAGGTCGTCATCCACCCAGACCGAACCTGGTTTCCAAGCCGCGTGCAGTTCAGCGACGCGGACGAAATAGGCAATCAGTCTCGGATCCTGTGGGCAGGATAGCCGTCGCGCCGGAAGCCCATCCGCCGAAACCAGCGTACCCCAATCCTGTCCCGTGCAGTCACCACTCTCAAGAATTTCGTCCGTATGCCCAATAATCGTCTGGATTTCTATGGATGGGACAATGCCCATTTTTCGCAGTTCTTCCGCCGCAATCGCACACTGCCGCGCATGCTCCTCGTGCCAGGTCAACTTCGGGAAACTGACACCCGTCGAGAACCAGACCTCGTCAAATGCCTCTCGATTCCGGCCCAGGGCCTCCCGCATCTCCGGCCATTTGTCCGGCTGGGTAAAGCGGAATCCAAAACGGAGTGCACAGAATGGCGGCGTATCTGCCATAGCCAGCCCAGTTGAAAAGAAGGCTATGAGAATTGCGCAAGCAAAACGCACGCTCCGCAAAAGCGGATTATTCCCCATCATCTTCCAACGGATACGACTACACATTCTATGCTCCTTACGACATGACGTGGACAACTAAACCTCCTTCGGCCCTGAAACACGCACCTGAAACCACTTCACCGTCAACCGAGAATCGCCGCGTTCAACGACAATCGGCGACACTCAGCGGATACGGATACGGAATGGCTCCCCTTCACCCGCCGCTCCTGAATCGGGGGCAAGTTCCTCAGAGGGCTCCTCAACAGGCGATTCAAATGAAACTGACCCCATCTCCTCCTCCACAACCGAGGAAATATTCGTCTGAGGCACGACTTCGGGGAACATGGCCGGCTTTTCCACAACAAGCGCCACAGGGGCGACAGACTGCGGCTTTTCCTTCTCGGACGAAAGTCCAGGAAGCCAGCCAGCCGTCCATGCCGCATAAGTCATCATCGAAAGAAAAAGGAGTGCCATCGCGGCAATTGTACGCGGACGGCGCATTTCCTGCGCCAACTTGCCTTGCAGAACCTTCCGCGCATAGTGCAACCGCGCTTTGACGGTACCCGACGGAACACGAAGAACCTTTGCGACCTGCGCAATCGGCTGGTCAAGCAGATAATGGAGAACGACCGCCTCCCGCAGGTCCTTTGGCAGTTCGCCAACCGCCCGACGCAGAAACTCATCGTCACTTTTTGAGAGAATATCGTCAACGGTCGAATTGTCGGCCCGCCCCAAGGCGGACTCCATGTCTGCCGGATCGAAGGCCACTACCGCATTGGCCGCCTTCAAGTCGAGGTCATTTTTACGCAAGTTGCGCATAATCTGCCGCATCCAGTCGATGACACGCCCCTTGCCCTCGTCAAAGAAGGTAATCTTTCGAATGGCGCGATCCAGCGTCCGAATCGTCAGGTCCTCCGCGTCCGACGCATTCCCCATACACAGGTGAAGCGCCTCCGCATAAAGTGTAGCACGATACTCCGCAAAGAGCTGAAAAGCCCCGCGGTTAAGATCGTCCTTGATATCCTGCGCAACACCCATACTCTATCCACAGATACAGGCGATAGACCGAAAAGGTTGGGAAGTTTCTCCCACCACTTCGCCTACAACCGCACCAGCGCAAGCAAAATGGCCAAGAGAAGAATGACAAATGATAGAACCCGGCGACCGGCGGAAACGCGTTCTCCGCCGTCACTGGCACTCGGTTTCATCCCGAGCGTCTTCTTGAGTCCCCGAAGCACAAGAGGCAACCGCCCCTTGGGAGTGCAAATCGCCGCCGCAACGCAAAGAAGCGCAACGACGGCGATAACCCGTATCAATTCGGTCAAGGGTTGGACTCCTTAGCCGTTCTTCTTCTCGAAGTCCTTCATGAACGCGACGAGCGCGTCCACACCCTCCATCGGGAAAGCGTTGTAGATCGAGGCGCGAAGACCGCCGACCGAACGATGCCCCTTGAGGGAGGACATTCCAAGCTTCTTGGCCTCGTCGATGAACTTCTTCTCAAGTTCCTCGTTATTGCCCTGAATCCGCCAGGTGACGTTCATGTTCGAACGAAATTCCTTGACGGCCGTACCCGTCCAGAAGTCACTCGAATCAATCACATCGTAAATCTTTTGGGCCTTTGCGGCGTTCAGTTTGAAGAGGTTCTCCTTGCCCATCTTCTTGACCCACTTCATCGTTTCGCCAAAGATGTAGATCCCCCACGTCGGCGGCGTATTGTAGAGGGAGTCGTTGTCCACGTACGTACGGTACTGGAGCATCGTCGGAATGTCCGCATTGCCCTTCTCGGCCAATTCCTTGCGGATGGCGACAACGGCCATACCCGAAGGTCCGAGGTTCTTCTGCGCACCGGCGTAGAACATGTCAAACTGATTGTAGTCGCGCTCGCACGAAAGAATGTCGGACGACATATCGCAGATGAGCGGACCATTCACCTTCGGAAATTCTTTCAGTTCCGCACCAGCAATCGTCTCATTTGAGCAAAGATGGCTATAGGCGGCATTCTGCGACCACTTCCATTCATCGGCGTGCGGCATACGCGTCGGAATGTCCTTCGCGCAATCGGCTGCGACATTGCAGGTGGCACCAACCAAGGTGGCGACTTTCTGACCTTCCTTCAGGGCCTTGCCCGACCATGTCCCCTGCTTGGCATAATCCGCCGTCTGCCCCTTACCGAGAAAGTTCATCGGAATCATGGCAAACTGCATCGACGCACCGCCCTGGATGAAGCAAACCGACCAGTCGTCACCAAGCCCACACAGTTCCTTGAACGTCGCGATCGCCTCCTGATGGATGGCATCGTAATCCTTTCCACGATGGGACATTTCCATCACGGACATTCCGCTGCCCTTGTAGTCCACCAGATTGGACTGAGCATCCTGAAGAACCTCAAGCGGAAGAACCGCTGGACCCGCCGAGAAGTTATAGACACGCGACATTTCTATTAGTATCCTTTCCTTAATGAAAACCTGTTTCAGTTCTTATCACGATTCGTCGGCACACCCCACGACTCCAACTTGGAGGCTATCCAATCGAATGAGGCCTCGTGCATCTCACGGGACTTGCCGCAGGGAATCACCGGCCCGCAGGCGCAACGAATGTCATAAGAGGTATCAACTGTTCCAAAATCCTTGAAGACCTTGCGAAGAAGGCCCTTCTCCCGCGTCGGCATGCATCTGGAGTCAATGGCAATTGGCACGATTGGGCAACCGGCCTTCTCGGCCAATTTGGCCCCGATGGAGGAGAAGTGGGCACGAGAAAAGACTTTCTGCCGCGTCCCCTGGGGGAAGATCAGAAAACTGTTGCCCTCGCCAATGCGCTCGGTGCCAACCTTCAGCAGCGTCATCAGGTCCTCCCGAGGGCTCTTGCGCCCGATTGGCACAATCCCCATGTGCGCGGCGGCACGCTCAAGTGCCGGCAGGTGCGCAAGCGAGGCCTTCGTCACCACATTAAAGGGCCCATACGAAAGGAGGACCGGCGGAAGGAAGATCGTCTCGTAGGTCGACATGTGGTTGCACAGGTACATCACCGGACCATCGTAGGCCTTTCGGTTCTGCCACCCTTCAAGGATGACATTCATGCCCATGGCCTCGGCCACCTGAAGCGTCGAAAAGCAGAAATGCGCCCACTTGTCGGTCGTCAACCGATGAAACGCCTCCCAAACGGCACACATCGGAAATACACGCGTCACGGCCATCGTAAAGCGGAAGGTCGTCCACGCACTCTGCCGCGCACGAGTCTTCGCCCGATGGTCGTCCGCCGTACGGTAGCCGCCCGTCTCAAGCAGCTCCCGACGGAAGCTCTCCATATCCGTCCTGTTCATTGACATCTATTATACCATAAAATGCTCAGTGCTGACGCACCAAGTGCCGCCAAAGTGCGAAAAAACGTCCTGCAACGGGCGCAAGATCAGGCAATCGCCACATCCACGGGCACCGTCAGACCCGCAAGCACCCGATCAAGATCCGCCGGCTTCATCGCCACCAGAATCCCCCGATGACCCGCGTTGATGTAAATTTCGGGCAGGTCATAAATCGTCTTCTGCACATAGACGGTCATCCGCTTGCGCGTCCCGAAGGGCGAAGTTCCACCAACATGATAGCCGCTGTGACGATCAGCCGTATCGGGTGCGCAGGTGACGACCGTCTTCACACCACGGGCACGCGCCAGATTTTTCATCGAAATCTCGCTATCACCATGCATCAGACAGACGAACGGCTTCTTTGTCTCATCCTCCAAGATAATTGTCTTAATCGTGGCATGATGGTCCAACCCCAGATCCGCCGCCGCCTGGGCCGTGCCTCCATGTTCCGAATAGTCATAGCATCGCGCTTCATAGGAAACCTTCGCGGCATTGAGCGCACGAAGCGCATTCGTCATGGGTATCGTCGTCGGCTTCATTCGACCGCCTCCTTCAAGTTCTCCTTGGACTGATCCGCCGCGATATCGTCAAACCGCACCTTCCACGGACCGTGCTCCCGCCAGCACGCACGGACACTTTCCACCGTCGGCTCGACATAAATCGCCGACGACTGATGACGGAACCACGTGTCCTGACGCTTGGCAAGCTGGCAGGTCCGAATGAAAATCCGCTCGGGCGTATCCCCCTCACGATAGCCAATCGCCAACGATGCCGTCCGCGACCAGGTTGGATACAGCTTTCGTAAGTTCCGCTTCTCAACCTCCAGACCGTCCAAAAACATCTGGTCAAGCCGCTCCCGAATACGCGCTCGAACCACGGCCCTGTCGATTCGGATAACTGGATAGGCGGGTGGCGGCGTCTCCCACTTTCGGTCCAGTCCACGCAGGAGTGCCGAAAAATAAAGCCCAGTTCCACCCACAATGACAATGGGAACCTGCGGCGAGACTGTCCGCGCCCAGGCGGATGCCGCACGGAGCCAGGCACCCGACGAGAACTCCTCCGCCGGCGTCACAAGATCGATACCCCCCATTCCGAATTCGCGGCGCTCCGACTCCGAGGGCTTGGCCGTCCCAATGTCCATTCCCTGATAGACGAGCATGGAATCCGCACTGAGGATTCGAGCACCCATCTCCCGCGCCAACTGCGCGGCAATTGCGCTCTTTCCGCTTGCCGTCGGACCGGCTAACAGGTACGCTTCACGCTCGAACATAGGATAAGGATGCCAGCGGCAATGCAGATGCACGAGTCGGCGACATTGAAACAGGGGAAGTGGTGAACGCCCCAGTGGAAGTCAAACATGTCAATCACATACCCGCGAAAGATTCGATCAATCAGATTGCCGACGATGCCCGCATAAAGAAGACACTCGGCAACGGCCGCCCACTTGCCAACGCCAAAAACCGTCCTCCGCTTCCAGACGAGGAAAGCGAGAGCAATCAGGCCAAAGACCGCCAGCGGCCAAACCTTCCCCTGAAAGAGTCCCCAGGCACAGCCGCGATTCTCGACATAGGCCAAGTTGAAGAACCCAGGGATGACCGAAACCGCCGCCGACCCCTTGAGGAATCCGGCGGCGAGCTCCTTGACGACCGCGTCCACGAGGACGAGGTTCATCACAATTGCGAGCGCGACCAAAAAACGACGCATCAGTTGTTGGCGCTGCCGTTCTGCTGGTTCCGCTCCATCTCGCTCTGGCATTCCATGCAGGTCAGCACGAACGGCTGGTTCAGGAGCCGAGGCTTGCGAATCAACTGACCGCAAACCGTGCAAACCCCATAGGTCCCATCGTCAATGCGGTGAAGGGCCTCGTCAATCTGCTGAATCGTACGGTTGATGTTCCCCATCTGACCGAGAGCCTGAAGCCGAAGCGTCTGGTTCGTGCCGTCGCCGCCATCGGCCTCGTGGTCATCAGTCTCATTGAAGCCGGTCGCCTTCATCGCATCAATGCCGTTGAGGGCCGCCGTACGCGCCGCCATGAGCCGCTTGCGAAACTCGTTTAGGTCGGACTCAGGGAACTTGTCCGTCGTCTGTCCCTGCGTACGCGTCGTCGGACGACGGGAAAGGCGAATGCCGCTTTCCGTCTCCTTCGCCGCCTCCTGCCGCGCCGAACGCTTCATCTCCTGGGCAATCGACATGGCGAACGCAACCGCCTTCGCCGTATCAAACTCCTGAGGCTGAGCCGCCGCCTGCTTCGCTGCGGCAGCCGACTTGCGCGTCGTGTGCGGAGCCACCCGCTTGACCTCACGGGACTCCTTCTTGGCGGAAGCCTCATCCTTGGCCGAAGCCGTTGACTTGGTCTTTCTCTTCGATGTATCCTTGGTCGCCATCGTGTACTCCTTTCCTCTCAGTCTCAACTTTCAACCGTTCTAACGCGGAGATTATATCATATCTGCATACCTGCCGGGAGTTTCATCCACTCGCGAATGTCATCCGGCAGGGGCAAAATCTCCTTCACACTGCCAAGGCGCGTCGCACCTTCGGAACCCGGAAGCTCGAACTGGTCGCCGACCTTCTTGCCGAGCATATTCTGCGCAAGGCGAGTCTTCGACGACAGGATGCCGCGCTCGATGTCGTTATCCCACTCGCCGAGGACATAGTAGGTCTTCTCGCCCTCGGGGGTCGACACAACGACCATCACACCCGGCATCACCTCGCCCGTCGTCGCATCCGCGAAATCGGCCGGCTTCACCGTCTCAAGCTCTTCCTGCATCAGCGTCTGCTTCTGCATGAGCGTGCGCTGCTCATCCTTCGCATACTGGTACTCGGCGTTCTCGCTCAAGTCGCCGTAGCCCTTGGCGAATTCGATGCGCTTCACGTTCGCCGGCATATCCTCGTTGATGAGCTTCAGGTACTCCGCCTTCTTCATCGCATAGCTGCGGAAGCTCGTCAGGCGGGCGTACTCTTTCTTCTTCTCCATCTTGACAAGGTGCGCCTCAAGCGACGGCTCGATATGGGTCATGCGCACGACAATCGTGTGATGCGTTGAGGGATCCCATGCAATCGACGCCTGGAAGCGTTCAAAGAAGAGGGCCTTGTTCTCGGGCGAAAGCCAGCTGAAGACCTTCGTCAGCCACTTGGTGTCGGCGAAGAGGCGACGGATGATGTTCTGCATCTTCAGCGTCTCGCCGTTCTGCCGCCCCTCACCAAGCGCAATCGCATGAGTCAAGAGCGTAATCAGCGGCGGCAATTCCGTCCAGTCCTTGAAGTTCTCGTACTTGCCGACGAGCAGGGTCGTCAGCGTTGCCGGGGCCTTCGGCTGCTTCATGAGCTCGGCAACAGCCTGACGGCAAGGCTCTTCCTTGCCGAACTGGTTGAGAATCTCAAAGACGGCCGTGTAGCAGAAGTCGGGAATATTGCGGTAGAGCTTAGCCTTGCTCTCGTCACCGTCGGCCAAGAAGGCAATCAGGTTGCCGACATCACGCGCCGGAAGTGCCGCCGCCGCCTTGACGAACCGACGACGATCCCACAGGTAGGCACGCATCTCCGCCGCCGTCGGCGTCACATAGCCCAGACGAACCACATAGCTCGCAAGCTGGGCATAGAGCGCATCGTCAACATTCCGCGCCGCCGTCACGGCAAAGGCCAGACGCTCACCAATCTTCGTCCGCGTCTCCTCGTCCGCCATCTTGAACTTGCCCTGCGCATCGAATTCGCGGACCTTCGCAAGAATGAGTTTCGGATCTGTCTCGTGTGCAAATGCCATCATCCAGCCATCACCATAATCCTCTTCAACGGCCTTCAGGCGAATCGGATCTGCCCGCTTCACGGGAATCGTCACCAGCTTGTCGCGGCGGAGTTCGGCGCGCGCCGTCTCCCAAAACTTCTTCCAGTTGACGGACTTGACGAATCCGTTGCCGACGCAAATCTCCTCCAACCGCACGAGCGGAAGGTCGCCGTAGCTCTTGAGCACCTCCTTGACGAACTCGCCGGGACGCTCCTTAATCATCGTCTCGACGACAGCCGGATCCGCCGCGCACCGCACGAGAATGTGGTTTTCGGGTGCGAGTTCCAGCATATCGGTCGCCGCCGTATAGGCGAACTGATGCCCCTTGCGCGTCTTGAAGTCGACCGTAATGCGGCGATAGAAATAATCCAAACGACGCACCTTGCCGAGACCCCATGTCGGATTGAGCACAAGGGCCCCTTCCTTGAAGGAGAGCAGCTTCTCAAGGCGCATCATCGACTCGTCCAGCGGCCGCCGCGCGAAGTCGATGCCTTCCAAGAAGGAAAGAAGAAGACGATCCTTGGTCGTCTTCTTCAATGCATCCCTGATTCCAGTCGGTTTGAGTTCCCGTGCGAAATCACCCATATTCGCCCGAATGAGCCCGAACGCAGTCGCAAAGTCACCGCGTTCCGCGCAACCATTCAATTCACTAACCAACGCTTCCGTTTCGGCCATAATCTGCTTTCCTTACTACCTTATAGGAGAAATGACAGGCGCGAATTATACCATAAAACGCCCACAGGGGCAATGCCGTCCGTGCGGAGGCCTGGGCGGCGCGACTTTCTTGTCGCGCGGCATTTCCCTCTGGAACCATCAAAAGTCAGCGACGCGGACGCTCCATGCGCCCACGCCGCCACTTTTCTTGGAAGTACCCCCGTTACTTCACGGGCGTCAGCTTCTCAAGTCCGCCCATATAGGGCCGCAGGACTTCCGGAATCGTCACCGAACCGTCCGCATTCTGGTGCTGTTCAAGCAGCGCGACCATCAGGCGCGGCAGAGCGACACCCGACCCGTTCAGCGTGTGGACGAGCTTGGTCTTTCCGTCCGCATCGCGGAAACGGCAGTTCAGGCGGCGAGCCTGGTAGTCCGTAAAGCACGAGCAGGACGACACTTCCAGCCACTGCTTCTCGCCCGGTGCCCACAACTCAAGGTCGTAGCACTTGGCAGCGGAAAAGCCCATGTCACCCGAACTGAGCATGATGACGCGGAAGTGAAGGCCGAGACCCGTCAGGACGGCCTCCGCTTCCTTCACGAGCGTCTCCAACTGCTGGAAGCTGGTGTCGGGATGAACGAAGTTCACCATCTCGACCTTGTCGAACTGATGGACGCGCAACATTCCACGCGTCATCTTGCCGGCACTGCCCGCCTCGCGGCGGAAGCACGGCGTATAGGCCGTGAGCTTGATCGGCAACTTCTTGCCGTCAAGGATGTCGTCGCGGTAATAGTTCGTCACCGGCACCTCGGCCGTCGGGATCAGCCAGAAGTCATCCACATTGCAGTGGTAGAGATCTTCCGCAAACTTCGGCAACTGGCCCGTACCCGTCATGGAGTCGCTGTTGACCACGAACGGCGGCAGCATCTCGGTATAGCCCTGCGTCTGGCAGTGCAAGTCGAGCATGTACTGAATGAGCGCACGCTGGAGCTTGGCACCCTGCCCGAGGATGATCGGAAAGCCCGTGCCCGTCAGCTTCACGCCACGCGGGAAATCAAAGATGCCGAGCTTCTCGCCCACCTTCATGTGATCGAGAATCTCGAAATCGGGGTCTTTCCATTCACCGACCTTGCGCACAACGACGTTCGTCGAGCTATCCGGACCGGTCGGAATCTCCGGCGCGGGAATGTTCGGAATCATCAGCAGGGTCTCACGCAGGTCGTGCTCGACCGTCGCAAGCTCGCGGTCGATTTCCGCAATCCGATCGCCAACCTGCCGCATTTCCTCCTTGACCTTCGAAATATCGCCGCCCGACTTCGCAATCGCACCGATTTCCTTCGAGGCCGCATTCCGCTTGGCCTTCAGGGATTCCGTTTCCCCGACAAGTGCGCGACGGCGCGCATCCAAGTCACGCGCCTTTTCCAGGCGCTCCTTCTCGACCCCACGCCGCGCAAGTGCGGCGGCCGTGGCATCGAACTCTTCCCGTAGTTTCCTGATGTCTATCATTTTGCTTAATCCTTACTCACAAACAGGTTCAATCAAAAGTTCCCATTCCTCTGGCTGAATGGCGAAAATGTACTTCTCAAGCGGACGCGGTCCGCAACTCGCCCCGCCAAGGCCCAACTGGCGGATGTCCACATTCAGGCAAATCTCCTCACGCGGTACAAGCGGCGAACGAAAACGCTGCTGTCCATTCCGATGGCGGGCGAACTCAAGTTCCTCCCAGTCATTGCGCAAAGCCTGAACGTAGAGGGGAACGGAAGCACTCAACTTTACGCCACGCCCACGGGCATCCGTGAACTTCACCCAGCGGACATCACAACGGAAACCGTTGTCCTGGGGCCGGATATAAGGTTCAGCCAGTTCGTCAACCGACGACTGCCAGCACCCGAGGAAACTGCCCGTCTTGCGGTCGACGTAGTTTTCGCGGGGACCTCTTCCGTAGTAGGCGACGCGATCCAGTTCACCCACCAGCCTGAGCGAAAGCCCAAGACGCGGAAGAGCCGAAGGCATCGATCCGAACGGCGTAGACTTGCTTGCGAGCGCAATTGAGCCATTCGCGCCAAATGTCCATGTCGTCTCATGCACAAAACCAGCCGACTTCGAGCCAGTGACAAGGACGGACGTGCGAACCGTATTGCCCGAAACGACAATCGGCCGCGCATGGTACCGCAGTTGCGTCAGCCCGCTCGCGTAGAAATCGCCCCGCAACCAGTTGTCATTGTCGGTGAAAGCCCGCGCACACGTCAACTGCGGGCCCGCGACCAGTCCATCAACACCCCGTGGGTAGTCCATCAACACCGGCCGACCATTCATCGTCAGCGAAGCGAGCGTCCCAATCTTTCGGCAGAAGACGGCCGTTGTCCCTCCCGCCTTCACCGTAACCGCCGCATCCGACTCCTCCACCTCGACCTGCGATGGAACGAAGGCCTTCAGGGCTTCATTCGTGAAGGTCTCAGACGAGAGCCGAACCTGGTTACGCGCAACCGTCCACCCCTTCTCGGCCCATGCGGTCGCGGCCTTTTGCCTGAAGTTGAGGTTGAGCAGATACTCACCCGGCTTCGACCCTATCGGATAGCGGAACGCGGGAAGTGCCAGCGGCCCACGCGAAAGCGGCGCAACATGGGGGACTTCAAACGCGCCCGTCTCAACGACCTGCCCATCTCGAAGAAGCTCGTACACGCCCGCATACTCATCCGCAAAAGTAAAGCCAAACCGATTCTCCAGCTCCAGTCCTTCCGGCTTCCGCGTCACGACGAGATTTCGGTAGACTTGTCCCACCTCAATCAGCTTCGCCGAAACCTCACGGAACGGGCCGATGACACCGTTGACGCAGAACGGGCCATCATTCGGCAACTCGTCAAAGTCGCCGCCATACGCCAAATAGCGTTCGGGCCGCCCCGTACGCGAGTCCATCCGATTCGCCGACTTCCACACGGCCTGGTCAACCCAGTCCCAGATGCAGCCGCCCATCAGCGCGTCGTAGGAATAAATTGCCTCCCAGTATTCCTGCAGGTTCCCGACGGCATTGCCCATCGCGTGCGCATATTCGCACAGAAAGGCCGGCTTCCCCGCGGTCTGCGCAATCGACGCGTCCGCCCCGCCCGTCCAGGACGGCATCTCCGTGCGCGAATCGAACGGCTCATCGCCCAATTTGCCGCGCCGAACAACCCAGTCGACATCAGGGTACATCTGCGAATCAATGTCCACGTCGCGATTGCCGCGTTCCCAGTGGGTCGGACGGGTAGGATCAAGGGCCTTGACGCGGGCAATTGCGGATGTGAAGCACATGCCGTGCCCCGTCTCATTCCCCAGCGACCAAATCGTGACCGAAGGATTGTTGCGGTAGAACTCAACGTGCCGCTCGTTGCGCTCACGAATGCTCGGCTCCCACTCGGGCTTGCGCCCCAAGCCACCTTCGCCGTAGCCCGGCTCATGGGCCTCGACATTCGCCTCCGCGACAAGATAGATGCCATACCGATCGCAGAGATCGTACCACAGGTGATGATTCGGATAGTGGCTCGTACGGACGGTGTTGATGTTGAACTGCTTCATCAGCTGGATGTCCTTCACCATCGTCTCGATGGACACCGCCCGCCCGTTCTCGGGGTCCGTCTCATGCCGATTGACGCCCTTGAGTTTGATCTTTTGCCCGTTGACGCAAAAGGCATTGCCGACAATCTTCTGCTCCTTGAAGCCCACGCGCTTCATGCGGATGTCCGTCCCCTTCTTGAGGACGAGCGTATAGAGGTAGGGTTTCTCCGCCGACCACAGTCTGACACCGTCAACCTTCAGCGTTGCCGCCGGATTCGTCAGCACCCCAACGGGCTTGTTCGCGGCATCGTACAGCGTCGCCTCGTCAAACGGGCATCCGGCCACCTTCAGTGTCGCCGAGGTGAAATCCGCCGCGAGTTCCGTCTGGACGACAAAATCCCAAATGCCGTCCTTCGGCTTCGCCCAGAGGGTCACGTCGCGGAAGATTCCCGAAAAGCGGAACATATCCTGGTCTTCGAGATAACTGCCGTCACACCAGCGGTAAACCTCAACGGCCAAAAGGTTCTCGCCCTGCTTCAGAAAATCCGTGATGTCGAACTCACTCGGCAGTTTCGAATCTTCCGCATACCCGACCATCTCGCCGTTCACCCAGACGTAATACGCCGAATAGACGCCGTCAAACCGAAGGATGACATCACGCCCCGCCCAGTCCGACGGCACGGTAAATGTCCGGCGATAACTCGAAACGGGATTGTAATCGCCCTTCTTCGACCGCCGATCCAGAATCTTCGGCGCGGCATTTGCGTGCGGGTAGCGGATGTTCGTGTAGCCGGGCGAACCGAAGCCGCGCATTTCCACACAGCTCGGGACGTCTATCGCGAACCAGTCCGAGTCATTGAAATCAAGGCGGTAGAAGTCCTTCACGCGCAAGTCGGGATTCCCCGCCCAGGAAATCTTCCACTGCCCGTTCAACGACTTCTTGTAGGGTGTCTCAGGCTCAAGCTGATCCGTCAGGGCCGACTGAACATCGGCAAGCGGCATCGAGTAGGTTCGGGCGGGGAGACGATTCCGCGAATTGACGGCAAGATTCTCCCAATCGTTCGTCCCGTCAGCCCAAACCATCGGGCCGACAACCGCACTGCCGAACGCGGCAACGAGTGCCGCCCACTGCATCCTCCTACCTGCCTGATGCTGATGACCCATCTGCCGAGGCACCTTTCTCTTAAATCATTTCGATGACCTTGCCGCCCTCAAGACGCGACTTTTCCGCCGCGAAGGCGATGACATGGCTCTCAAGAGCCTGCGCCGTCGTCTCACGAATCTCGTCCGGATCATTGCGCCACAGAATGCGTATGAGTTCTGAGACCAGATTGAAGTCGCCGCCACCATGACGGGAGGGATTCTCCACGCGGAGCGACAGCGGCACACCCGTCTCCACATCTCCACCGTCAAAGCGGCAAATGTGCAACGTCGTTCCGTCGCCGATGATTTCACCACGCGTACAGGAGATGCGCGTCGTCCGGACGTTCTTCTCGGTGAAGCCGGTCATCATGTGGCTGACCGTCGCCCCGCCCTCGAACTCCATGTTCACGGACTGGTGGTCGGGGACGTCGTTGTCGCAGCAGTAGACGCACTTGCCGTACTCCGTCTCGCGAATGAGTTTCATCATCGCCTCGTCGGATTGGTCGGCAAAGAGGTACTTCAACTCATCGTACTTGAGGTACATCTTCTTCGCGCTCCAGATGCACTTGCGCTCAATCGCGGCGGGACAGTCCAGACAACGATCCGCCGCGCCGACGGGCTTGTTCTCCTTGCGGAAGAGTTTGATCGACCCGAAACTCGACACGCGCCGGCATTTCTTGCCAATCCACCAGGCGAAGAGGTCGAAGTCATGCGAGCACTTCGCGAGGATAATCGGCGAGGACTTTTTCGAGTTCGCCCAATTGCCGCGACAGTAGGAGTGCGCCACCTTGTAGAATCCGGCGGACTCCTGATGGGCGATTGACACGACCTCACCGATTTCACCGGAATCGATGACGGCCTTGATATGCGCAAAGTAGGGCGTGTACCGAAGGATGTGGCCAACGATAACCAGGCGCTTCTTCTCAAGCGCCTTGGCGATAACCTCGCGGCATTCGGACTCCGTGGGAGAAATCGGCTTCTCAAGGAGCAGGTTGTAGCCCGCCTCCAGAGCCATCAGCGCCGGCTCGTAATGCAGCGCATCCGGCATCGTAATCATCACGAAGTCCGCCTCGGGACGCTGCGCGAGGCACTCACGCCAGTCCTTCCAGTACATCTTGGCCGGAATTGTCTCGGCCTGAACGGGGTCGGCGACACCGACAATCTCAAGTTGATCCGGGTGGAGTTTCGCGTAATCCGCATACGCCCGCCCCCGGTAGCCTGCACCAAGGACAATAGCCTTCAGCTTGCGCTCCATCTTACTGTCCAATTCCCTTGCCCGCAATTTCGCGCAAGACGATGCCAGCAAGATCCCTGACCGCCTTGTCCTTCGTCGTGCTCTCGACCGCCTTGATTCGCTCCACCAGTTTCGGGCAGGAGCAACCGCACCAGCGCAGCTGGTCGAGGCAGAACTCCTTGACATAAGAGTCGTCCGTCGACTCAATCCGCGACATCAGAGCCTGCACCCAGACCTTGCGTTGCGCCTCGCGCTTGGGCATCATCACCCACTGCGAAACCGCCGCGATCTGAATGGAAACCAACGCGTCCGTCTCGTAGGCCTTGGTGACCTTCACGAGAATCTTCCCCGCCGCGTCCGCATCCTTGACAAACGCCGCGAGCGTCGCATCCGAGACGGCTTCCTTCAGTTCCGCCGCGTGCACATTGTGCCACTCGACAGCCATCGGGTGCGCCGCGTCGGAGGCCATGGCCGGACCGTAATCGTCAAATGGGGCCACGGGATCCGTCGACTCGACTTCCGCACCATGCACGACCGCACAGGCGGCCACGACCATCATCCAAAGGAGTTTCTTCATTTTCATCAGCCTTTCATGAATTCCGTCGCCCACGGCTCGCGCATGGACGGGTAGAGGAAGCGATCCGCCGCCGGGTCGTTGACCGCATGAAGCGAAACGGGATCGAAGTCAAAGCCACGCCCCAGTCGCTCGGCGACGATGCCGAGGTTGAACATGGAACTGCTGCGGAAGCCATTCGACTCGTTGAGCGCAAAGGTCTTGCGCTCGCGCACGGACTCCATGAAGTCCGTCACCTGCGGTGCCGGCTCCGGGAGATCCTTCAGAATGGCGCGGACATCCAACTCCTTCCCGGAGCCGTCCTTCATGCCGAACATCTGATTCTTCGCCTGCTCGTACGTCGTCCAGCCACGAACGGTTCCCTCCGGCGTACGGCACGGCCACACGGTCGTGCCATTCGAACCACGGAGGAACGGCTCGTTCTTCAGCGACTCGTCACCGTCGAGGATGACCTCCGTCCCATCGGCATAGGTCAAGGTCAGGCGATCGAAGCGGCCCACGGCCTCCGGATGCTGCTTCGGGCCAATGTAGTCAATTCGAACGGGGCTGGTCTCATCCTTGCAGAGCAGGTACTGCAACGGATCCAGATAGTGCTGGGCCATATCCCCCAGCCCGCCGGAATCATAGTCCCAGTAGCCACGGAAGGACGTGCCGACGCGGTGCGCGGTATACGGCTTCCAGGGCGCCGGGCCAAGCCACATCTCGTAGTCGAACCCCTCGGGGATCGGCTCCGGCGTCTGGTTCACGCGACCCGACCAGCCGAACTTCCAGTTAAAGCCCTGCCCCGCGCCAAAAACACAGCGAATCGGGCCATTGCCGAGAAGTCCATTCTCAACGACCTGGCGGACGGGCTTCACGGGCGTTCCAAAACCGTAGAACGGGTCCTTGAACCTGAACCACGTGTTCAGACGGAACATCCGCTTCTTCGCCTTGACGACCTCCATCACGCGCTTGCCCTCGCCCACCGTGCGCGTCATCGGCTTCTCGCACCAAATATCCTTGCCGGCGTTCGCCGCCATCACGCTCATGCAGCCATGCCAGTGCGGCGGTGTGCAGATGTGGACAATGTCGACGTCCTTGTCGGCGAGAAGTTCCATGAAGTTCTTGTAGGCCTTGATCTTGCCCCAACCGTGTTCCTCCGCAGCCGCAAGGCCCGCCTGAACGCGATTGACAAACGGATCGCACAGGCCGATGAGCCTGGAGCCCTTGTACGGCAGGTGGTTCTCCGAATGCGCAATCACACCGAAGCCGATTAGCGCACGGGTCAACTGGTTGGAGGGAGCTGTCGCGCCCCAGAGGACGTGCGCAGGAATGAGGTTGAAGGCCCCAACGGCCGCCGCACCCTTCAGAAAGGATCTTCTTGACGTGTTCATATTACTCCTTAAGTTCGCTTGCTGCCTTTGCGATATCGCCCGCGCGGTCCGAACCGGCCTCGCGCTCGATGACGAAATTCCCCTTGTACCCGAGGGCTTCCAGCGTTGCAAGAAAAGCCTTGCCGCCAACCTGGCCCTCGCCCCAGGCGACCTCATCACCCCATGTGCCGGGAACAGCCGTCTGAACGGCATCCTTCACGTGAATCTGACGAATCCAGGGAATCAGCGTGCGGACGGCCGCAATCGGCTCGCCCTTTCCATAGAGGATCATGTTCGCCGGGTCGAAATTGATGCCAACACCCGGGACGGCGGACATGAACTTGGCGAGATCCTCGGCCGTCTCCTGCCCCGACTCCAGTAGCAGGGGCGTGTTGTACTTCGCGCACTCGTCACGCATCCACGTCACACGTGCGACATACTTCGCATAGGCGATGGGATCGCTTTCGTCCAGAAAGCCGGCGTGGAGGGTCAGATAAGGCGACCCGAGTTCCTGCGACAGCTTAGCCGCCGCCGTAACAAGACGCTTGTTCGTCTCCCACTTGTCGTCGGGGACGATGCCCCCCGTCTTGCGAATCGTCTCCAGCGTCGAGTAGTCCTCCTGCGGGAAGCCAATCATCGTGGACATCAGCACCCAATCGCCCTTGGCGATGCGTTCCTTGACAAAAGCAAGCGACCGCGCCCCTTCTGCCGCGCCATGCCGCCCATCCGGCGCAATGAATGGCCCGAGCGCGAGGTGGATGCCCCGAATGCCCGACTTCTCCATCTCCTTGGCAACTTCGACCAGTGGCTTGCGGAAACTCCAGCTACACACGCCGATGCGCTCCACGGGCACGGAGGCGTTCTTTCCCGTCAGGCAGCCGACGAGCGCGGCAGCAAACGCCAGCGCAACAACCGTCCGTTTCATCCACAGTCTTTTCATATCTTAACCTTTCTGACCATATTCAAAAGATACCCCTCGACAAGGGAATTGATGTAAGTATACCAAAAAAAGCGCATCCTGTGTATGGCAATCACGACTGGATTATCCCCAGTTTTGAAAATGGCTGTCGAGCCCCCGGAGAGCCGTTCGCGGTTTTCGCGGCTTCAGGGGGCTTCTGCGTCCGCCCGGACGTCCCCGGAGGCGGGCTATCCGGTCAGCAGCTCGAACTCCATCT
>JBNMKZ010000019.1:0-39104 GCA_050874585.1 Verrucomicrobiota bacterium | reverse complement strand
GGGATGCGCAACCCGAAGGGTCGAGGTTGCGCAACCTAAAGGGAAAGGACTAAGGTGCTTTCATCAAAGGACTAAGGTGGTTTGATCAAAGCACCTTAGTGGTTTGTGCAAAGGACTAAGGTGCTTTCCCGTTCTCCTGCTGGTCTCCACCCGTGGAGATCGGCCTCTCCACCTTCTATAATCGTAAAAATTCCCGTTTGTGATGGGTGTTTTCGCGTCGATTCATGTTGTCGCCGCGAGAATCGTGCGCTCCCGGTCGGTCAGCCTGTACCCGGGGCCTTGTGTAGGGCCTGCTTTCTCGTGCTCACGGCGTCCGCCTTTCGTGTGTATGGGCTACCATTGTACACGATTTCCGGGTGCCGTGGGCATTCTCTTTCCGGCGGCGCGGGCCGCCCCATGGGGTGGTCCGGCTCCTTCTTCCCTGTCATCTTCCTTTCCTCTTTCGCTGACCCATTCGGTTTTACAATTTTCCAATTCTGGGCCCCCTTGCGCGGTATCCCGAAATTTGGTATACTATCCGACAATCTTCGAAAGAGGAGGGTCGCGATACGGGCGAGTGAATCCCGTCGCGTCGTGACCGCTGGGTTCGCCCGCGGTTGCGATTGCATCCGTGGGCGACTTCCTTTTAAGGAGAGGACTGCGTTGAGACACAACCGCACGCGAGGCCGCAGGCAATTGGGCTTCCGGCGGCGACTTCGGGTGAAGTCCGCCGAGAGTGAGGTCGTCAAAATGCAGGTAAATGAACAGAAAACTAAAGGAAACATCAAGAGATGCAGCAGCAAAGAGTACGCATCCGCCTCCAGGCATACGACTATCGTGTGCTGGATCAGGCCGTCGGTGGAATCATCGACACGGCCCGCGGAACGGGTGCGCAGGTTGTCGGCCCGATTCCTCTGCCGACCCGCGTCGAGCGTTTTACGGTGAACCGTTCACCGAACGTCGACAAGAAGTCCATGGACCAGTTCGAGATGCGCACGCATAAGCGTCTTCTCGACATCGTCAATCCGACCTCCCAGACGATTGATGAGCTCAAGAAGCTCAATCTTCCGGCGGGCGTTGACATCACCATCAAGGTCTAAGGGGGTGCGTGATGGAAGGTTTGATTGGTAAGAAGATCGGCATGACCCAGGTCTACGACGAGAACGGCAAGCGCACGTGCGTGACCGTGATCGAAGTCGGTCCCTGCCCGGTTGTGCAGCTCAAGACCCTTGAAAAGGACGGCTATGTGGCCGCCCAGATTGGCTTTGGTCCCCAGAAGCCCCAGCGTCTCACGAAGCCGGTTCGCGCCCGCTTCGAGAAGGCCGGCGTCCAGGCGATGCGCGTTCTGCGCGAGTTCGCGATGGAAGAGTCGGATGCCGCGCTCAAGGTCGGCGACAATGTGACGGTCTCGAACTTCGAGGGCGTCAAGTATGTCGACGTGACGGGCGTGACGAAGGGCAAGGGCTTTGCGGGCGTTCTCAAGCGCTACGGCTTCGCCGGCGGCAACATGACCCACGGTGGTCACTCGAAGCGCCGCACCGGTGGCTTGGCGGCCCGCGACCTCCCCGGTTGGATTGAAAAGGGCAAGAAGATGCCCGGCCACATGGGTGACGTGAACCGCAAGGCGATGAACCTTGAGGTCGTTCAGGTTCGCCCTGAGGACAATGCGCTGCTCGTCAAGGGTTCGATTCCCGGTGCCCGCAACGGCATCGTGTTCGTGCGCAAGTCCCTCAAGAACAACGTTCTCGCCGCGAAGGCGAAGAAGGGGGCTAAGTAATCATGGAAAAGATCGATATCAACGTCGACCAGTCCCTCCTGACGCTCGACAAGGGTGCGCAGGCCGTTAAGGATGCGGTCACCGCGATTCGCAACGCGATGCGTGCGGGTACGGCTTCGACGAAGGGCAAGGGCGAGGTCGCCGGCTCGAACAAGAAGCCCTGGAAGCAGAAGGGTACGGGTAACGCCCGCGCCGGTTTCCGTCAGTCGCCCGTGTGGCGCGGCGGTGGTGTGGCGCACGGCCCGAAGCCGCGTGACTACTCCCAGAAGATTAACAAGAAGGTGATGAAGCTCGCGTTTGCGCGCGCCCTTTCGGATAAGATTGTCGCGGGTGACGTGATTGTCCTCGACGAGTTCAAGTTCGAGGCCCCGAAGACGAAGCTCATGGTCGCGCTGCTCAAGAAGCTCGGCGTCGACCGCACCGCCATCATCGTCCAGAAGGACGTCGATGACACGGTCGTGCTCGTCACCTCCAACCTCCCCCGCATCGACTACTCGACCGCCCAGGCGCTCGACGTGTACGCCGTTCTCGCGAACCGCAAGCTCGTCTGCGACAAGGCCGGCTTCGATGCACTCATGGCGCGAATCGCCAAGTAAGGAGCTGAAGTCATGGCGAAAGAAATCATCAAGAAGGTCTTGATCACCGAGAAGGGCACGAAACTCGCACTCGAGAATCGTTATGCGCTCGAAGTTGCGCGTGATGCCCGCAAGCCCGAGATTGCGGTTGCCGTCGAGAAGAAGTTCGGCGTGCACGTCCTCGCGGTTCGCACCGCCAACATGAAGGGCGGTCTCAAGTACATCCGCGGCACCCGCCGTGCGACCGTGGAACCGACCTGGAAGAAGGCGATTGTCACCGTCAAGGCTGGCGAGCGCATTGAGCAGGTCTAAGGAGCGAGAAGAAAATGGCACTTAAAACCTACAAGGCTCGTAGCGAGGGAATGCGCTTCCGCGTTTCCGCCTCGTTCGAGGAAATCACCGAGAAGCGCCCGGTCAAGTCGCTGACCAAGGCCGTGCGCAAGACGGCTGGCCGCAACAACCAGGGCCGCATCACGACGCGTCACCATGGCGGCGGCGCGAAGCAGCGTCTGCGTCTCGTCGACTTCAAGCGCAACAAGTTTGACGTCGAGGCGACGGTCAAGGACATCGCGTACGATCCGACCCGTAGCGCCTACCTGGCTCTCATTGAGTATGCCGATGGCGTGAAGAGTTACATCCTTGCCCCCGAGGGCCTCAAGCCCGGCATGAAGGTCCTGAACGGACCGAACGCTGAGGCGACGGTTGGCAACTGCCTCCCGCTGGCGAAGATCCCGCTCGGTCTCATGGTCCACGCGGTTGAGCTCGTTCCTGGCGAGGGCGCGAAGGTCGCTCGTTCGGCCGGCAACTCCTGCCAGATTATGGCGCGTGACGGAAATGTCGTGACGCTGAAGATGCCGTCCGGCGAAATCCGCATGTTCAACGGTCGTTGCCTCGCCTGCGTTGGCTCGGTCGGCAACAAGGACTGGGGTTCGATCAAGCTCGGCAAGGCTGGCCGCAAGCGTTATCTCGGCATCCGTCCGACGGTGCGCGGCGTTGCCATGAACCCTGTCGATCACCCGATGGGCGGCGGCGAAGGCCGTACGTCTGGTGGTTCGCATCCGCGTTCCCCGTGGGGTCAGCTCGCCAAGGGCGGCAAGACGCGTCCGAAGAGGAAGGCGTCCGACAAGGTCATTGTCAAGAGGAGGAAATAACACATGTCGCGTTCTCTCAAGAAGGGACCGTACGTGGAGGAGAGCCTCCTCCGCAAGGTCGAAAAGATGCAGGCGAGCGGAAAGAAGCAGCCGATCAAGACGTGGAGCCGTCGTTCGATGGTGCTTCCGGATTTCGTCGGCCTTACGTTCGCGATTCACAACGGACGGCAGCACATGCCGATCTTCATCACCGAAAACATGGTCGGTCACCGGCTCGGCGAATTCGCCCCGACGCGCACGTTCAAGGCGCACGGCAATTCCGCCGCGAAGGTTGAAAAGAAGTAAGGAGATATAAGCAATGGAAGTCATCTCCATCACCCGCAATGCGCGCATGTCGGCCTTCAAGGGCCGTCCGCTGGCGCGTGCCTGCCAGGGCCTCAAGGCCTCGGAGGCGCTCAAGGTCGTCGAGTTCTCGCCCAAGAAGGCGGCTGAGATTCTCCGCAAGACGATTCTGAGCGCAATCGCGAATGCGAAGAACAACAATGGCGTTGCCGAACCGGGCGAACTTCTCGTGAAGCTCTGCGTGTTCGACGAATCCACTCGTATGCGTCGTTACTGGCCGACGGCCCGTGGCTCGGCTCACCCGATCGCCCGCCGCCTCTGCCACTGCAAGGTTGTCCTCACCGACGCCAAGAAGGAGACGAAGTAATGGGACAGAAAGTCAATCCTATCGGTTTCCGCATCGGCGTCAACCACGCCTGGGGCAGCCGTTGGTTCGCGCCCAAGAAGACGTTCGGCGCGTACCTGATTGAGGACCAGGAGATCCGCAAGGTCGTCAAGGCGAAGCTCGCCGAGGCCGGCATCTCGAAGGTTCTGATCGAGCGTTATGCAAATCGTGTGCGCGTGACCCTCTTCAGCGCCCGTCCGGGCGTTATCATCGGCCGCAAGGGCGGTGATGTCGAGGCGATTCGCGCCGAACTTGAGAAGATGACCAAGAAGGAAGTCTATCTTGAGATCAAGGAAGTCCAGGGTGCCGACGCGGATGCCCAGCTCGTTGCCGAGGGCATTGCCCAGCAGCTTGAGCGCCGTATCGCCCTCAAGCGCGCCATGAAGCGTGCGATGAAGGTTGCGATGGACATGGGCGTGGACGGAATCAAGGTTCATGCGGGTGGCCGTATCAACGGCGCGGAAATCGCGCGCGTCGAGTGGTCCCGCGAGGGCAAGGTTCCGCTGCACACGCTGCGTGCGAACATCGACTACGGTTTCGCCGAGGCGAACACGACCGCCGGCAAGATCGGAATCAAGGTTTGGATCTGCAAGAAGGATGGTTTCCAGCCGCGCGCTCCTCGGGGCGAACGTCGTGGTGACCGTGAAGGAGGTAAGCGCCATGCCGCTCATGCCTAAGAGAGTTAAGTACCGCAAGGTTTCGAAGGGCAACCGTTCGGGTTATGCCACGTCGGGCACGGAGCTCGCCTATGGCGAGTTCGGTCTGAAGGCACTGACCCGTGGTCTGCTGACCGCGACGCAGATTGAAGCTTGCCGCGTTGCGATTAACCGTGAGATGAAGCGTAAGGGTAAGTTGTGGATCCGCGTGTTCCCCGACAAGCCCGTCACGCGTAAGCCGATCGAAGTGCGTATGGGTGGAGGAAAGGGCAACCCCGAGTTCTGGGCGGCCGTCATCCTTCCCGGCAAGGTGCTCTTCGAGGTCGGTGGCGTCAGCGAGGAAGTGGCCAAGGAGTGCCTCCGTCTCGCCGCTACCAAAATCGGCATCCACACTAAATTCATCACCCGCGCAGGAGTCAAAATCTGATGAGCACGGAAACCAATAACCGCGGCGCGCGCAAGGTGCGCAAAGGCGTCGTTGCGTCCAAGATGGGCGCGAAGAGCGTGGTCGTGACGGTCAGCTACCGTGAGCGCCACCCCGTGTACGGCAAGATCGTCACGCGCACGAAGAAGTATCACGTGCATGACGAGGACGACACGGCGAAAGTCGGTGACACCGTCACCATTATGGAATCGCGTCCGCTCAGCGCTACGAAGCGTTGGCGCATCGTGAAGTAAGGAGACAGCGAAATGTTGCAGGAACTCTCCAATCTCGTTGTTGCGGACAACACCGGTGCCAAGCGCGCCATGTGTTTCCGCATCCTCCGGCAGCGCAAGGAGTACGCCTATCTGGGCGATGTCATTCGCGTTGCAATCAAGGAGGCGTCGCCGACCAGCTCCATCAAGAAGGGCTCGGTTGCGACGGCTGTCATCGTGCGCACGGGCAACCCGATTCGCCGCGAGGACGGTTCGACCGTTCACTTCGACCAGAACGCGTGCGTTCTCGTTGACTCGAAGTTCAACCCGATCGGTACGCGTGTTTTCGGGCCGGTCGCTCGCGAACTCCGTGACAGGAACTACATGAAGATCCTCTCGATGGCCCCGGAAGTGGTCTGATAAGGAGCAAGCAAATGGCTATCGCAAGAATCAAGAAGAACGACACCGTCATCGTCACCTGCGGAAACGACGCGGGCAAGACGGGCACGGTGATGAAGGTGGACCCCAAGAAGGGAACCGCGATTGTCGCCGGTCTCAACGTCCACAAGAAGGCCGTTCGCCGCACCGAAAAGACGGCGGGTGGTCTCATTGACAAGGAACTCCCGATTCGGCTCTGCAAGCTCATGCCCTACGATGCCGAGAAGAAGTGCGGTACGCGCATCAAGACCGGCGAGAAGGACGGCAAGAAGGTCCGTATCTCGGTCAAGAGCGGCAAGGCCCTCTAATCAAGGAACTGAACATCATGGCAAGACTTAAAGACGAATACGCGAGCCGGATGGTTCCTGAGCTTGAGAAGAAGCTCGGCACCACCAACAAGATGCTCGTTCCCCGCCTTCAGAAGATCGTCATCAACATGGGCTTCGGCATTGTCTCGAAGGATGAGCAGAAGCAGCTCGTTGACGATCTGATGGCGATTACCGGTCAGAAGCCGATGCTTTGCCGGGCGAAGAAGTCGATTTCGAACTTCAAGCTCCGCGAGGGCATGGTGATTGGTGCGAAGGTCACGCTGCGCGGCGAGCGCATGTGGGAATTCGCCGACCGTCTCATCTCCAGCGCGCTTCCCCGTATCCGCGACTTCCGCGGCGTTCCGAATCGTGGCTTCGATGGTGCCGGCAACTATACGCTCGGTATCAAGGAGCACTCGATTTTCCCCGAGTTGTTGGAGACGGGTTCCGCCCACTCCGGCATGGACATCACGTTCGTGACCAGCTCGACTGACAACAAGGCCGCCAAGGAGCTTCTCAACTCCATGGGCATGCCGTTCGCAGGGAGGAACTAATCATGGCTAAGCAGTGTCTCATTGAAAAGCAGAAGAAGGCCCCGAAGTTCAAGGTCCGCAGCTATAACCGCTGCCAGCGGTGCGGCCGTCGCCATGCGTATATGCGCAAGTTCGGCGTGTGCCGTCTCTGCTTCCGCGAACTCGCCGTTGCCGGACTGATTCCCGGAATCACGAAGGCTTCGTGGTAACCAAGAAAGGAAAGGAATCTTAAAATGTCACTCGATCCCATTTCCGATATGCTCACGACGATTCGCAACGGCATGAAGGCCCGCCTTCACTCCGTTGAGACCCCCGCGAGCAATCTCAAGGGCGAAATCGCCCGTATCATGAAAGAGGCCGGCTATATTGCCGATGCCGTCACGACGACCGACTTCCCGAAGAAGCTCGTGATTACGCTGAAGTACTCCGATCGGGCGGTTCCCGCCATCACGGAGATCAAGCGCATCTCGAAGCCGGGTCTTCGCAAGTTCGTTTCGGTTCCCGAGATTCCCGCCGTTCTTGACGGCATGGGCCTTGCGATTCTCTCCACCTCAAAGGGCGTGATGTCCGGTGCTGAGGCGAAGAAGGCGCATCTCGGTGGCGAAATCATCTGCACGGTCGCTTAATTCAGGAGCTAAAGACAATGTCTCGAATCGGTAAAGAACCCGTCCAGCTCGTCGATGGCGTGACAGCGACCATCGCGGGTCAGACTGTGACGGTTAAGGGTAAGCTCGGTGAGCTTTCCTACACGATGCATGATGGCATCACGGCGAAGGTGGAAGGCAACCAGGTGCTCGTCGCCTGTGCGGACGACGCGGCGCTTGGCAACTTCCATGGACTCGCCCGCGCGCTGATCCACAACATGGTCATCGGCGTGTCCGCTGGCTACACGAAGAAGCTCTCCATCGAGGGCACTGGTTTCAAGGCCGTTCTTCAGGGGACGAACCTTGCGCTTTCGCTCGGCTTCGCCTCGCCGAAGATCTATCCGATCCCCGCCGGCATCAAGGCGACGGTTGAGAACGATGGTCTGCAGGTTACGGTGACTGGGTGCGATAAGGATAAGGTCGGCGAAGCTGCCGCCCGCATCCGTTCGTTCTATCCGGCTGAACCGTACAAGGGCAAGGGTATCAAGTATGTCGGCGAGCACATTCGCCGTAAACAAGGAAAGAAGGTCGCCTAATGAGCTTCAATCGCAAAGTTCAGCGTCAGAAGCGCCATCTGCGTCTTCGTCAGCGCGTCATTGGTACGGCTGCGCGTCCGCGTATGTCGATTTGCATCACCAACAAGCACATGTACGTGCAGTTCATCGACGACGACGCGGGCAAGACCCTCGCCTCCGCGAGCACCATCAAGGAGACGAAGGCCAACCTCGAAGTTGCGAAGGCGCTTGGCGCTTCCGCCGCCGAGGCTGCGAAGGCTGCGGGCATCGTGAATGTGGTCGTCGATCGCGGCGGCAACAAGTACACGGGACGCGTTGCGGCCATCGTGGAATCCGCCGTTGCGGCGGGTCTTGTCATCAGCTCCAAGAAGGAGGCTAAGTAATCATGGCAATGAATCGCGACAAGCGCAACGAAATGGGTGCGCAGGACGAACTCGACGAGCACACCGTGTTCATCAACCGTTGCGCGAAGACCGTGAAGGGCGGTCGCCGCATGAGCTTCTCCGCCGTCATCGTCGTCGGTGACAAGGAGGGCAAGGTTGGCGTTGGATTCGGCAAGGCGAACGAGGTTTCCGATGCAATTCGCAAGGGCGGCGAGGCTGCCCGCAAGGATATGCACAAGGTCACGCTTCGCGGCAAGACGATTCCCCACGACGTCGAAGGCGTCTGCGACGGTGGTCGTGTGTTGCTGAAGCCGGCCAAGGAAGGTACCGGTCTGATCGTCGGCGGTGGCATGCGCCCCGTCCTGGAGGCGGCCGGCATTCGCGACGCCGTTGGTAAGTCGCTCGGTTCCAAGAACCGCCTCAACGTGGTCAAGGCCACGCTGGACGCGCTCTCCAAGCTCCGCAGCGAAGAGGAAATCGCAGCCGCGCGCGCGTAAGAAAGGAGATTAGAAAATGGAACTTCATTCGCTTACGAATACCCCTGGTGCCCGTCATCGCCGGAAACGCGTTGGCCGTGGGTGCGGATCGGGCATGGGCAAGACCTCGTGCCGCGGTCAGAAGGGTCAGGCCTCCCGCAAGGGCCACAAGCACAAACTGATGTTTGAAGGTGGCCAGATGCCGCTCGTGCGCCGTCTCCCGAAGCGTGGCTTCAACAATGCCGCGTTCAACGCGAAGGCGCTCGCCGTCAATGTCTCGGATCTCGAGAAGAAGTTCGAGGCCGGTGCGGAGATCACGGTCGAGGCCCTGGCGAAGGTCGGCCTGACCGACAACAAGAAGCCGCTGGTGAAAATCCTCGGCAACGGTGAACTCACGAAGAAGTTCATCGTCAAGGTTCCTTGCTCGGCTTCTGCCAAGGCGAAGATTGAGCAGGTCGGCGGCTCCGTCGCCTAATCGGATCTTGTCTTGTCAGCGGAAGGGGACGGTCGTTGGCCGTCCCCTTTCCTTTTTGAATTATGCTATAATTCTCGCCATGAAGAAGATTGTGATGGAATATCGTGTTCCGTACGCCGATACGGACCAGATGGGTGTGGTGTATTACGCCAATTACCTGACCCTATTTGAGCGTGCGCGGAATGAGTTGATGCGTGCGTGCGGCTACACCTACCGGGAGTGCGAAGCGGAGGGGTGGATGCTCCCCGTCATCCACGCTGAGGTGGACTACAAAAGTCCTGCCAAATACGACGATTTGCTGGAAGTGACGGCGTTTGTGTGCGGGCGGAAGGGCGTGCGCCTTGAGATTGCCTGCGAGGTTCGACGCAAGGGGGACGAGCGGATTCTCGTCTCGGGCTTTACGCGTCACTGCTTCGTCTCGACGAAGACGTTTCGTCCTATGCCACCGCCGGAGGCGTTGCTCACGGCGATGGGCGTTGAGACGGAATAATCGTGCTTACTGCGGGTAGGTCAAGTTCGCGTCCGTCGCCGACTCGAGCAGTGCGAGATAGGCGGCGGCTTCGCGCTTGGCCGCCGCGAGATCGTGCAACTGCCAGTTGCCGCAGTCGCGTGGCGCGGCACCGGGGACGGCCCCCTCGTAGTGCGCAATGAAGTCGAAGGTTCGCTTGAGGACCGGCAGGAGGTCGCGCGGGGAAAGATCGCCGCGGACGAGGAGGTAGTTCCCCGTGAGGCATCCCATCGGCCCCCAGTAGACGATTCGGTCCTTCCACTCGGGGTCGTTGCGAAGATAAGTTGCCGCGAGGTGCTCAATCGTATGGATGGCGCCGTTTGAGAGTGCGGGTTCGCGGTTCGGCTCCTTCATGCGGACGTCGAAAGTCGTGACGACTTCGCCTCCGACGGCATCCTTGCGGCTGACGTAAAGCCCCCGAAGAAGCTTTTCGTGGTTGATGGTAAAACTCGGAATTTTTTCCATGCGCGTATTATACCATAAGGCGGATGGGGTTTCCTCTCGGCGGGGCGACTGAATTTTTGGTATAATACATACTTCCTGAGGAAAGGATAATCATGTCCACAGAATCAAAAGTCGGAACAAGAATCAGAACTTACCGCGAGCGGCTCGGTATGAGCGTGTCTGCACTTGCGGAGAAGAGCGGTATCGACGAAGCTGTCATTGACTCGATCGAGAAGGGGCTCGTCATGCCGGCGTTGGGTGTTCTGACGAAGGTTTCAAGGTCCCTCGGGCAGCGTCTGGGGACATTTACGGACGACCAGTTCAAGCCGGATCCCGTCATCACGCGTGCCGCCGACCTTGAGGCGAAGAAGGTCGCGGGCGAAGGGCTTAACGATTTCGGGTACGCTTCCCACTCCCTTGCGCAGGGGAAGCCCGATCGGCACATGGATCCGTTCCGCATCGAATTCGCGGCGGATGGCGTTGATGCGGTTTCAAGCCACGAGGGTGAGGAGCTGATCATCTGCATTTCGGGTGAGGTTGAGCTGACTTACGGCAACGAGAAGACGGTGCTTCGTGCAGGCGATACGGCCTACTACAATTCGGTTGTTCGGCATGGCCTGCGCGCGGTTGGCGGCCAGCCCGCGTCAATTTACGGCATCGTGTTCATGCCGTTCTAACGCATTTTCTAAAACGGAGGAGGTTAACTAATGGCCTGGTTCGAAAGAAAAGAGGAAAAGCCGGCGATTCCGCCGACAAAGGCGCTTTGGGCGGTGTGTCCCAAGTGCAAGAGTCACTTCGCAAAGGATGTGTGGAAGAAAAACGGTTCCATTTGCCCGAAGTGCAACTATCATGGGCGTCTTTCGGCGCGTGAACGCATCGCGCAGGTGACGGACAAGGATAGCTTTGCCGAGGTCTTCCGTGCGGTGAGTTATTCGGACCACCTTGATTTCCACGACGCGACGGGTCCGTACAAGGCGAAGGTCGAAGCCGCGATTGCCAAGACGGGCGAGACCGAGTCCATCGTGATGGGCACGGCGAAGATTGACGGGCATCCCGTGATGCTGGGCGTGATGGACTTCTCGTTCATGGGCGGCAGCCTTGGCACGGGGACGGGCGAGCGCATCGCGAAGGCCTGCGAGCAGGCGTTGGCCGAGCGTCGTCCGCTCATCATCTTCTGCGCGTCGGGTGGTGCGCGTATGCACGAGGGCATCCTCTCGCTGATGCAGATGGCCAAGACATCCGCGGCGATTGGTCGCCTGAAAGATGCGGGGCTTCCCTACATCTCCGTGCTGACGGACCCGACGACGGGTGGCGTGAGCGCGAGTTTTGCGATGCTGGGCGATATCAACATCACGGAGCCGCGTGCGCTGATCGGGTTTGCGGGTCGCCGCGTCATCGAGAACACAATCCACCAGAAGCTCCCGGCCGATTTCCAGTCTGCCGAGTACCTTGAGAAGCACGGCTTCATTGACAAGATTGTTGAGCGCAAGGACCTGAAGAAGTTCCTGGCGAAGATGCTCGATTACTTTGGTTTCTGAAATCGGAAGGAGCGTGAGGTAAAATGAAGAAGATGACAGCGATGGACAGGGTGAAGCTGGCGCGCGATCCGAAGCGTCCGCACCTGAAGGATTTCATCCGCCTGATGTGTTCCGACTTTGAGGAATTGCACGGCGACCGTCTCGTCAACGACGACCGTGGGCTGATTGGCGGTTTTGCGACGATTGACGGCGAGAAGGTCGTTGTCCTCGGGCATCACAAGGGTGAGACCGTCGAGGAGAACATGGAGGCCAACTTCGGCATGGCGAATCCGGACGGATACCGCAAGGCGATGCGCCTGGCGAAATTGGCGGAGAAGTTCCACCGTCCCGTCGTGACGTTCGTCGATACGCCCGGTGCCTACCCCGGGGATACGGCGGAAGCGCGCGGCCAGGCGGAGGCAATTGCGAAGTCGCTGGAGTTCTTTGCGGCCCTGAAGACGCCCGTGGTGGTCGTCGTGACGGGTGAAGGTGGTTCGGGCGGTGCGCTTGCGATTGCCGTTGGCGATCGGATTCTCATGATGGAGAATGCGGTCTACTCGGTCATTTCGCCGGAAGGGTGCGCAGGCATCCTGTGGCGTGACGGGGCGAAGGCTCCCGAAGCGGCCGAGGCGCTGAAGATTACGGCGGCGGATCTCAAGAAGCTTGGCGTCATCGACGGCATCATCAAGGAGCCGGCCGGCGGTGCCCAGAAGAATCACGAGTTGGCCGTGGCGGCAGTCAAGAAGGCCGTTCTCTCGGCCCTTGCCGAACTCAAGGGACTCTCGGCGGAAGAACTCGTCAACCGGCGTTACGATCGCCTCCAGGCGATGGGGCGGTTCGGGGCCTGAGATTCAGGAGCCATTGGGCGATGGAAGAACGACTGATCATTGACATTGCACGGATGAACCCCGAGGGCGAGGACCTCGTGGGTGAAGTCGATGCAATTGACCTTGAGGAGGAATTCGTCCATCCCTTTGGCGGCATCCGTTATCGGCTGACGGCACAGCTCTTTGGAACCGAGCTTCTGGTGCGTGGGCATCTTGAGCAGGATTTCTCGCTTGTCTGCAGCCGGTGCGGAAAGGACTTCGACACGACGGTAAAGGTTGATGATTTTACCGTTTCGGTCGAGGTTAAGGATAATCAGGCGGAGGCCGATTTGACCGAAGACGCAAGAGAGTGTATAATACTCGCCCTACCGACATACCCGGTATGCGATGAAAAGTGCCCAGGAATCGTCCAGAAGGCGGTCGAGCCGAAGGATGACAGATGGGGGGCGCTTGATACGATCAAAGTGTAAAAGAAGACATAGACAGAGTAGTAAGGAGTACAGAAAATGGCAAGCCCTAAGAACAGGAAGTCCAAAATGCGTAAGCGTCAGCGCGTGGCGCAGCTTGAGAAGCCGATCCTCGCGACGGTCGGCACCTGCCCGGCGTGCGGCGCGGCGGTTCGTTCGCACCGTGCGTGCCCGAAGTGCGGCACCTACCGTGGCCGTAAGGTCGTGGCCGTCGACGCCGAGTAACATCGGCGCCGCGGAACTTTTCCTTTAGCAACGGAAGTCAGTATGGTACGGGTCGCGTTGGATGCGATGGGGGGGGATTATGCCCCCAAGCAAATTGTCGTGGGCGCCGTTGAGGCGGCCTGCGGCATTGAGGACGTCAAGATTCTTCTCGTCGGCCAGATGGCCGCGATACAGAAGGTCGTCGACGAGTTCTCGAAGGATCGCAAGGCGCTCTTCCAGCACGCGATTGAAAAGGGTACGCTTGAAATCATCCCGGCCTCGGACGAGATTGAGATGAACGAGGTGCCCGTTGAGGCCGTCCGCCGAAAGAAGGACTGCTCGATTAACGTGGCCATGCGGCTTGTGAAGGAGAAGCGGGCGGACGTCTTTGTGTCCGCCGGCAATTCTGGTGCGGTTGCGACGAGCGCCATTGTCAACCTGGGCCGCATTCCGGGCGTCAAGCGTCCGGCGATTGCCATGGTCTTGCCGACGCGCTCACCGACGCGTCCGTTGCTGTTGCTCGATGCCGGTGCGAACATGGACTGCCACCCCGAGTGGCTTGTGCAGTTCGCCATCATGGGCAATGTCTATTCGGAGCGGGTCCTGAAGCGTGAACGCCCGGCCATCGGGTTGCTGTCCATCGGTACGGAGGACTGCAAGGGCAATGCCCTCGTCCATGAGACCTACCCGATTCTCAAGTCGGTCAAGGGGCTCAATTTCGTCGGCAACATCGAGGGCCACGACATCTGCGGTGGTGAGGTCGATGTTGCCGTTGCGGATGGGTTTGTCGGCAATGTGGTTCTGAAGACGGCTGAGTCGGTTGCGCATGCGGTCGGCGGCTGGCTGAAGAGCGAGTTGAAGAAGAACTTCTTCCGCATGTGCTGCGCCCTCCTGCTGAAGGGGGCGTTCAAGGCCCTCAAGAAGCAGTTGGATCCCGAGGTCTATGGGGGCGCACCGCTCCTTGGCGTGCCCGGGGCCGTCATCATTACGCACGGGAATTCGACCCACAAGGCCATTTTCTACGCCGTCAAAGCCGGCGTCGCTGCGGCGACCAACGACGTGTCGGGGCTTATCGAAAAAGCGATCGCCGCACACGCCGAGGACGTCAAGCAGAAATGAGTGACTATAATTTCTCTGCCATTGAGAAGAAGTGGCAGAAGTTCTGGCTCGAAAACAAGACCTTCAAGACCCCGAACGAGTCGAAGAAGCCGAAATTCTACTGCCTTGACATGTTCCCCTATCCGTCGGGGGCCGGGCTTCATGTCGGCCACCCCGAGGGATATACGGCGACGGACATCCTCTGCCGCTACAAGCGAATGAAGGGCTTCAATGTCCTTCATCCGATGGGATGGGACGCGTTTGGCCTCCCGGCCGAGCAGTATGCCGTTGAAACGGGGACGCATCCGGCGATTACCACGAAGAAGAACGTCGATCGCTTCCGTGAGCAGATTCGTGCGCTCGGCTTCAGCTACGACTGGGATCGCGAGGTCAATACGACCGATCCGAAGTACTACAAGTGGACGCAGTGGATTTTTGAGCAGCTCTACAAGAAGGGCTTGGCCTATGTCGCTGAAGTGCCGGTGAACTGGTGCCCGGCGCTGGGGACGGTGCTTGCGAACGAAGAGGTCATCGATGGCCGCTCGGAGCGCGGCAATCATCCCGTCATTCGCCGCCCGATGCGCCAGTGGATGCTGCGCATTACGGCCTATGCGGAGCGTCTGCTGAAGGATCTCGATACGCTGGACTGGCCCGAGGGCATCAAGGAGATGCAGCGCAACTGGATTGGCAAGTCGACGGGTGCGCTTGTGGACTTCGGGACGACCGTTGGGGCTAAGATTACCGTCTATACGACTCGGTGCGACACGCTTTTCGGGGCGACCTACATGGTCCTTTCGCCGGAGCACGCGCTGGTCGCCGACTGGTTGAAGAACGGTACGCTGACGAACGCGGCGGATGTCATTGCCTACCAGAAGAAGGCCGCGACGAAGAGCGACTTCGAACGCACGGAACTGAACAAGGAGAAGACCGGCGTTCGGCTGGAAGGCGTCATGGGCGTGAACCCGGTCAATGGACGCGAGATTCCGATTTTCATTTCAGACTACGTGTTGGCGAGTTATGGTACGGGCGCGATTATGGCCGTGCCGGCGCACGACGAGCGCGACTTTGACTTCGCCAAGGTGTTCAACCTGCCGATTGTCCAGGTCGTCGCGGCGGCCGACAGCGAGGCGGCGCGGACGGCCTCCCCCGACCCCGTCCCCTACACGGGTTCGGCGGCGTTTACCGACATTGCGACGGGCGTGATGGTTTCGTCCGGATTCCTGACCGGCCTGAGCGTCGCGGATGCACGGCCGAAGATGATCGCCTGGCTTGAGGAGCACAAGGTCGGGCAGGCGAAGACCCAGTACAAGTTGCGCGACTGGCTCTTTTCGCGGCAGCGTTATTGGGGTGAGCCGTTCCCGGTGATTCACTGGGCGGACGGAACGAATACGCTTGTCCCCGAGGAGGACTTGCCACTGACCCTGCCCGAACTCGTCGACTACAAGCCGACGGGCACGGGCGAACCGCCGCTTGCGAAGGCGACGGAGTGGGTGAACGTCACGGATCCGAAGACGGGCAAGAAGGGTGTGCGCGAGACGAATACGATGCCGCAGTGGGCCGGCAGTTGCTGGTATTACCTGCGCTACATCGACCCGCACAACGACAAGGCGTTCGCCGACCCGGAACTCCTGAAGCAGTGGTTGCCCGTTGACCTGTACGTGGGCGGTGCGGAGCACGCGGTCCTGCACCTCCTCTACTCGCGCTTCTGGCACAAGGTGCTCTTTGACCTCGGGCTTGTCCCGACCGCCGAGCCGTTCCACAAGCTTGTCAACCAGGGCATGATCCTTGGCATGGCCTATCGAACGAAGCGCGGCGTTTTGATTCCGATGGACCGCATCGAGTGGCGCGACGGCAAGCCCTTCGGCGCGGAAGAGGGCGGCGAACTTGAGGAACTGTCCGAATTCCCGGCGAAGATGTCGAAGTCGCTCAAGAACGTCATCAACCCGGACGACGTCATTCGGGACTACGGTGCGGATTCGCTGCGTCTCTACGAGATGTTCATGGGCCCGTTGCAGGCCGTGAAGCCGTGGTCGACGAAGGGCGTCGAAGGCGTCCACCGCTTCCTGAAGCGGGCGAACAAGCTTGTCACCGAGACGGCGGTCGTGGATCGCCCGATGACGAAGGCGGAGGCGAAGAGCCTGAACGCGATGATCAAGAAGGTCGGCGAAGACCTGGAGTCCATGGCGTTCAACACGGGCATTTCGGCGATGATGGTCTACATCAACGAGGCCGAGGCGTTTGCGAAGGCGGGCGGACTGCCGCGGGAATACCTTGAGAAGTTCGTCCTGTGCCTTGCGCCGTTCGCACCGCACCTCGGGGAGGAACTCTGGCAGGTGCTCGGGCATACGGGTACTCTCGCCTATGAGCCGTGGCCGACGGTTGACGCGTCCGCCCTGGTCGAGGACGAGATTGAGATTCCCGTCCAGGTGCTCGGCAAGTTGCGCGGCAGAATTCGGGTCCCGGCCGAGGCAACGGCGGCGGATATGGAGGCTGCGGCGCGGGCGAATGCGGATGTCGCGAAGTTCCTGGCCGGCAAGACGATTGTCAAGGTCATTGCGGTCCCGAAGCGCATGGTCAATTTTGTGGTGCGCTGAGATGGCTTCGCTGAAATTTCTCAAGATCCTTGGCTCCTGGCGTGACGTCGCGGACGCGGCGCGTACGACGATTCGCCGCGAGGAGGGGACGGGTGAGCCGAGCTCGCGCTGGAAGAAGCGCATTCTCCTGGCCGAGCATTCGCCAATCCGCAAGTTGACCTTCAACTGGAAGTGGCTCGACCTGCCCTACTGGGTCAGCGTGCATTTCGTCCGTCACAAGTTCGGCATCGAGCACTTTGTCTCGACGCAGCGGAGCGATCGCACGGGCGTCTCGCGGGACGAGAGCCGCCAGGACGCCCCCGTGATGCACGAGTGCTTCGCCAACGCCCAGGCGGTCATGTTCATCTCGCGCCGCCGTCTGTGCGGACAGGCGAGCCCCGAGACGCGTGCGGCCTGGCGGTTGGTCGTGGACGAAATCGCCAAGCATGAGCCGGAGGTTGCCGCCTGCTGTGTGCCCGAATGCGTCTACCGTGGCTTCTGCCCGGAGTTCAAGCCGTGTGGATACTGTGGTTCGCCCGCCTGGGAGAAGGCCGTCGCAGAATACCGAAAGGTCCCATCCGCCTGATATGAACGCCGTCTTCTTCGATATGGACGGAACGCTCATCGACTCGCGGGCGGACCTCGCGGCAACGGTGAACCATACGCGGCGCGACCTTGGCTTGGCGGAACTCTCGCAGGAGGATGTCCTGACCCATGTTGGGCAGGGCGCACGCTACTTGCTGGCGCATGCAATTCCCGAGCGGGCGGACGACGTGGAGGCCCTTTGGGAAATCTTCCGGAGCCATTATGCCGAGCACATGCTGGAATCGATCGAGCTCTATCCGTCCGTTCGGCAGACGTTGGAGGAACTGGCGCGGCGCGGCTGGCTGATGGGCATCAACACCTCGAAGCCGGCCTTTGCCACGCGTGCCATTCTTGAGCATTTCGGTCTCCTCAGATATTTTGGGAATGCCATTGTCGCGGGCGGCGACTGTGCGGAGATGAAGCCGAGCGCCCTGCCCCTTCGGGAGTGCGCGGCGCGCTTGCGCGGCCATCGCCTTTCGTCCCATGACTGGATGGTGGGCGACAGCTGGACGGATCTGCAGTGCGCGACCAATGCGGGAATCAAGAGCGCATTCTGCTCGTTCGGTTTCGGCCGCCTCGGCGATTCGCGCTTTACGGTGCGCATCAATCGGTTGGACGAACTTCTCCGCTACCTGAAGGCGGAAGACTGAGGACGGTCCCGCCAAGGCAACACGCGGTATGTGTTCCGCAATACCATAAACCTTTTGGGCGGAAGACAGAAATCCGCAGTTATGGTAAAATATGCGCATGAGACCGTATAAGTTCGAAGTCTTCCTCAGGGAGACGCTGTGGGGAGGGGATCGGTTGATTCCCTTCAAGGGGTTGCCTATCCCCCGGCATCACGTCGGCGAGAGCTGGGAGATTTCGGGCGTCCCCGCGCACGAGAGCGTCGTCGCGGAGCGCGGCATTTCATCCGATGGCGATGTTGGCCTGACGCTCTCCGCTCTGATTGGCAAGTATGGTGCGGAACTTGTCGGTGCTCGCATTTACGAGAAGTTTGGGACGATGTTCCCCCTGCTCGTCAAGTTCATTGATGCGCGGCGCGATCTTTCCATTCAGGTCCATCCGAATGACGAACTGGCGCGGACGCGACACGCCTGCCTTGGCAAGTCCGAGATGTGGTATGTTTTGGAGGCCGAGCAGGGCGCGAAGGTCTATTCGGGTCTGCGGCAGGCGATTTCGAAGGCTGATTTCGATCGCTTGGCTTCGCTTGCGCGGACGGGGAATCCGTTTGCGGATGTGGTCGCCGCGCACGACTCGCATGCGGGTGATGCCTTCTATCTTCCGGCGGGGCGCATCCATTCAATTGGCGCGGGCAACCTGTTGGTTGAGATTCAGCAGGCGAGCGACGTCACTTACCGAATCTGCGATTTCGGGCGGACGGATGCCCAGGGACGGACGCGTGAGCTGCATACGGAACTTGCGCGGGATGCGATTGACTATGCGGATGTCCAGGCCGAGGAGGGTTATCGGGTCCGCTATGACGCGGCGAAGGCGCAAGTGGAACTTGTGCGTTGTCCGCACTTTCGGGTGTCGCTTGAGACGGTCACCTCGTCCGCGCATATTGACCTTGGGACGGATTCGTTTGTGATTCTCGTCTGTCTCAAAGGCGCGGCGGAAGTGAACGGCATTTCCGTGCGCCAGGGTGAGACGGTGCTTGTCCCCGCCTGTTCGAACATTCTGGATATCGTCGGTTCGGCGAAGTTCCTTGTGGCAACGGCCTGACGCTTTCACGTGTGCGTCTTCTTGGGTCTGCCGTCCGGCAGGCCGGCAAGACCCCCTGCCGCGTGGTGCCTGTGGCCGGCCTGGTTTTCCTCTCGGGGAGGGGGTGCGCGCGGCGGTCGTGCGAGAGGCGCGCATCGAACTGTGCAAGCACACGAGTGGGGGATTTATGGTATAATGTGAGAAATTTCGTATAGACTACTCAACAAGGAATATGACAATGGAGATGACGCGCAGAGGTTTCTTTGGCTCGGTCGCAGCGGCCGGAGCCCTTTCAGTGGTTGGCGGTACGGTCCGGGCACAGGCACCCGAGGAGGCGAAGGGCAAGAAGCCCGCCTTCAAGTTCGGCATGGCGGGCTACACGATGATGAAGTACAAGGTGGATGACATGCTGGCCGTCCTCAAGAAAGTCGACATTCACTACCTGTGCGTCAAGGACTTCCACCTGCCCTTCACGGCAACGGATGCCGATATGGCGGCGTTCAAGGAGAAGTGCGCGGCGGTCGATGTCGTGCCGTATGCCATCGGGCCGATTTACATGAAGACCGAGGAGGAGGCGCGCAAGGCGTTCGAGTTCGCGAAGCGTCTTGGTGTCAAGACGGTTGTGGGCGTTCCGTATGAGCCGACGGATGAGAAGGATTCCTGGCACAAGCGCAAAGGTTCCCGCAAGCTGCTTGAGTACGTTGAGAAGCTGGTCAAGGAATACGACATCCGCTATGCCATCCACAACCACGGTCCGGATTCGCCGAACATGTTCCCGTCCGTTGAGTCCGGCTGGGATCTGATTCACGACCTTGATGCGCGCATCGGGTTCTGCATGGACGTCGGCTGGGAGTACGGTTGCGGTGTCGATCCCGTGGAGACGATTCGCAAGCACGCGGACCGCATCTTCGACATGCACATCAAGAACTTTGAGATTGGCAAGCGCAACGGCGCGTCGATTCCGTTGCCGCGTGGCAAGATTGACTATGTGCGCGTCATCCGCACCCTGATGGATGTCGGCTACTCGAACGTGTGCTCGCTTGAGTACGAGAAGGACTTTGAGGACAATGTCGTCCCTGTCGCCGAGTGCGTTGGCTACTGGCGCGGCGTGGTGGATGCCCTGTCTCACGCGTAACACGAACGTCTACGTAAAAAGGAGAGAGAAAGATGAATCGTAGTCTCATCGCCCTGTCGCTGGTCGCCGTTGCTGCGGTGGTTCACGCCGAGCGGACGCTGGTTCCCTGGCGGGATCCGACGGTATTTGAAATCAACCGCCTGCCGGCGCGTGCAATTGCGGTTCCCTGCGAAAGCGGGGAACTGGCCCTTGAAATCGCCCGTGGCGAAAAGCCGCGGACGGCTTCCAAGTGGCTGACGTCGCTGAACGGTACGTGGGATTTCAAGTGGAAGCACAACGTCACGGAGGCCGACTGGGAGAAGACGGGGACGATAGACGTGCCCGGCTGCTGGCAGCTCCAGGGGGACTACGATCCGGCTCTCTACTCGAATCAGATCTATCCGCTTGCGGGCTACAAGAACGGCGACCCGATGACGCCGCCGCCCAAGGAGTACACGAGTTGGAAGTTCCGCAATCCTGTCGGACTCTACTCGCGCACATTCACGCTGCCGAAGGACTGGAGGGGCCGCCGTACGGTCATCCACTTCGGTGGTGTCTCGTCCGCCATGTATGTTCGGCTCAACGGGAAGAGCGTCGGTTATTCCGAGGACAGCCGCCTGCCGGCCGAATTCGATCTCACGCCCTATTTGGTTGCGGGCGAGAATGCGCTTGAGGTCGAGGTGCTCAAGCACAGTGATGGGACTTTTCTCGAAGACCAGGACTTCTGGCGGCTTTCGGGCATCTTCCGTGATGTCTGGCTTGTTTCGGAGTTGCCCGAGGTCTCCAAGGACCTGATTGTCGACGCGTCGCTTTCGGATGACTATGCGACGGGCCGTCTCGTTGTGCGGGATGAGGCGGGGCGCGTCTTTCTTGAGAAGACCTACGAGAAGCCGCGGCTTTGGAATGCGGGCGAGCCGAATATGTACTACGAGGTCGTCGCCCTGAAGGAGAAGACCTGGTGGTTCCCGAAGACGGACTACCGGGCGGTGGCGTTCGGCTTCCGCAAGGTCGAAATCAAGGACCGGGTTCTCTACGTCAACGGCAAGCGTGTACTGATTCGCGGCGTCAACCGGCATGAGATGATGCCGAAGACGGGCTACACGGTGACGGAGGAGGAGATGAAGCGCGACCTCGCCATCTACCGCGACCTGAACATCAACGCGACGCGCACATGCCACTATCCGAACGACCCGACGTGGTACGAGCTGTGCGACCGTGCTGGCGTGTTCGTCTGTTCCGAGGCGAATGTGGAGGCGCATGGTGTGGATAACTTCTACGGCGACGGTTCGGAGGTTTTGCCGCGCAATCCGCTCTATCAGGATGCGATTGTCAGCCGTGGCGTGAACATGGTGAAGACCTTCCGCAACCATCCGTCCGTGATTATCTGGTCGCTTGGCAACGAGTCTGGCGACGGACCGGCCATGGTGATGGAATACGAGGCGATGAGGGCGCTCGATTCGACGCGGCCCATCCAGTACGAAGGTGCGCAGGACTCGGACCACAGCGATATCAAGTGCCCGATGTATGCGCCGGCGAGCAGTGCGCGGCAGTATGTCGCCAATAACGGGCCGAAGCCCTACATTCTCTGCGAGTATGCGCACGCGATGGGCAATTCGACCGGCTCGTTCGCCGATTACTGGAAGCTGGCCGAGGAGTATCCGTCCTTCCAGGGCGGTTTCATCTGGGACTTCGTCGACCAGGCCCTGTGGAAGGCCGACACGAACGGGACTTGGCTTGCGTATGGCGGTGACTTCGGCGACACGCCGAATGCGGACAACTTCAACTGCAACGGCATCGTCGATCCGCTGCGGAACTACCATCCGGGTGCCTATGAGGTGAAGGCCGTCTATGGCGGCAAGCTCGACCCGACGCCGGCACCCGCCTTCGAGGCGAAGGCGGTCCCCTCGGTGGAATCCGCCGCGCCGTCCGCCGTGGATGTCAAGGTCAACCTGTGGCGTGCGCCGACGGACAATGACAAGGGCTGGGGCATGGGCAAGGTTTGTGCCCTCTGGAAGACGGCGACCGAGACGCAGGAAATGCCGAAGGGCGTGACTTCGAATCTCAAGGTGTCCAAGCTGGCGGACGGCAAGACGCTGGTCGACTGGACGCTGACCGTGCCCGCGAATCTGCCGCCGATTCCGCGTGTGGGCGTGACGTTCAAGATTCCGAAGGACTTCGTCAGCGTCAAGTGGGCGGGGCGTGGTCCGTTCGAGAACTACTCCGACCGCAAGGTCGCGGCGGATTTCGGGCATTACGCGGCGAAGATTGGTCTTGTCAGCGGTCTTGCCGATGCCACGGGCACGCTTACTTACCCGGCGGACGCGCTGAATCCGGACAACTACGTTGAGCCGGGTGAGCAGGGGTATCGGACGGACTGCGAGACCGTGATGTTCGAGAATGCGGTTAGGAAGTCGATTCGCGTGACGGCCCTCAACCGTCCGTTCGGGTTCAACGCCTGGCCCTATTCGCAGGTTGCGCTCGAAAAGGCGCGGCACCAGTGGGACCTTTCGGTTGAGGATGCGATTACGGTGAACATTGACGCGGCGCAAATGGGTGTCGGCGGTGACAACAGCTGGGGTGCGCGGCCGCATGCGGAGGCGATGCTGGGCGCGGGCGAATACAAGTTGCAGTTCCTCATTGAGGGGCTTGAATAAGGATTAAAACGATGGTGGAACGGGGCATTGACTTGGGCGTGAACCTTGGCGGGCTGGAGATGCCGACTCCAGTTGCCACGGCGAGCGGAACCTTTGGTTACGGGACGGAATACGTGGGGGCTCTCGACTATGCGAAGCTCGGGGCGATTACCGTGAAGGGCATTCGCCTTGAGCCGTGGCCGGGGAACGCGATGCCGCGCCATGCCGAGGTGCCGGGCGGTCTCGTCAATGCCATTGGTCTCCAGGGGTCGGGCATCGACCACTTCGAGCAGGTTACGGCCTCGTGGTACCAGGAGAATGCGGGCGCGGTTCCGATGATTGTGAACATCTGGGGCGGTTCGGTGGAGGAATACGCCGAAGTCGCCCGTCGGCTGACCGTCTTCGCCCATTCGGAGCGTCCGGGGGCGGCGAGCGTGCGGGCGATTGAGTGCAATGTCTCCTGTCCGAACGTCAAGGAAGGCGGGCATACCTTCGGGCAGGATCCGTGCGTCCTCGGGCGTCTCGTTTCCGCCGTCCGGGCGGCGACTGACCTGCCCCTGATTGTCAAGCTTGCGCCGAATGTCCCAGACATCCGACCCTATGTGCGGGCGTGTGAGGACGGTGGGGCGAATGCGCTTTCGATGATTAACACGATACCGGCGATGGTGATTGACGTGGAGCGTCGCCGCCCCGTGCTGGCGAATGTCACCGGGGGGCTTTCCGGGCGCGGCGTTCATCCGGCGGCCGTGAAGCTCGTCTACGATGCGCATCGGGCGACGAAACTGCCGATTCTGGCCATGGGCGGCATCTACGAGGCGAAGGATGCGCTTGAGTTCTTTCTCGCGGGGGCGACGGCCGTTGCCATTGGGACGGCGACCTTCTCGGATCCGGGCACGGCGGGGCGCGTCCTGGATGGCATCGTCGACTACTGTGCGCGGCATCAGTTCGCGGCGGTTCGCGATCTCACGGGTGCACTTGAAGTGTGATATAATACGAATCCATGCGCATTCTGACCCGATATGTCCTTCGTGAATACCTGATACCGCTCGGCTATTGCCTCTGCGGTTTCATCTCGATTTACGTTCTCTTTGAGCTTTTCGGATCGTTTTCGCGGCTGGCGGAGGCGAAGTTGCCCTTTGGGGCGGCGGTGGAGTATTTCTGCGCCTATTTGGCGCCTTATTTCGAGTGGCTTGCGCCGGCGGCCCTGATGCTGGCGGCCCTCTACACGATGTGGAACTTCTGTCGGCACTCCGAGTTGATTGCCATGCGGGCGAACGGCATCGGGTTTTTCTCCATCGTCAGCCCGATTCTTTTCGTGGCGCTTGCGATGGGGGCATTCGTCTGGTGGGTGAACGACTGCTACGTGCCCCGGCGGGCGCAGTGGGCGAAGCAGCTGAAGGCCTCGAAGTTCGATCTGCAGCAGTGCGAGAAGTTCGGAAACATCATCTATCGGAACGCCAAGGAGTGGCGGACGTGGACGATTGGGCGTTTTCTGGACGAGTCGGCGACGCGGCTGGGGGACGTGCGCGTGGCAATTGACCGCCCGAACGGCGGTGCGCGGTTGATGACGGTGACCGCCCCCGAGGCGGATTACTTAGACGGCGAATGGTGGTTCCGGGATGCACGGGTTCAGTACTGCAACGCCCGGGGTGAGGACGTCGCCTCTGAGACGCCGGAACTGGACGACCTGTCCTTGCGCCTGTTCTCGGAATTCCGCGAGCGGCCCGACGACTTCCAGATGCAGAACCGACCGTGGGCCTACAATTCGATTCGGGATCGTCTGCGCTATCTGCGGACGCACAAGGACCTTTCGGAAAAGACGCGCCGGCAGTATCGGTACGACACGTGGGCGAAGATTCTTTCGCCATTTGCCTGTCTCGTGATTACGCTGTTCGCAATTCCGGCGGGCATTGCCTCGGGTCGGCAGTCGGTGTTCAAGGGCATTCTCGGTGCGCTGGCGATGTTCTTCGGATTCTACGGGCTGACGATTGGATGCATGATTGGGGCCGATTCGGGCTGGCTTCCGCCGGTTTTCGCGGCGTTTCTGCCGCACCTGATTTTCCTTGTGCTGGGTATTCGCGCTTTCCACAAGCAGAGGTAATATGGTATAATGAGGCCGTTCGGTGATAGCAGGCGGGGGCAGGCGGCGCTTGAGTACATCCTGTGCGTGGCGGCTCTCCTGGTTGTCATCGGCATCATGGGCTATCTTGTACGCGCCGCGCAGAGGTCGGCGGATCGTACCGAAGAACTCGTGCGTGCGGATTATCCGTAAAATAGGAAAAGTAAAGGAGCAAGGTCATGATGAAGGCACTGAGAAAAGGTCAGACGATGGTCGAGTACATCATCATCGTCGGGTTGATTGCGATTTCGCTGATTGCCGTGTTCACCTACCTGAGCCGTGCGATTGGCAAGAAGGCTGCCGGCGCGGCGGATGCACTGTCGTCGCAAGAGGGGTCGAGCGCCAAGAGCGCGGCGGATGCGATTAGCGAGGATACGATTAAGGAACTCGGCGAATAAGACCATGCGCCGCGGTCAGGCGATGGTCGAGACGATGCTCGCCGTCGTTTTCGTGACGGTCATCCTTTTCGGTCTCCTGCAGTTGTCGCACCTGCTGACAACGAAGATTCTGCTGGATCATGCCGCTGCACGTGCCGCACGGGCGAAGTCCGTTGGTTTCAACGACTTCATGTGCCTGAAGTCGGCGCGTGTGGCGATGATTCCCGTTGCCGGGAAGATGGTCTGGCCGGAGGAGGGGACGTTCAACGAGGCCTCGCGCATCCCGATTTACCTGAGTACCGATAACGAGTCGTTGGCACGCGGCGTTCTTGAGTATGAGCGGTGGGAGACGATGAAGGTTGACGTCTCATCCGGCGGGGGCATTGGAGCAACCGTCGACGCGTCCATCCAGTTGGATGTGCCGCGCTTTTTCAGTTATGGTGATGGGAATGAGGACCCGATTCGCATGGAAGGCGCGGCGGAAATCGAGTCCCACTTTCCCTTGTACATGAACGATCAGGGGCGATGATGAGAAAAGGACAGGTTGCGCTCTATCTGGTGATGACGATTGTCGTCCTGTGCGTCCTGACGCTGATGAACGTCGACGTCTTTCTCGCCGTGCGTTCGAAGAACCGGGTGCAGAACGCGGGGGATGCCGCCGCGTTGGCTGCCGCGCGCGAGCAGGGGCGGCTCCTGAACGAGTTGGGACGACTGAATTTTGCGCACATCGAGGCGGCGGCCCAGTGCGATGAGCCGGGCAAGTTGGGTGCGTACGAGGCACGGGCGGAGGAAATTCTCGCCGAACAGCATCGGATTGCCCTCTTGGGCCCGATTGAGGGACTGCGCAAGGCCAACGAGGCGGCCCAGCGGAATGGCATGGAAACGCAGGACGACTTCGCCCGCCTGCTGAAAGAGCATGTGGCGACCATCCGCACGGTCTACAACGGCGGCACAAATGAACAGGGCGAACCTTATCCCGAGCCGTGGCCCGGTGCCTGGAACGAGTATGCGACACGGATAGAGACAGCGATTTCGGGTGGACTTGCCGTCGGGCCTGATAACTGCGAGTTCCACGATGCGCAGGGGGGGCACCTCTTGCTCGACCGCAACTTCTACTATGCGATTTCAGGCGAGAACTGGTGCTGGTTCCATTTCAACGCCGAGGGCGTTCTGACGAGTTACCAGAGTTTCCACGATTGGGGGGACTTGCCGTCCCGTTCAGACCAGTCCATCGAAAACAGCGAAGTCTTTTCGCTCCATGTGAAGGCGTGGAAGGGTGCCCTGACCGACCTTATCTCACCGGCGCAGATTGCCGCGCTTTCGCAGGCGTATGGCAAGTCGCCCATCACGGAGGAGGAACTGCAGCGTTCGCTTGTTCTGACCAACCGCAACGAGACGTGGTTTCTGTACGACGAGAGCGTCTGGTCCACGTGGTTCAATGGCCTGCGCCTGCCGGGTGACGACTACGAGTTCCCGCTGGTCGGCGAGGTGAAGCCCGAGTATAACGTGCGCGGGTGCGCGGCGATTTGCCGATGCATTACCGACACGCATACCCACCTCGCGAATGCACCGCGACACGCGCGGTGCGCGGCGATTTGCCGATGCATTACCGACACGCCCTCCGTTTCGACGGAGGAAGATGCGGAATCGTCCTTCACCTGGACGGCAGCGGCCAAGCCGTTCGGGACGGTTGAGACGGACGAGGGGGAGTCCCCGGTGACGGCCTTCAAGAACTTCATTGTCCCCTGCTTCACATCCGTCCGCCTTGTCCCGATGGATGCGGTTGGCGGACGGGATCTTGCGACGGCGGATGCGGGATGGGTGGATCATGTGCGCAAGCACCTGCCGGATTACCTTGTGAGCGGGCCGCATCATCTCGGGTGTTTCTACTGCCAGCAGCTCAAGACATGGGAAAACCCCGTCTTCCGGCAGGTTGGCATCAACTGGATTCGGCTGAACGCCAGTTCGTGTGTGCGAGGAACGGGCGGCCCGGGTGGGCATGGGGGCACGAGCCATGCGCATTGACGCGTCCATGCGGCCCGGGCAGGCGATGGTTGAATTGGCGATAGGGATGTTCGCCCTTGCGCTTGTGCTCGCGGCGCTTTTTGGCTTCTCGACCTACATTCTGAAGTCGCTCGACCAGCAGCGGACCATGCGCCGCGAGGCGGGGGTGAGCGCACTGAACGGAATCGGCACCGGCTATTCGAGCTCTTCGCGGCATGATACGGTAGCGGTCGACCCCCTGGCCGCCAAGTACATTTTTGGTTCGGAACGCGTGGATGTGCGGGAGTCTGTGCACCTGCCGTCCATGGGCGGACTTTTGCAAGATTAGGAGGGCGTGAGATGAAGAGGAATCCATTTGAGCAGCGCGTGCAGGCGCTTGCGGACTGTGCAAGGCAGAAGAGCCTGGATGCCGTCCTTGTGTTTGGGCAGGCGAATGTCTGCTCCCTGACGGGGGTTTCGTGCGACAATGCCGCGCTTCTCGTGCGCCTGCTGGCGCGGGGTCGGATGTCGCTCAAGTTCTACACGGATTTCCGTTATGTGCCGATGGTCCATCGGACGGCTCCCTGGATTGCGGTCGGTGACATTCGCAAGATTACGTTCTCGGCGCGGCGGGTTGGTTGCGAGTTTGCGATGCCGCACAGCCGCTTCGTCGAACTGCAGGCCGCCCATCCGTCCGTCGAATTCGTGGACATGACGGGCGACCTCCTGTCCCTTCGCGCCGTCAAGACGGCGGACGAGATTCGTCGTCTCCGTGCGGCGGAAGCGCTCGACTGCGCCATTTGGCGGGAGGCGAGCGCGTCGTTTCGGGAGGGGATGACCGAGCTGGACATGGCGCGGCGGATTCAGCACCTGATGATTGAGCGGGGTGAGGGTGAGGCCTTCGAGACAATCGTCTGCATCGGGCGGAACGCGGCGGAATGCCACCATGTGCCGGATGGGACGGTTTGGAATGGACGCGAGCCGATTTTGGTGGATATGGGCGTCAAGCTTGACGGCTACTGCTCGGATTTGACGCGGAATCTCGTGCCGAAGCGTCCGACGGCTCTTTACCGCAAGGTCTATGCGCTCGTGGAGAAGGCGAATCGGGTGGCCATTGAGGCGGCGAAGCCCGGGATGACCTGCGGTGAGCTGGATGCCGTGGCACGAAAGATCATCACGGCGGGTGGATTTGGCAATTGCTTTGGCCATGCGCTTGGACATGGCGTCGGGATTGAAATACACGAGGCTCCCGTTGCCCGCAAGGGCGATTCAACGGTCCTCCGTCCGGGGATGCTCGTCACGATTGAGCCAGGCATTTACTTGGAGGGCAACCTTGGCGTTCGCATTGAGGACCTGGTTCTGATTACCGAAACGGGTTGCGAGAGTCTTTCATCGTAAGAAGGGAAAGGGATAGAAAATGAACTCATCACTGCTTGGTATGCTGATATTTGCGTCCGGTGGTCTCGCCGGGGCCGTCTTCGCGCTTCCGTTTCGCGGCATTCGTGGCTGGCGCTATGAGTCGTACTGGCTTGTCTACGGGCTCGTCGGATTGGTTGCCTTTCCGTTGGCTCTGGCCCTTTTCACGTGTCCAAACCTCTTCCAGGTGATTGGAGCAACGGAGGGGACGACCTTGGCGCGGTGCGCGCTGTTCGGTGCGCTTTGGGGTGTTGGCGGGTTGACTTGGGGGCTGATGATTCGCTATTTGGGAATCGGCCTTGGACTCGCTGTTGGGTGCGGGCTTTGCTCGGCGACAGGCACGCTGATTCCGCCGATTGTGACGGGTCACGCGGCAGATCTCGTCAGGGATTCGGGGGCATTGGTCGTCCTTGGGGGCGTGGTCTCCTCGCTTGTCGGCATCGTCCTCGTCGGACTCGCTGGTAAGTTGAAGGAAGGGGAACTGAGCGAAGAGGCGAAGAAGAAGTCCGTTGCAGAGTTTAACTTCAAGAAGGGAATGGTTGTCGCGGTTTTCAGTGGCATTGCGTCCGCCGGGATGAACTTCGGGCTTCAGGGCGGCCTGTCCATGGAGGCCGCGGCGAAATCGGCTGGTGCGAGCGCGACCTGGGCGGGACTCCCCGTCCTTGTCGTCGTCCTTTGGGGCGGATTCGTGGTCAATGCGGCGTGGTGCCTGTGGCAGAATGCGAAGAACCGTTCCTTCGCGGACTACAGGCGGATTGATGCGGGGTGGGGCCTCGCGGCGTTGGCCGGTGTCATTTGGGCGATGCAGTTCGTCTGCCAGAAGATTGGCGAGCCGGCGATGGGTGAGATGCGCTACATCTCGTTCGCGGTCGTGATGGGGGCGAGTGTCCTCTTCTCGACGCTGATTGGCATTGCCTTGGGCGAATGGAAGGGTACGGGACGCTGGACGAAGGTCAGCCTGTTCATGGGGACGCTCGTCATGATTGCCGGCTTCTGTGCCATTTCAATCGGCTCGCGATAAACGATAAGAAAGGATAAGTTTGTGACAAATTCGCGTCAAATGGCCGCGTTTGCGGTGAGTGCATGGATTCGAACGAAGGAATTTCCCGCCAATCTTCTGCCGACGGGTGGCGATCGGGCGTTTGTGCAGGATCTCGTCTACACGACAATTCGTCGGCTTCGTCCGCTCCGTCAGGTGCTGGGGGAACTTGTGAAGAAGTGGCCGAAGGGAGAGCTTGAATCGCTTCTGTACATTGGCGCGGCGCAAATTCTCTATATGCCCGATGTGCCCGATTTCGCGGCAGTCAACGAGACGGTCGGCGCGGCGAAATCGTGTGGGAACCCGAGCATCGCCAAGGTGGTGAACGGCGTGCTGCGGAACCTGATTCGCCGGCGTGAGGAGTTCGAGCGGCTCATCGCCGCGTCTCCCCTGGAGGTCCGGGAGAGCTTCCCGTCCATTCTGGTGCGCCGTTGGACGGCGCGATTTGGTGCGGAAAATGCGGAAAAGCTCTGCAAATGGCACAATGAACCGGCGGAGACGTGGCTTGCCTATCCCGATCGCTTTGAGAAGCTGGCGCACGGTCTTCGGGTGAACGAAGTGCCCGGATACGAGGAGGGCGCGTTCATCGTGCAGGATCCGGGTACGGGGCTTGCGATTGACCTGCTTGCGGCGAAGCCGGGCGAGGCGATTCTCGATGCCTGTGCGGCGCCCGGAGGCAAGACCGTTCAGTTGGCCTGGCGCGGCGCACGGGTGACGGCCTGCGAGGTGAATCCGCGCCGTCGGGACAAGCTGGTCGAGAACCTGGCGCGACTCAAGTTGGCGGAGAAGGTGAAAGTGATTGATTCGCTCGATGGAAGCGAGATGTTTGACAAGATATTGGTCGATGCGCCCTGCTCGAATACGGGTGTCCTGAGGCGGCGGCCGGATGCTCGGTGGAACTGGAGTGAGGAGAAACTTGCCGTGCTCGTCAAGTTGCAGGCCGAGATCCTCGACCGATGCGCAGCGCGGGTCGTGCCCGGCGGACGGCTCGTTTACTCGACCTGCTCGAATGAGCCGGAGGAGAACGGGTCGCAGGCCGCGGCATTTCTTTCGCGGCATCCTGAGTTCTCGCAGGTCGAGATGAAGGAGTCCATCCCGTTCGAGTCGGGTCACGACGGTGCATTCGCCGTCGCGTTTGAGCGGAAAATGGTATAATTCTCATCTCCAAGGAAATTTGTGTGAAACGACTGATTAGAAAAGGAAAATAAAATGGCGGCAATTTATGAATATACGGGCGTTGTGGAGAAGGTCCTTGCCACGCAGACATTCGCGAGCGGGTTCTCCAAGCGCGACATTGTGCTGACGGATGACGTTGGGTCCGATACGAAATGGCCCAATCACATTGCGTTCACCTTCAAGAAGGATGCGGCCAGCGTCCTCGACACGGTCAAGGAAGGCCAGCGCGTCAAGATTCGTTTTGCCATTGACGGACGCGAGTGGACGAATCCGCAGGGACAGGTGAAGTACTTTACCGACCTCACGGGCCTGAAACTTGACGTGCTCAATGAGGACGGTACGTCGACGGAGCCGGTTCCGGCGCCTGCCGAGCCGGACTTCCCGGCGGATGCGGGGGAAGTTGACGATATGCCGTTCTGAGGCGAAGGAGGTGGCGTCGGCCACTTCTGCTGATGGATGCCGCCCTGCCCATGCCATGTGCACGGGCGGGCGGTTCTTTCGTTCTCCGATGGACAAGGGAAAAGGCGCGCCAAAAATGAAAAAGGGGAGTCTTCTTCTTCTCTGCGGTATTCTGTCCCTTGTGGGGTTCTCGGGGGGCGATTCCAAGGGATTGCGTCAGGAGCGGTCTCTCTTGGAAGAACGAACATCCAATTTCGATGGGCAGCTCGGGTGCCGACACGCCGACAGGCTTCTTTTCGTCCGGTCGCTTGCCGTGGATGGAAGTGGCACCGTTTGGGCGGGTACGGAGGAGGGAGGACTTTATCGCAAAAAATCAGGCGAAAATGTCTGGCGGAAAGATGTGGATTTCTCTGCCGCATTTGGGGAGAATGTTTTCGCGCTGTCCGTTGATGGAAGTGGTCTCCTCTGGGCGGGGACGCTTGACTGTGGAGTTTGCACATGGGATGGCGAATCATGGCGGGCGTATGGATTGCGCGAGGGGCTTCCGGGAAATCGAGTGTTTTCCCTGTCACCAATGGGCGGAGGTATGCTGATTGCGACGGATGGAGGAATTGCTGACTGGAGTCTGCGGCGCGGCACAATTGAAACATACGACCGTATGTGTGGGCTACTGCAGAATGAGGCGAATGGGATTGTTGACTGCGGCAAGGGCGACCTCTTCGTCGCGACCCAGAGCGAAGGTCTTATGCGCCGCGCTCGGGTGGGCGAACCCTTCCACCCGATCGGCGTGGATAGAATCGGCCGATGCAATGCGATTCTCAGGTTACGAAATGGTGGGTTGGCGGTGGGGACCGCCAATGGGCTGTGGTTCGGCGGTCGCAGTTCGGGTAAGTGGAACCCATGTGTCGCCGTTCCGAATTATGTGACGGCGTTGCTTGAGGATGAGACGGGCAACCTTTATGCCGGGACGCGCGAATCGGGAGTTGTGGTGCTCGATGAGAATGCGCGGCTGTTGCGGAGGTATACATTTGGCGGCTTCACCAATCGGATTACTTCGCTTGCTGTGGACGCACGGGGAATCGTCCTCGCTGGGACGTATGGTGGTGGAGTCGTTGAACTCCACGAAACGAAATCGCGTCCTCGGGGGCAGCCCATGGGACGAAAGGCGGTGCGGCCTCAGCATCCGGCTAATCCCATTGAGCGAAGGGCGAAGCCCATTCGCCTTCAAAAGGAAAATGCGCGGGTGAATGCTTTCTATCTGACAGATGACTGGGCGACGAAAGGCGACTGGTGCGGTCGGTATGGCGGACGCACCGCTCATTTGTGCGCAATGTACGCTCCGTGGGATAGCCTTGTCATCGGCAGGGACTGGGGAAGTGTTATCAAGGGGCGAATGGGCGAGCATCATCGGGAGGGAGATGTGCTTCGTCAGTGGGTCCACTGGATCTATGCGGAGAATCGGAATTCGCTCTATGTGCCGGTGATTGGGTATCGCCGTCAGGCGGAGTGGGATGATCACAGTGAGTCGTATCCAGCCTCATGGGAGGGACCGGATATTATTATTTCGGTTTCCTTGGTGACATCTGGTTGGCATCGGGTTTCGTTTTATTTTAACAACAAAGACGGGCATGAGGGCGAAAATTTCCGCCGGGACTATACGGTGGAGACGGATGATGGAACGGGGAGACTTGTTCGGTCGCGTGTTGCCGGATTCCGGAATGGGGTCTACAAGTCGTTCGCAGTCAAGGGCCCAGGCACGAAGGAGTTCCGCATTCGACGCCATGGGTCGTTCTCAACGATTCTGTCGGCTGTTTTCGTCGACCTTTTCTTCGAGCCACGCGAGGTGCAGAGTTGTCCGCGCAACTCAACCTATATGTACTACGGTGGTGTCGTCTATTCGCCGCCCGAGACACGCGATTTTGCTCTGCCGGAGTTTAAGGCCTATACCCCGGCCTATTTTGACCAGTGGCGACGACAGGTTCGCCGCGATTATCGTCAGGCGGTGGCACAAGCGGCTGACGCGGCGATTTTGGAGAACTATCGCTGGAGTCTCTTGGAATGGACGCGGGAAGATCGGCAGAAGTTCGACTACATGACGCTCTTGATGTGGACGGCCCTTCAGTTCAGGGACGCGGCCTATCGGGACGGCACGATTTATCGGCGCAGTCCGAATGTCCTGAACCGCCCCGTCGTCGATGCGGATTATCAAAGTCCCGACAGTGACTCATGGACGAAGAGTCCGGACGTGATGAACCCGAGGCCAATTGAAGAGCCGCGTAAAGGATTTTTCCGTGAATTGCAGCGGATACAGCGTTGCCGAGGAGAAAGGGCGGAGGAATGATGAAGAGATTTCAGTTCATTGTATACGAGCAAGAAGAAAGGATGATGACGTGATAAAATATTGGTGCGTGAGTCTTGTTGCGGTGTTCTGTGGACTCTTCGCAAGGAGCGAGGAAGAAAGTCCCTTCCAACAGGAACCTCGAATAGAGATTGTTTGCGATCAGGGTGTGCGTGCCGATGGGTACTCGCGGTTGGCGACAAATGTAACAGCGGCAGGCTTTAATTATGTCCTCGTTCAGGATCCGATACCGAAAGAGGAGTGGGAAATGTCTGGCCCAGACGAGTCTTGGAATATTTCTCCAAAATTGAAAGCTGGAACTTTTGAATCGTTTGGGAAAAGGGCGCACCTCAAATTGCGTGCTGCAGACTATGGGCATTCGTATACGATTGAGCTTGAGCTTACTTGGACTCTGACGAACAAGGATACGAAAGAGAAAGTGAAAGAGTCCCGTTCGGCGACATATTGCCTTGATGCGGTCTTTTACTGGTTTATGATGTTCTGTTCTGATGGGACTATGTCGGAGACGGGCCTCTCGCTGGTGGACAATCACCCGGCAGAGGTGACAGTTCGTGCTGAGGGATGTTCACGGCCTGAGTTGGTGTCCCTGTCGTTCACATCCAGGCCTGTTGCCAATGGGACACCCATCAACAAGATGGGGACGGAGATGAAGTTTATCAGGAAGTCACCGCTGGTTTTTCAGGTTCCGAAGACTTTTTGGTACGGTCTTAAGAAACCGCAATGCTGTTATACCAACCAATTTCCTTATGAAATCGTGGTTCGCGAGGCCCATGATGGGGTGGTGGATGTGCAGACAGAGACCGTCGGGATGCCGAGGTGGGAGGATGCTGTAGCAAAGATGTCCGCAATACCTCCTAAATATACAATTAAAGTGGATGCTGAACAAGGAATATACAGGGTATCCGTGACAATGTCGGAGTTTGAGAGAGTTATCAAAGTAGAAGGGGTGGAAGATGTCACGAATCAATATGCAGATGAAATAAAGAAAGAGGAGGAATTCCATGCATTACAGTTTAAAGAAGATACCTCGTGGGAGGATGGGGGTGAGCCAGATATTTATTCGGCAAAGGAGGTCCGCAAAGAGGTGCTTTCTAAGTACAAGGACGATCCGATCGTTTTTTACTCTTCTGAAGATGAGCCATTAGGCAGTGTTTCCAATCGCGTAGCAGATCTCATTGAAAAGGCTATTCAAGATGAAATATATGTATCGCGTAGTGTTATGGATATAAATTACAATTATCATGAATTGAAGGCAAAGATTCACGCTGGTTATAATGCCGCCTGGATGTACCATTGTACTTACGAGAATGCTGAAAATCCGGAAACAAATGTGGTCCACAAGACACGTAAAGAAGTAGAGGAACTGGTGAAATGAAAAAATGCATTTTGCCTTACATTGTCGTTTTCGTCAACTTGACGGCTATCTGCGAAGTTCCAAAAGGTTCCTATCGGTGGGATCGAATGCCGGATGCCATGCGGTCAAACATCCTTGAGCAGGTCGCAACGCGGCGGACAGACGAGCGACTGGTTATCCTTCGGAACTCGATTATTGACTCCTACCTTGACAATCCGCTCAGGGTGGGCGTGTCGAAAGAAGTCTTGGGCCAATTGAAGGTGATGGAGGTCAAAGGTGTACGTGTCCAGTGCGATGCTTATCCCCGCTTTGGCACGACGAACGGGAATTCAAACGGGGTTCTCGTTTACCAGAAGTATGCAAAGTTCGATGGCACCTATCGAGATAGGGTTCAGCCGAAGACATATTGCCTTCCGGATGAGCACCATTTTCTTTGCCTTCTTGACAGGACCTACGGGCCGATGCCGCGAATAAGGTCTCGGGTTCGGGAGATGGATCCCCAGCGCGAACAGTTCTGTACGGACTTTTGGTCGATGCCGGAGAGGGATTGTGTCAGGAAATACGGGCTTGAGACGCTTTTCTCGAATTCCGTTTATCGGGTGCGGGAGGGGTGCATGATGGCGGTGGACTATCCATCGCCGCAGGACCAGGAGATCTTCATCTACAGGAAGAAAAATGGTGTTTTGGACGAGCGTTATGAGATCGATCGGCGGTTTGTCTCAAGGACAAGGCGATTCTGGCGGGGGGTCATCGAATTTGAGAAGAAGCTCATCCTCTCACAGGAGGAGGCATCGGAACTGGTGGCTCTCGTGGGGTGGCAGTGGTATGGGAAAAGTGACGCGAAGTACCGAGATCTGCGGCGTGAGTATCCGTGGTTCCTGCCCGTGGACGTCGACCGCCCGAAGACGCAACTCGGTCAGGAACTGAAGGCGACGATTGAACGGAAGGAAGGGTCGTGGCGAAAATGAGCAGGACTCTTCTTTTGGCCAGTCTTCTTGCCTTTGGGTTGACGGTGTTTGCGGAGAAAGATCCGTATGGCTCCTATCGGTGGGAGCGGATGCCGGATGCCATGCGATCCAATGTCCTTGAGCAGGTCGCAACACGACGAACAAATGAGCGGCTGGTCGTCCTGCGGAAGTCGATTGTCGATTTTTATCTCAACGAACCGCTCAGGTTGGGTGTCTCGAAGGAAGTCTTGGGTGAATTGAAGGTGATGGAGGTTGAAGGTGCTCGCGTCCAGTGCGATGCCTATCCCCGTTTCAAGGTTGCGATTGGGGGTATGAATGGAGTCCTCGTCTACCGGAAGTATGCAAGGCCAGATGAACGCAGGTATCGAGATCGCTGTTACGAGCCGGAGACATATAGCCTTCCGGAGGAGCACCATGTGCTCTGCCTCCTTGACAGGACCTATGGGCCGATGCCGCGAATAAGGTCTCGGGTTCGGTTGATGGATCCGCTGCGCGAACAATTCTGTACGGACTTCTGGTCAATGCCAGAGACCGATTTCGTCAGGAAGTACGGGCTTGAGACGCTTTTCTCGAATTCCGTCTACCGGGTGCGGGAGGGGTGTATGATGGTGGTGGACTATTCCGCGCCGCAGGACGAGGAGATTTTCATCTACCGGAAGAGGAATGGAGTCTTGGACAATCGTTATGAAATTGATCGCCAGTATATTGCTGAGAGAAAGCAATCGTACCGGGGCTTCATTGGATTTGACAAGTTGCTCATTCTCTCACAGGAGGAGGCATCGGAACTGGTGGCTCTCGTGGGGTGGCAGTGGTACGAGGGAAATGACGCGAAGTACCGCGACCTGCGGTGCGAGTATCCGTGGTTCCTGCCCGTGGATGTCGACCACCCGAAGACGCAACTCGGTCAGGAACTGAAGGCGACGATTGAACGGAAGGAAAGGATGGCAAGAAGATGAATTGGCGTGAAATCATTTCACGGGCGGATGCCTACTTGAGTGAAAAGAAGGTGCCAGACTCCCAGGTCGCGGCGGAATTGCTGGCGGCGCGGCTTTTGGGATGCGGGCGCGGCTTTTTGTCGGCTTCGTTCGAGAAGGATGTTCCCGATCGATTCCGGGAGGCCATGCGGAGGGGCATGCGCCGACTGGTGGCAGGTGAGCCGCTTCAGTATGTGTTGGGCGAGTGGGACTTCCGCTCCCTGACGCTGAAATGCGACCGCCGCGCCCTGATTCCGCGTCCGGAGACGGAAGAACTCGTCACACGCGTGCTCCAGCATCTCAACGCCACCTCATTTGAGGTGCCGCCCCTTGTCATTGACGTTGGCACGGGAACGGGGGCCATCGTCCTCAGCCTGGCCAAGGAGTTCAAGCGGGATGCCGTCTTCCTCGGTTCGGACGTCAGTGAGGAGGCGTTGGAACTCGCGGCGGAAAATGCGGTTCGGTGCGGACTTGAGAAGCGCGTCAAGTTCGTCTGCATGGACGGGCTTGACGATTTCGACGAGCCGGGTGTGGTGGATGTCCTCGTGTCGAATCCGCCCTACATTGAAAGTCGTGTCTGCGAAACGCTCGATCCCCGCGTGAGGGACTTCGAGCCGCGTCTGGCCCTGGATGGAGGGGCGAGCGGACTTGATTTCTATGAGCGTTATCTTGGTGATGCGCTCAATGTCCTCAAACCGAGGGGGGCCGTCTTCTTCGAGATTGGCGAAGCCCAGGGCGAGGCATTGCGGCAGATGATGGAGGGCTACGGCTTCTCGGAAATCCGAATTGAGAAGGATTTCGCCGGGCACGATCGCTATGCCTCGGCAATTCTTCCTTGAATGTGTGCGAATGGAAAGGTGAAGGAATATGTCAAATCTCAATTGGGGGACGGTCGGTCTCCTCTGTGTGTCCAATCTTGTGATGCTCTACGCCTGGTATGGGCATCTGCGGAGTCTCGCGGGTGCGCCTGTTTGGGTCGCCATCCTCGTCTCGTGGCTGATTGCGTTGCTTGAGTACTGCGTGGCCGTGCCAGCGAACAGGCTTGGGGCGCGCACGATGACGCTTGAACAGCTGAAGATTACGCAGGAGGCGGTCACGCTCCTCGTCTTCATGCCGTTTTCTGTTCTCGTCATGAAGCAGGCCGTCTCGTGGAATTACCTTGCGGCGGCGGCTTGCATCTTGGGGGCCGTCTTCTTTATCTTTCGAGGGTGAAGGAGCTGCGAATGAATGAATTTTCAATCGTGCTTGTCCATCCCGAGATTCCGCATAATACGGGAGCCATCGGACGGCTTTGCGTGGGACTTGGCGTCAAGCTGAACTTGATTCGTCCGCTCGGCTTTCGTCTGGACAACCAGTCCATTGCCCGGGCTGGGCTTGATTATTGGCCGCATCTTCAGCTTGCCGTCCATGATACATGGGCAGACTACTTGAAGGCTGAACGTCCGAGCCGCTTGCATTTTCTTTCGACGCACGGGCGGAAGTCGCTTTACGCATGCGCCTTTCGACCGGGTGACGCGCTGGTCTTTGGCAGCGAGAGCTCGGGATTGCCGCGCGACTTTTATGAGGAATATGCCGACTCCCTCTTCAAGATTCCGATGCCGGGGGAATTTGCGCGGTCCATCAACCTCGCGAATGCGGTTTCAATTGCCGCGTACGAGTGCTATCGCCAGTTGTCGGCGGAATAGCTTTTGCCGGTCTTCTTTTCGGGCCGTCAATGGCGTGGGGCGGCATCTTTCCCAGTTAGGAAGGCGAGTAGACGAAGGTTCAACTCGTTCGCATGCAAGTTGCGTCTCGAACGAGTTGCAAGTGGGACTTTCCTCCTGCGCACCCCGCCGTCGGGAGAAGCTGTTCTCCGGGGGAAGAGAAGCTGTTCTCTTGATCGGGAGAACAGCTTCTCCCGCGCTGGGGTGCGTCCTCCGCCTTCTTGTCCTGCCGCCCGAAGGGGGTCCGGGAGGGGGTGCGCGGCACTTTTGCGCGATTTCCGCGTCCGGAATTGCGGCGATTCGCGTCGTTTTGGTGAGATAGCGAAGTTTTTTCGGATTTTCTTCGATTC
>JBNMKZ010000018.1:0-39156 GCA_050874585.1 Verrucomicrobiota bacterium | reverse complement strand
GCCAAAGAGAACGGGCAAGGACTAAGGTGCTTTCTCCAAACCACTAAGGTGCTTTGATCAAACCACCTTAGTCCTTTCACCAAACCACCTTAGTGCTTGCCCTTCCTCTCGCCGACAAGCACCCTTCTTCCCCCAAGGAACAGCCCGTCCTCCTTGGGAGAAAGTCCCGTCTTCTTTGGGAGAAAAGCACATTCTCTTTGGGATGACAGCATTCTCCCGCCGTGGAGACTCGCCGCGACCGTCCCAAACGCCCGACCCGGGCGCGGGCGCGGCACATTCGTCTCGTCATCTTCTTAAGGAGTGGAGACTTTCCGTGCTCGTTCAGATCTGCCGCGCCGCACAGGTGCGCTCCCGCAATACAAGCGCCAGAGAATCCCACGCATCCGCCGCCGTCAGAATCTTCTCTTCGGCACGGAGCGTTCCCCCCCACGAGACGCGTGAAGTAGCGGACTTCCTCCTCATAACCCGTGCGTCTGGCAAGTTTGGGTGAGAAAGGCCGCCCTTCATCCGGGTAAACCGTCAGGCGATGCCGATAGGCCGGGCCGATGAAAACCGTCGCCCGCTCAAAGAAAACGCGTGCGGAGGCATCCCAGACAAGCGCATTTGCCGCCGCGAAGCCTCCCCCTCACCGGCACGAATTGCTCTCTTGTGAATGTATCGGCAGCGTTTCCGTCACTTGCCACCGTTGGAATCTCCCTCGGCGTCCTTTCCGCCAAACAGCTCGACGATGCCAATCCGCGTCGCATTGGCGGAATCCTTCGTCTCCTTCCAAAGCTCCTTCGTCCCCTTCTTCGTTGCGGTCCACGCCTCTTCCGTGCCCCGCTTGGTCGCCGACCAGGCATTCGTCGACCAGGTCTTCGTTTCCGTCCAGTCCTCCTTGACATCCTGATTGGCACCCTCGGCGGCCTTGGTCATCCGATGCCGCCAGCAGTAGGGCTTCCCTTCCGATGCAGGAGCCGGGCACTGGGCTCCGCTCTTCAGAATGGCCTGGCAACGCGGCACCGAGAGCACGGCATCTAACCGATTGGTCGCCGGAGAGGACTCCGACTCCGCCAATGCGCCCAGTGAAATGAGCAGAAAAGCCGATGCAAACACAAATTCCTTCATCTTTTTCACGCCTCCTGTCGTGATTCAAACTCTCCGATCCGAAAGACCCGCAAGGCATTCCGCGTCGTCAGCGCGGCGAAATCCTCAAGATTCGTCTTGCGCAATTCCGCCAGAAAGCGGGCCGTGTGCACGAGAAAAGCCGGTTCATTGGGTGTGCCGCGCTTGGGCACGGGGGCCAGGAACGGGGAATCCGTCTCGATGAGCAGGCGGTCGTCCGGCACCACGAGAGCCGACTCGCGCACGTTGTCCGCCGCCCGAAAGGTCACGATGCCCGAAATCGAGATGAAGAAGCCGAGATCCAACAGGGCGCGGCAGAATGAGGGGGAGCCCGTAAAGCAGTGGATGATGCCACGGGATGGAATCTCACGCAAAATCGCCAGCATATCGTCGTCCGCCGCACGGGTATGGATGACAACCGGCAGATCCTTTTCCCGCGCCAGTTCCAGCTGGCGGGCAAAATGCACACGCTGGGCGGGCTGCGTCGAGTCCTCCCCATAGTAATAGTCGAGGCCAATCTCCCCGACGGCCCGAACGCCCGTCCAGTCAATGGGCGGCAAGTCCGGCTGTTCGGCCAAGTCGCGATCCCAGCCAAGGGCCTTCCAGACATGAGGCCGCCCCTGCGCGGCAATTTCGGCACCCCGATTGAGCGCGGCACTTCCGCCGATGGCCATCACCCGCGATACCCCAGCCGCCGCCGCACGGTCGAGCGCGGCGAAAATCTCCTCGTCCGACCCCTCAAAATGCGCGTGTGTATCGAAGAGTTCCATAACCCAATGCGCGTCAGAACTTGCTCTTGCGGGAAAGCAAGAAGAACAAGGCCCCGATGGAGAGCGTCAGGCAACCCGAAATCCCCATCACAAGCGCAAAGGCGTGTGGACTCGACTGGAACGGCAGGCCGATGTTCATGCCGTACAACGAGGCGATGAGCGTCGGGACGGCCAGCATAATCGTCGCCGCCGTCAGGTACTTCATCACGTTGTTCAGGTTGTTGTTGATGAGCGAGGCGAACGTATCAAGCGTACCGTTCAGGATGTTCGCGTGAATCGTCGCCGTCTCAAGTGCCTGCTGGTACTCGACCATCGCGTCCTCCAGCTGGTCGCGATCGTCTTCAGAAAGGACAATCTGCCGCGACGTATTGACGCGGGCAAGGGCAATCGAGTCCGCCTTCAGGGAGGTCGTGAAGTAGACGAACGTCTTCTCAATCGTCAGGAGTCGCAGGAGGACCTTGTTTGAAATGGACTCATGAAGCTCATCCTCCAAGTCATTCGTCCGCAGGTGAATGTCGTGCAGATAACGGAGGAAAAGGACGCCGCCATGCCACAGGAGCCGAAAGGCGAAGCGATACTTGTCGCTCGGCGGGCAGACGCGGCGAATCTGGTCGAGAAACGCCGTCGTCACGGGCGTTTTCGCGCTACAGACGGTAATGACGACCTCCCCGACGAGAATGATGCCCAACGGGACGGTGCAGTAAGGCACGACCTCATCGTCCTCGACGGGACACGGCACGTGAATAATCATCAGGGCCGCACCATCCTCGTAGTCAAAGCGAGGCCGTTCGTCACGGTCCAGCGGGTCCGTCAGGAAGTCCCGCGGCACTTGTGAATGGGTCAGGACGGCCTCAAGTTCGGTCGTCGTCGGCTCAACGAGGTTAATCCAGCACGATGGGGCGAACTCCGGCGTTTCCCGAAGTCCGCCATTCTCCCAGCGGTAAATCGTCATCATGGCGAAGACCCCTCTTCTTCACACCCTGTTGCGTGAGTTCACACCCCTCAGGCAAGCTGAGAAAGGAACCGAACGTCGTTCTCGTAGAGCCAACGGATGTCCGGAATGCCATACTTGATCATGGCAATGCGCTCGACACCGAAGCCGAAGGCATAGCCCGACACCGTCTTCGGGTCATACCCGACATGGCCGAAGACACGCGGATCGACCATACCGGCACCCGCGACCTCAATCCATCCGGAATCCTTGCAGACGCGGCAGCCCTTGCCCTTGCAGACATGGCAGGTGAAATCGACTTCGACCGAAGGCTCGGTGAAGGGGAAGAAGTGCGGACGGAACCGAACGGTCACGCCCTCGCCCATCATCTCCTTCGCGAAATAGGCGAGCACGCTCTTCAGGTCCGCCAGCGAAACGGGCTTCGTATCGACGTAGAGGCCCTCAATCTGGTGGAAGTTTGCGGAATGCGTGGCATCCGTCGTATCGCGGCGATAGGTGCGCCCCGGGCAAATGACGCGAATCGGCGGCTTGTTGGCCATCATCGTGCGAATCTGCACGGGCGACGTCTGCGTCCGAAGGAGGCTATCCTCACCCAGCCAGAAGGTATCGCTACGGTCCATCGACGGATGATGCGGCGGCGTATTGAGGGCCGTGAAGTTGTTGAATCGGTTCTCAATCTCCGGGCCATCCGCCACGGTGAAGCCGAGCCGTCCGAAAATGCGGGCACTTTCCTCAATCACGCGCGAAAGCGGATGCTTCGCCCCCAGGCCGAACCAGCGGCCCGGCAGCGTCAGGTCGGCATCGCAGGCCCGCTCGCCCTTCGCCCCGGCCCCCTTCTCGGAGAGGGCGGCCTCGACCTCGGCCTTCCACGCCTGGACGGCCTTGCCGAATGCGGGACGCTCCTCCTTGGGGACGTCCTTCATGCCCTTGATGATGGCCGGAATCGACCCGTTGCGGCCGATGTATTTGACGCGAAGGGCCTCCACGGCGGCGGCATCGGCCGCTGCGGCAATTTCCTTCAGGCTCGCGGCCTTCGCACTCTCAAGTTCTGCAAGTGTCATATCTGAGTCCTCACTTTACGCTCACGCCAACGGCCGAACGCACCTTCTCCATAATCGGGGCGGCGGCGGCATGCGCTTTCGCCGCGCCCTCACGAAGGATGTCCTCAAGGGCATCCGGGTCCTTCGCCAGCTCCTCACGCCGCGCACGGAACGGGTCGAACAGCCGGTGATAGGCCTCAAGCAACGCCTTCTTCGCGTGCCCATAGCCATACCCGCCGGCGCGGAAACTCGCCGCCATCTGGTCGACCTCCTCCTTCGTAGCAAAGAGCTTGTAAAGTTCGTAAATCGAATTGCCCTCCGGCTCCTTCGGCTCCTCCATCGTCTTCGAGTCGGTGACAATGGCCATCACCTTCTTCTTGATGGATTTCACATCCTCAAAGAGCTCAATCGTGTTGTGGTAGGACTTCGACATCTTCTGCCCGTCCGTCCCCGGAATTGTCGCGACCGTCCCCGGAATGTAGGCATCGGGCAACTTGAACGTCTCGCCATAGGCGTTGTTGAACTTCTGGGCGAGATCACGCGTGACCTCAAGGTGCTGCTTCTGGTCCTTCCCGACGGGAACGAGGTCCGCGTTCATCATGAGGATATCGGCCGCCATGAGCACGGGGTAGGCGAAGAGTCCATGCGTCGCCTCAAGCCCGTGGGCGAGCTTGTCCTTGTAGCTGTGGCACCGTTCAAGAAGCCCCATCGGGGTCAGGCACGAAAGATACCACGCCAGCTCCTGGACTTCGGGGACATCGCTCTGCCGATACATGACCGTCTTCTCGGGGTCAAGCCCACAGGCGAGATAGTCAAGGGCCACATCCCGCGTTGCCGCACGCAGCGCCGCACCATCGCGAACCGTCGTCAAGGCGTGGAAATTCGCGATAAACATAAAGTTCTCGCCCTTCTCCTGAAGGTCGAACATACTCTTCATCGCACCGAAGTAGTTCCCCCAGTGCAACTTGCCAGAAGGCTGAATACCCGTTAGAATCCTCATGCCGCGTATTATACCATAAACCGCGCCAAAGGGCGGGCTGCAAAAATGAAAAGTCCCGGGCCGATAAACCCGGACCGGGACAGGTGAGGAGGAGAATAAATCATCCTATCGTAAAATCTTTCTCTCAGAAAAGGCCCCGTCCGGTAAATCCCGGACGGGGCCGGGGGTGTGAGGAGAAATCGTCCGTGCCACACGCGCTTCACATATTCGAGAAGAACTGGAAGGAGGCGTAGGCATCCTGGCCGTGCTCGGTGACGTCCAAGCCCTTCAGCTCCGTCTTCTCGCTGACGCGGAGGATGCCGGCTTTCTTCAGAATGGCGAACATCAGCAGGCCAAGACCGAAGGCCCAGAGGCAGGTCATGCCGACACCGACGGCCTGAATGCCGAGGAACTTGAAGCCGCCACCGTAGACCAGGCCGACGAGTTCATTGCCGTAGCCGAGGGAGGTCGGCGCGGCGAAAAGGCCGACCGCCAGCGTTCCCCAAACGCCATTGACGCAGTGGACAGAAACGGCACCGACCGGGTCATCGACGTGAATCTTGTCGAAGAAGAAGACGCTCAGCACAACCAGCACACCGGCAATGGCACCAATGGCCAGCGCGGCATTCGGTGTGACGAGGTCGCACGGCGCGGTAATGGCGACGAGGCCGGCGAGGGAACCGTTCAGGGCCATCGTCAAGTCAGGCTTGCCCATGATGATCCAGGCGGAAATCAGGGCCGTGCAGGTTCCGGCGCAGGCCGCCAGGTTCGTGGTCATCGCCACGCGGCTAATGGAACCGATACCGGCCGTATAGCTCGCCGGGTTGAACCCGAACCAGCCAATCCAGAGGAGGAAGACACCGAGCGTACCCAGCACCAGGCTGTGGCCGGGAATCGGATTCGCCTTGCCGTCGTGGCGGTACTTGCCGATGCGCGGGCCAAGCAGGATCGCGCCCGCAAGGGCAATCCAGCCGCCGACGGAGTGCACGACCGTCGAACCGGCGAAGTCGTGGAAGCCGAGGGCCTCAATCCAGCCGGTCGACTCCGCGCCATGGAGGCCACCCCACATCCAGTGCCCCGAAACGGGGTAGACAACCGCCGAGACAAGCGCCGAATAAATGAGGTAGCTCTTGAACTCGATTCGTTCGGCAACGGCTCCCGAGACGATTGTCGCAGCCGTCGCGGCGAACATCGTCTGGAAGAAGAAGAACGTCCAGTCCCATGTGCCCTCGCTTGCGAAGACGCTCGGCATACCGAGACCGCCCCAGCCGAACCAGCCGCAGGCCTTCGAAACGCCGAACATCAGCGCCGCGCCCAAAATATAGAAGGCAATTGCGCCGACCGCGAAGTCCATCAGATTCTTCATCATGATGTTCGCCGCGTTCTTGGCCCGCGTAAAGCCCGTCTCGACAAGCGCAAAGCCGGCCTGCATCGTAAAGACGAGGATGCCGCCGATGAGCGTCCAGACAATGTTCAGGTTATTCTGGACGGACTCCGCCGTCGGAGCCGCCTCCTCCGCAAATGCCGCGCCCACGCCGAGACTCAGCACCGCCGCCAACAACAATTTTCTCATTTGACTGACCACCTTTCCTCTTCTCTCGTTACCCAATCGCCTCAGGGCCATGTTCGCCCGTGCGGATTCGAATGCACTCCTCCATCGGAAGGACGAAGATCTTGCCGTCACCGATGTCACCCGTGCGGGCACCCTCGATGATGCCATCGACCGTCTTCTGAACGAACTCGTCGTTCACCGCAATGGCGAGACGAATCTTCTTCAGGAGCGTCACCTCCTCAATGGCACCACGGTACTGATGGACATAACCCTTTTGCTGGCCGCACCCAAGCGCGTTGGAGACGGACATCTTGTACACCTCCCGCGTGTACAGGGCCTGCTTGACGGCGTTGAGCCGTTCGGGCTGAATATACGCGATAATCAGTTTCATTTCGTTTCTTCGTTCCTTTTCTTGCCCTCACTCAATCGAGGACGCCAAACGAATAGCACGAACCGTGCCAAGGCGCGAAAACAAGCCCTTCGACAACAATTGACCTCTCCACGGACAAGCGACTGTAAAGCCGTCGTCCGACCTTTTCACTTCCTGTCAGAAAATGTAAAGGGCGCGGCAATCCCGTGGAATCGCCGCGCCCTATCGCCTCGTCCGTCCTTTACTTAGCCGGCACCGCCGTGCGCAAAAGAACGGGGCCAATCAACCCGGACGGTAACAGGTTGTCGTCCTTATTCCAGTGCTTCCAAGTCGTGAACGTGTGCCGCCCGGTCGGACTGCGCTGTCCGTCCTTCACCCACTGCGGCAACTCGACAATGGCTTCGCGGAAGTCGGCCTTCTTCCATTCGCAGTCCTCCTCATAGAGCCGATCATCGCCAATCAGGCGGTTCGGCCAGCGGTTCGTGACACGAACGCGCACATCCAGGACATCGCCATCCTGGAGGGCATCCGTGATGTCGACCCGAAACGGCGGTTTCCAGAGGACGGGGAAATCAACTCCATTGACGCGAACCTCCGCAAAATCCTTCACCGTGCCCAAGTCGAGAATCAACCGCTCGCCCGGTTTCGGATGCGAATGGCGGATGCGCTTGCCGTAAACAGCCGAACCACTGAAATAACGGATTCCATCCACCGGGCTTTCCGTCCAGGAAATCAGCTTCGGGAAGACCGTCCGTTCCGGGGCATCCCATCCCATCGGGAAAGCGACCGCCCAGGGACCCGACACGAGCGTGGCCGCCGGAACATCAGCACGGACCATCTGCTGCGCACCCGAGGCCATCGTGACCGTCGCCTCAAGTGGACGGTAGGCGAGGATCGCAGGACGGCCACCCTTTCTGGCATGAATCTCAAAGTCTGGCAGAACATCTGGCATTTCGTTGGACGAAGATGTGGCACTGAGGGCAAACTCTGTGTGCTCCATCACATCAACCGTCTTCTCCACGCCGTCGAGGCGATAGGTGATTCGAGCCGTCTTCTTCTTCATCGGCGCGGGATCCTTGCCGTCCACCATCGTCTTGTTCGAAATGAAGATCCGCACGGAATCGCCGCGCACGGCCGCCCGGACGGCCTCCGTCACATTTGTGCTCAGCGTCCGTTCACCGTCCGACGCGCCAAACCAACCATACTCGGCGTGGACAATCTCCAGCGTATGGTCAGACGGATCCACCACAGCCTGCGCCTTCACGTCAAGTGCCACCGCATGATTGTCCACCGCCGGACGGCGGAACATGACGAACACGGAGCCAGACGGACGGAAGTCGAGCCGCACATACGTGCGCCCGTTCTCCTCGCGCCACACGGGGGCGTCTTCCATTGTGCCGCGCTCGGCATCCCAGAGTTCCGGGACGCGCCCCGTCTGACGGAAGCTGACCTCCACGCTCGTCGACGTGCGGTTTGGCATCGCGACGAAATATCCCTCGCCTGCGGCGGCATAGTCACGGTGAATGTAGGCGATGTCATCAACGCCAAGTTCCCGACCCTTCTTGCCCGCCCAGGCAAAGTCCGGCTCAATGCCCAGCTGCTGGATGGCCTCGTCAACCGAACAGGCCAACAGTCCCTTCCGCTTCCAAATCTTGTCCGCCAGCTTCCGCAGTTCGCCATCCGCCGTCGGATACCCGCGTAGCCCCGGTGTGCGCATGGGCTTGACCTCGGCCACGACCTTCGCACCCGCATCGAGAAGTTCGCCAATCTTCTGCAGCACATCAAGGCTCATCGTCTCGTCCTTCGGCAGGATGAGCATCTCGTAAGCGATGCCGCCCGGCACGAGGATGCGCCCGCGCTCGTCCACCGTGAGCTTCATAAGCGCATCACGCGAGCAGATGTCCCAGTTGTAGCCATAGGGCAGCGTGACGGGTTTTTCGGACGAACCGTCCGTATTGCCGCCGGCGTTGGGAGCCGCCTCGCCGCAATAGAAGAGCCCTTCCGAAACGACCTTGCCCTCCTGCAGAAGGAACTGACAACGCGACTGGTAGGTAATCCAGTCCTTCGCCTGCTTCCACCAGGTCTGCGTCCGATCGAAATGCATTCCCCACTTGCCCATCGTCATGCCCGGCACGTACTTGTTCCCGGGCCACGGCTGGTGCGTGAAGCGGTGGTAGATGATGCGGTTGACACCGCTCGCATACACACGGTCACCCTGCGCCTTGAGTCCGTAGGGCGTCTTCTGCCAACGGCCCGTCCCCTCGCCCGGCCCACTTGTAAAGGATTCCGTCGCCGCATACCGCCGTCCCCAGACATGGGCCAGATAAGCCGGGAAGCGGGCATTGCCAACCGACCAGACCACCGGGCCGCGCGCGCTCCAGTATTCGCCCATCGGAATGTCGACGGACGAACCATACTGGAGGTTGTCGGCGGGACAACTTCCATACGGCTCGAGCGAAAGCTTCAGTCCCCGCTCATGGCATTTCGCCGCGAGTTCCCCCGCATAGTTCTCGGCGAACAGGTCGGCGACCGTCCGGCGGAAGTCACTGAGGAAGCGCTCCGTCTCATCCACAGACCCGACGACACTTCCCGTGAAAACAGGATAGTAGGGGGCCATCGAATAACCGCGCCGACGAGCGAACTCCTTCTCAAAACCCTTCGTCCAGTTCTGCGAACCGACCTCGTAGCTGTCGACGAGAATGTTGTTCAGCCCCGTCGATACGTTGCCCGCCAGCGGGCCGAGGTAGTCGCAGAGCTTGCCGACGTAGGCATCAAAGTGATAGTCCATGGCTCCTTTCGAGAGCTTGTCCACCTCAAGACCAACGCCAAACTTCGAGGCGGGGTGATTGCGCTGTCCGTTGGCCGCATAGCCAAGGCGGAGAATCGTCCACTCGCCGGCCGGCACATTCCATTCAAGCGTCCCATCCTTCGCCATCCGAGACGTCAGGTCGACGATTGTCCGCTTGTCGATGACCTGGTTCGCCGTTGTAGGCACGCGCTCAATCTGCACGGGAGCACGATGGCGAAAGATCTTCGCCTGCAAATCGCCGACCAGCATCTTCTTCTCAACGGATACATCCTTCATCGTCACCTTGAAGGACTTGTGGAAACTCGGCGTGATGCGAAATGCCCGCGCCGTAACAGGCTTCTCAAAAGGCATGAACCGAATGGAGTTGTCGGTCTTCCCCGAAGTGGCCAGCAGGACCTCACGGGAAAGGAACGGGTGAAACTCCTGGCCGTCATCCGAAATCTCAACCGACATAATCCCCGAACCCGACCAGCAATAGGGATAGGCGAGCCGGAAGGAATAGCCGCTGACCTCAACGGCCTTGGGAAACGTGATGACGACCCCCTTCTCGGTGTTTTTGACCTGCGCTCCCGCATCCGCCATCCGCCACTGGGAGGCCGGCGGAACAGGATAGGCGATGACGGCAATGTCCTCATAGAACCCGATTGGGTTGCGCGGCTGGGCGAGTTTGCCGTGAAAAGTTGAGGGACCTGAGACCCGCGTCTCGGTCATTTCCAGGAACTTCATGCCATTCTCAGGCGGATTCCAAGGTCCGCCCGAACTCGACCACCCGCTGCAGTTCGGCAGGGCCAGTTCGATGCCCAACCGCCGCGCCTGTTTCGCCGCGTGGGCGATGACGTCGAACCAGGCAGGCGAATTGAAGGCAACGGGGCCAGGCGGAATGTCACAGCCCGCGTCGAAAATCTGAGCACCGCCAATGCCAATCTCGGCCATGGCCTCAAGGTCGGCCGTAATGCCCTCCTTCGTCACATTGCCGTTCATCCAGTGCCACCAGGTCTGCGGCTTCGCATCGTGCGGCGGATTCAGGAACCCCTCCTCAAGCGAGACCGCCCGAACGGCAGGAACCGCCAGCGCACCCATCAGCGCGGCAACCGAACAAGCCTTGAACAATCCATTCATTCTTCTGTTCTCCTTTCTGTCTCACCCATCTCAGTCAAAGTCTCGAAGGGCCGAGAGGATGGCCTCCGGCGTAATTGGCTTGCCCTTCACCCGAAGGACGATAATCCGCCCGATGAGGACACTTTCGAAATCGGAGAGACGAACCCCGTCCTTCCGATCGTTGAGAATGCGCATGAGGTCGGCCGATGTCAGCTTTTCCCGAACCTCATTGCTCGGCATGAAGAAATTCGTGAAGGCGACCCCGAGGCGCGTCAGCGGCCTCAAGACAAACTCAACCACGCGATAGATATCAGCGAGGGCCAGCGTCCGCCGGAGGGGACGCGCCGCGCACAGGAGTTTCGGCATGAATTCCGAGACATAGAGCACGATGAACGCGGCAAGAAAGCTGCCAATCGACCGTGCAACCGAACCCGAGCACAGTTCAAGGATCAAGGCAGCCGAGGCCGAGGAATAGGTAACGTTCGCCAAATTGTTGCCAATCAGCAGGGTCGTCGTCGTCCCCGACATATCCGAAAGGGCCTTTTGAACAATCTGGGCCTTGCGCCCGCCCTCCCGCGCCAAGTGGAGGATGCGACCGCGTCCGACGGAAAGGAAGCCCGTCTCGGCCCCGGCACAAAATGCCGCCGCCGCAAGCGAGGCAAGGATGATGACGAGCAGGATGAAAATACTCATTCGTCGTCCTCCTCCGTCCGTTCAACCGCCTCATCCGTCTCATGGATAATCGCCTCGTCGGTGGCGGCATCGGGGTGCTTCAGGACTTCCAGCCGAACCAAGGTGACGCGGCGGTGGCGCCGCTTGAGCACGGTCGCACGGCATCCGTCCGCCACAATCTCCTGCCCAATGTGCGGAATGCGCTCGGCATGGAACTGCACCCAGCCGGAGAGCCGATCGGCATCCTCGGCCTCCAGTTCAACGTCGAGTTCACGATTGATCTCATCCAGACTCGCGCGCGCGTCAATCTCCCAGACATTCTCCCCCTTCCGAACGATGGCCGGCTCCTGGTTGGGGTTCTCGAAGACACCCGGCCCGACAATCAGTTCCAGCACATCATTTGGCGAAATGATGCCCGCCGTACCACCGTATTCATCAAGGACGACGGCCAGCGGCTTGCCGCTTTTCGCAAATGTCAGCAAAAGGTCGTCCAGCGTCACCGTCTCGGGGACGAAGAGCGCATCCTCGGTCTTTCCCGTCTCCCGGTCGATGACACCCTCAATGGCATCCGGCGTGCGGCGATAAACCGGCAGGTAGCGATGCCGCGCCGTGGCGAGCGTCTGCCGGCGCGTCGCCTCATCATAGTCGATGTCATACCCCTCAATATCCACACGCGGCGTCATCTCGTCATTGGCGCACAGCTCGGACAGACGGAGGACACCCTCGACCATCTCGGCATCAGCGGCCGAAACATCGCCGCGCTCCGCCGCCGACTCAAGGACTGAGACGAACTCGTCGTCCGACAAGGCCCGCCGCTCGCGCTCCAGTGCCGGTGCAAACGCCCGCGAGGTAAAGCGGAGCACATGGTTGAAGGGCGACAGGATACCGCGCCAAAAAAGGAGCAGGACGGCACACGACGGGGCGAACCGCTCCGCAGAACGCAAAGCCAGCCGCTTGGGCGTCACCTCGCCGAAGACAAGCAGGAGAACCGTCATCACAGGAACGGCCAACCACGCACCGCATGGTATGTAGGCCCTGAAAAGGCGATAGCCGATTGTCGAAATCGCAAAGTTGACAAAGGTGTTGCCGACCAGCAGCGTGGAGAAGAGAACCGCCTTGTCGTCCAGGCACTTGCCGATGCGCGCATCCGCCCGCGCACTCCGGGCGCGAATCCGTGCCCGTTGCGCACCAGTCAGGGAAAACAGGACCGTCTCCGAACTTGAAAAGAAAGCCGAAAGCAGAAAGAGAATGACGAGTAGAAAAGCCGCGATCATTCAAGTTCCTTCAGGATGTCCACGCCCGCACTGCATCCAAGACGCGTCGCCCCCGCCTCAATGAGGGCGAGCGCATCCGCGAGCGTACGGATTCCGCCCGCCGCCTTCACGCCCATGCGCCGTCCGACGGTCTTGCGCATCAGCTTGACATCATGCACCGTCGCGCCGCCCGTACCGAAGCCCGTGGATGTCTTCACATAGTCGAACCCGGCGGACTTGGCAAGTTTGCAGGCCAGGACTTTCTCCTCATCCGTCAGGTAGCAGCACTCGATAATCAGCTTGGTCACGACCCCGAACCCAGCCTCCTTGCAATAGGCGTTGCTGTTCGTCAACTCAAGTTCAAGGCCCTCGCGCACGCGCTCGTCGGTCATCGCGACCTTCAGTTTGCGGATGTCCAACACAAAATCAAGATCAAGCGCACCCTCGTCAACGGCAACGGCTGCCTCGTAGTTCTTGACTTCCGGCACATTCTGCCCGAGGGGAAAACCGATGACCGTGCCCACGCGAACATCGCTCCCCTTCAGAAGACTCGCCGCGAGAGCAACCTGCACGGGATTCACCATCGCGCAAGCGAAGTGATACCGCTTCGCCTCGCGACAGAGCCGACGAACGGCATCCGCATCCCCCGCCGCCTTCAGGAAGGTGTGGTCAATCATTCCAGCAAGTTCTTCTCGTGTCATCATTCTTTTCCTCTTTTGCCCTGTATTATACCAAAAACCGCCTGCGCGAGGGCTTGCGCGAAGCGTCCGCCCGGTGGCCTCGCCATGAGTTTCCCGGTCCAATCCGCCGCGTTCCTAACGAATACGCAGGACAAGGGCCCTGCCACACACGGAACAGGAGAACCAATCGGCCGGTGCGCCGACCCCGCGACGCGTCACGCGCAGGAGATCCCACTCCCGGTTGAACAGGAAGGACGCATCACCCAATTCCCCGAACACGGGCTGACCGTCACACTCGAACCTGGCCTCCCGAATACGGTCTCCGCCATTCGTCACGATGCGGACATCCAGACAACGAACCGCCGCCCCAACGGTGGGGACACATTCCACCAGACGACGACCGCCGCGCACGTCCTCGACGAAGCACCGCCCCGAACGCCACCCAAGGACGGATGCCGTCTCCCCAAGCGACAGGATTCCGTCCCCGTCCGCGTCATGTCCAAAGGCGATCTGGAGCGCATTCGAGGGCGAGGCCTCAAGCGACAGTGCGAACTGGAGAATCCATCCGCCGAACGCACTCCCCATTCGAAGCGTGACATTGGTCGACACTTCCGTATCCAGGGCCTCCGACACGGGCAGTGCCGCGACCTCCACCGTTCGCGCCCCAACGGACAAAGCCGACCAGGCAACAAGAGCCGCGATTACGATTCCTCTTGGTTTACTCATCTGACTTACCTTCCTCTCTCTTGATGATTTCGTGAAAGAACTTCCACACATCCGTCATAGGCGGTTCTCACGGTGCAATGTCCTTTGGCTCCCGCCCGTCGGTGGGGTTGAAGTTCGTCTTACGGTCGAACTCAAGGTTGCGGTCGTTCGGGGTCGGGTTCAGGTAGTAGGTGAAGGAAATTCCTCTCAATTCATTCACGCGAAAGTCGCCGTAGACCTTGCCGTAGAGGGCGTTCACGATCCGCCCTTCCGCATCCCGCCGCGTCCGGATGCGGAAGCAGTAGTGCCGACCTTTGTCCGAGTTGTTCTCGCCCTGCCGCTCGTACCAGCGGCTCAGGCCCGCGGAATAGCCCTCGTCCGGCGCCTCCCGGATCAGGATGCCCGCCAACTCGTGTGGCTTCACCTCGCATACGCCGTTGTCCGGGCCGTTGAACGTGATCTCGGCATGGGAGAGATAGTTCGTCACGGTCTTGAAGCCTGCGGGAACCTCATAGGTCTTGTAGCCCGTGATCTCCTTCCAGCAGGTCGCGGTCAGGTCCGCGACCTCGCCCTCCCCGTAGGGCGGCAACCAGTCGCCCTTCGCCAGGTCATAGGAGAAAGCGACCCGGTTCGTCGTCACGACATCCTTGTACAGGTAAGGAGACAGATACCACGGCTCCCGTGGCTTGAGCGGCTCCGTATAGACGACCCCCCCCACGCGCTTCGCGAAAAGCGGAATCGGTCGCACGACGCGGTCAATCCGCACGGTCACCGTCAGGTCGTCGGGCAGCCACCGCCCGAACTTGAGGATTGACCGTCCACTGAAGAAGACATCTCCGTTCTTGGAATCGTAATAAATTCCCCTTTTCCCAGCGCCAAAGTACGATTCTCCCGCATCCGTCTCGCCGCTGACGCGGCAGAATCCGTCCGCATCCGTCCGTACGCGATCGACATTGGCGAGTGGCGTATTGCTCCATCCACGGGAGAGCATAACAAACCCCCCGTAGACATCAGCCCCCTCCACAGGAAAACCCGTGTCCGCATCAACGACCCGGACTCCGTAGGTCGCCGTCGATGCCGACGCGCATGCCGACCAGATGCCGACCAGTGCAATTGACATTCCTCTTAGTTTACTCATCAGACTTACCTTCCTCTCTCTTAATGATTTCGTGGAAGAACTTCCACACATAATAATAGGCATAGGCCTTGATGTCCGAATGCCGCCAGCGCCCCTTGCCGTCTGGCGTACCATTCTTAAGGAACTCCATGTAGTTGATGTTGTCACTCACCCCGCCATGCCCAATCGGGTTCGCCCCCGCCGCGTAGCTCGTCGCGGGGATGCCGTCCGCCAGGATGCGGTCGCGGATGGACGCGAGGTCGCCTGTCGCCCTGGGATCCCGCAGCCACGCCTCGTCGAACGGACGGAAGATCGGGTGGCGGATGAGATCTTCGTTTGACATCCCTGCGATGCGCTCAACCAGGCGTTCGGTCGGGTGCCCCATGACGACATCCAGTGCCCCGAGATCCGGGCTGAACCCCCATCCGCCCTCGACGTTCCCCCAGTCGCCGGGGAGGCTCTCCAGCTTCCGCGTCCCCTTGTTGAGCTCCTGCGCCGCCCAGAAGTTCCCGCGCCACAGCCGGGCGACGACCCCGTGGTTGCTGCTGACGTTGCCCAGCGTGTCCTCGGTCGGCGAGTAGCAGTTGACCGCGTTCGCGATGCCGGCGAAGCGCCCCCGCCAGGTCAGCGTCCGCCGCCCGTCCGCCGGACCGAAGATCCGCCACCAGTTCGCCGCGTACACCCGATTCGTCAGGCCCCGCCAGTCCGCGTCGACCATCGCTCCCGCCTGCGTCTCGTCATCGTACGCCTCCACCGGCACGGCGGCGTTGAGCATGTAGTACCGCCCGTAGCCGAGACCGAAGTCCTTCGCGGCGGACGAGGCGAGGACGTTGCCGAGCGAGTGCGCAAGGACGACCTTCCGCCCCGGGAGGGATGCGCAGTCCCGCGCAAGCGCCGCCGCCGTCCCGAAGGCGTGCTCGACGTTCACGTAGTAGTCCGGCGACTCGCCGCCAATGAACGGGAGCGGCCAAGTGACCTGCGAGTCGTTCCCATACCAGTCCACGGCCGTGAACATCGCCCGCGATCCGGACTGCACGAGCCGCTTGAACATCTCCGCCGCCCACCCCCGCGCCGACTGCACGCCCACATTGTAGCCGTGGACGAAGACGTAGTGCGTGTCGCCGCACGTCCCGTCCGGCCTGTTCCAGGGGCTCCCAAGCCGCGTCGGCAGCCCGTCCGAGACCCCGAAAAGCCGGCGGTAGTCAATCCACCGGAACATCTCCTCGACGGGCGACGTCACGACGGGGAGCCGCAGCTCAAGGAGATGGTTCCCGTCCCCGGGGGTGAAGGGCCGCCGGTAGCACCGCAGGACGAGGTTCTTCACCCGCCGGTAATCGACCCCCTCAAGTCCCCTTCCCTCCATGAGGACAATGCCACAGGCGGGGTTCTCGACCATCCGCTCCACGAACGCGTCCGGCAGTCGCACCTCCCGGTCCGTCAGACGGACGGTCTCCGCCTCCGCAAGCCGTTCGTCGAGATTCCCGCCACACCCCGCGACGTCCTCCGTCTGGAAGCGTCCGACGTCGTTTGTCGCGAGAGATGTCCAGACGATGTTGACGGCCCCCTCCGGCTGGGAGAGCGTCAGCGCCAGATCGCTCGGCCTCATGCCCCCGAGTGACGATGCAATCTGCCTGAGTGCGCGGCCCATGCCAATCCACACCGGCGTGAAGTCGAGGACGTCGCCGCGTCCGTCCACTCGGGAGTTGTAGTAGTCGGGCACACGCCCGCCGATTCCAACCAGCCCGCCCGCCGACTCGATGAGGTACGGCTCGCGGCATCCGGGGACGTCATCTTCGCCCGCGCTCACGTCGCCCACGTCATCGTCGTCGTTGACCCAGTGACGGACGGATCGGCCCCGATACGCGTCCGCAAGGTCCCCGTCCGTGAAGCCGTCCCGGCGGTCGTAGTCGCCGACGAGCGCCCCGTCAAGGACGACGATCTCCGCCGCCCGGCCGTCCGCCTCGAACGTCCCCCCCCCGTTTCCGCTCTCGCCGAAGAGACGCTGCGGGTCGTTCGTGACGACGCCGACACACGGCGGCGGGGTACAGGTGAGGTGGTAGTCGTAGTCGGGACCATACTCAAGGCGCGTCCCGACGTGGAACAGCCTGACCTCGTAGGTCCAGCCGCGCCGAAGCGCCGCCGTACGCGTGTCGCACTCGCCGAACTGCGCGTTCTCCCAGACGAACGAACGCGCACTGCCCTCATCCGGCGACTTCTCTTCCGGCCCGCGCGTCGGACGAACGACGAGACGGTACTTCTCCGAGTCGCTGCCGCTCGGGTCTCCGAAGTGGAAGACGACGGGGACACGGCTCGCAGGCCGCCCGCCATCCGACGCATCGGCGGGGTCGCTCGCCCACCCGACCTCTTCGCCATCCGAAACGCCGTCCCCATCCGTGTCGGCGGCGGTCGGATCCGTTCCCCAGGCGGACTCCTCGGCGTTCGTCAATCCGTCCCCGTCGGGATCGGCATCCGCATCATTCGACGGGTCGCCGTCCTCGCCATTCGCCGCCGTCGGGTCGAAGCCGCGGTCACGCTCCCAGCCGTCACCCATCCCGTCCCCGTCCGTGTCCGCAAGTCCTGGCGACGTCCCGAGCGCACGCTCCAGCTCGTCGGGCAGTCCGTCGCCGTCCGTGTCGACGGCGGACCCGTCGACCGTCGGATCGGTTCCCGTCCCCGCAAGGAACTCGAACGTGCGAATCCCCGACAGCTGGACCATCCGCCCGTACGCGGCCGACCACCGGCGACCCGCGACGGCGTCCTGGAGTCCGACGCTCATGACCTCCCCCGGCCCGCCGTGCAGAACGCCGGGCGCATCCGGACCGTAACTCATTTCCGTTCCCCGGTACACGCCGTCCACGAAGGTGAGCGTGGCCTGGAACGAGACGGCGTTCGTGCCGCCCGCCGCGAGGCCTTCGTAACGGATGGCATAGCGGACATCCGAACCCGACTGCCGGCGGAAGACGGAGACGGACGGCGCGGCGGCGTTCGTCTCCCCCGTCGTCCAGCAGGGCGCGATCGCCAGCGCGGCGGTCGAGACGAGGGGGCCTGAGAGATCCGACGGGCGCGACTCCACCAATCCCGTCGACAGATCGTGCCCAGCGGCATTCACGAGAATCAGCCCATTCCACTGACAGATGACGTCGTACGCGTACGCCTTCCCGATGTACAGAATGTCCTCAAGGAGAAACAGGCAGGCGGGCCAACCCTCGTCCGTCTCGACGGGAACCGGCTCCCAGCCGTCCGCAACCGAGGCCCAGGACTCTGCCTCGCCGTAGCGGACGCGGAAGCACCCCGCCTCCTCTCCGTCATCCACCCCGTCCCCGTCCGTGTCGGCGCGGCGCGGATCCGTCCCAAGCGCGTACTCCACGCCATTCGAGAGCCCGTCCCCGTCCAGATCGCCAGATGCGCCGTCCGCCCCCGTCGCGTCCAGGGGATTCAGGCGGTGGAGGACCTCCCACCCGTCGGGCAGGCCGTCCCCGTCGGCATCGGTGCGGACAGGCGACATTCCGAACCAGACCTCCCTGCCGTCGTCCAGCCCATCCCCGTCCGTATCCGCACGGAGGGGGGAAGTGCCGCGCCCGCACTCGTCGCCGTCACTCAGGCCATCCCCATCCGTATCAGCAAGGATTGGCGACGTCCCAATCTCATATTCGCGGCGGTTTGAGAGTCCATCGCCGTCCGTATCCAGCGCGGCATCCCAGGCAGCATCCGGACGAAGTCCGAACCGCGCCTCCCAGACGTCGGGGAGTCCGTCCCCGTCCGTGTCGGCGGCAAGCGGGCTCGCTCCCGCCGCAACCTCCGCTCCATCCAAAAGCCCGTCGCTGTCCGTGTCGGAACGGAGGGGATCCGTACCCGCCGCGCACTCGTCCCCGTCCGAAAGCCCATCCCCATCCGTGTCCACGACAAGCGGATCCGTCCCGAGGACAAACTCGTCGGAATCGGAAAGCCCGTCCCCGTCCGTGTCCGCCCGCGCAGGTGAAGTCCCGGTGGACGAGAACTCCTCGAAGTCCCCGAGTCCGTCGCCGTCCGTGTCAATGAGGATTGGCGACGACCCAACCGCCCGCTCAAGCCCGTCCGAAAGCCCGTCCCCGTCCGTGTCCATGACGAGCGGATCCGACCCGTTCTCAAGTTCCCAGCCATCGGGTGCCCCGTCGCCATCCGTGTCAGCCACAAGCGGATCCGTCCCGACGGGGAACTCCCGGGCATCGTCGAGTCCGTCCCCGTCCGTGTCGGCGGCAAGAGGGCTCGTCCCCCGGGCAATCTCCTCGGCATCCGGCAGCCCGTCCCCGTCCGTGTCCGCCAGCCGGGGGTCGGTGCCATGGACGCACACCTCGTCAAAGTCCGAAAGCCCGTCGCCGTCGCCATCGGCGGCAAGCGGATCCGTCCCGAGCGCAACCTCCTCGCCGTCCAAGAGCCCGTCCCCGTCCGTGTCGGGCGTACGCGGATCGGTTCCTGCGGCAAGTTCGTCGGGGTCCCGGAGCCCGTCCGCATCCGTGTCGGCGCACCCAGGGTCGGTTCCATACGCGAGCACCTCGTCCACCGCCGGGAGACCGTCGCCGTCACGATCGGGATTGTCGCAATCCGCAGGGTCGATCGGACGGAGCGAGAGCGCACCGTCACGCGGCACGACCGCCGACCACGATCCTCCCCCGAGTGACACGCTGGCGCGGAGGCCGTCCGCAGCCCCCGCCGGAATGCGCGAGAGGTCGTAGCGGAAGTCGGCGCGACCGTCCGGCCACAGTTCGCACTGGAACGTCGCGGGCGCATCGGCCCGCCGCTCGACAAGCGCGTTCCGCCAGGTCAGCTGGAGCGTGTTCGAGGGCGTAAGTGCATACCAGACCCCACTCGGGCGGGCGGACTCCGGAAGCCGTCCCCAGTTCGCCTCCGGCACAATCCCAAGGGTGGCACAAACGGGCACAAGCGCAGCACCACCGCCGGAGACGAGCGGCTCGACCCTGCCGGAGGAGTGGACGCGCAGGCGCGTGGCGCGGTTCGCCCCCACGCGATACGACCAGCCCCGGGACGCAAGGTCGAGGTAGACCCAGTCCTCCGCCGCGCCGAAAGCCCGCCAGTCGGCGACGGCGACCGCATTGGGCGGCGGCGAGAAATCGTGCGCCTCTCCCATACCGACGCGGCACACCACGAACCCCCGCGCAAAGTCGTCGTCCGTCAGTTCCCGCGCCGAAGCCGGGGCGGACGCGGCAACCTTGTGAACGGGCGGGCGCTTCGTCGAGCCGTGCAGGACGAGCGCGAGCGCAAGCGCCGCGACGCCCGCGCGCCCCGCCACCGTCACCACACTCTGGACTGCCCCACTCATGGATAGATGTATTCTACCATATTTGAGACTTCAATGGATGACGAGGCCGCTTTGGAAATTGTAAAGTCTAATGGGTCAGCAGAAATGTAAAGAGCCGTGCCCAAGAAGAAGATTAGCCCCACCACTGGTGCCCTTTCAGCAGATTGCCTTGCCGCGTCCGCCCGTCCGCCCATAAGCGAACGATTCATACGCCGAACGCAAGATTTCGGCAAACAAACGGCTTCGCGGCGGATGCCGACGGAGACGCCCCCAACGCGGCATGGGCAAGTGCCGCGCCTCCCGTGCCCATCGGCGACAGACTTACTCATGAGTAAATCAAAACTTACTCATGAGTAAGTCTAAAGTTACTCAAGAGTAAGTTTCCGTCCGATGGGCACGGGAAATTGCCGCGATGCGTACGCGGCACATTTCTCCTGCGCACGACAAGAAATTCTGATCAGCATCCGAAGGTACGACAATGCCCACGAACCGAATCGGCCCTCCCCATTGGACCGGGAACTGACAGGCAAAAACGGTCGGTGCGTGGCAGTTTTCGGGAGCCCGAGGACGCAATTCCCGTCCTTTTATCGCCCTTACCCCACTCTCGCGGATGGTTTCAATCCGCCACAGGGACGACCGCACCCGTAGCTTCAAGCAACAACTTGGTCGCTATTCGCTCACGTGGGATACCCGTCAGACGGCTCAAGGCCCAGCGATAAGAAGCCATTTGCGCGGCGTACAGCGTTCGCATCCGCTCCGCAAATGCACCATCCGTTTCGCCCGTAGCCTTGGCATTGGTCTTGAAATCGTAAATGACCGCCGCACGCATCTCGGATGGACCCGAAAAGACAACACGGTCGAACTGCCCCGTCTCCCAGCGGCGGTCTCTGAAAATTTCATAACTCCGCTCGCGCCAGACGACGGCATCGCCCGAAGGACGCACGAATGCCTCCTGAAAAGCCTTCGGCAGGGCCGCAAGGTCAGTCCCCTCCGCCCACAGTATTTTCTGGTATCGCGAGTGGGCGACCACGCCATGCCGAGCCGCCGAGCCATAATCAGGCTCAAACAGAGTCGCGGCGGATGGCCTTTGCGCGGCGGAATCCCATCCGCCATGCGAAATTCGGGATGGCGACACGCGCTCAAGTCGCTCTTTGGGCGCACTGAATGTCCAGTGATGTTGTTCCCTTTGCTCCGATTCCTCGCGCACAAACGGCGGGATTGTACCATCCTCAAAAAGGACACCATTCTCCAATCCTGCGGCAACGCCCTTGCCCGCAACCGCATCAACGATGATATCGCCGAAGTGAAGCCCCGTATGTTCCTCGGTGGAACAGAAGACATACATGGCCTTTCTCGCCCGCGTCAGGGCGACGTAATACAGGCGCAAGTTCTCCAAAAGCCGCGCATCGCACTGCTCCGCATAAACTGCCGCGAGTTCCGGATGCAGATTCAGGACATCTGCCGCGAGGTGCGGCAAGACCCATTCATGCCCCTTCCCGAAGAGAACGGACATCTGCGAAGGCTCACTGATGGACGTCTTTGAACTCTCAAAGAGCGGAACGAAGACACGATCCAGCGTCAGGCCCTTCGAACGATGGACGGTCAGGATACGGATAACAGTCGACGAGACGGCATTCTCACGGTTCTTGCTCGCGTTGAGAAAGCGGACAAAACCATCCATTCCCCCATCGGCGATTTTCTGCCGCTCGTAATCAACTCCCTGACGGACAAGCATGTGCAGACGTTCGCATGAAAGCCCATCGAGCCCATGCCCCTCGCACAGACGATTGCAAAAATCGCGTAGGGTTCGCGCAAGTCCCTGATGGGACAGCATCTCGGCCACCTTGGAGGAGACAACCGCGGCGGAAGCTATACCGGGGAAGAGAATGTCGCAAACTGGCAAAAGCCGGCTGACGAGCGTCCAGGCGAAGGTGTCGCCCGGGTGCTCGGAAAGCCGAAGCAGGTTGATGACCGCCTGAACAACGGGCATATCCGCCACGGCGTTCAGTCCCTCCCAGACGACCGGGAGACCCTGCCGACGCAGATAATCCGCCACAAACGCACCATCCCGATTGTTTCGGACAAGTATGCCGACCGATTCCGTGCTTTCGGCTTCAATATGGGCCTTCCAAACGGGTTTCAGTTCCCGATAGAGAGCCTCTACCATGGCATCCCGCGCGGCATTAGTCGACTTCTCCTCCGAGTCGTCGACCTCCTTCGGTTTGACGGCAACAACCTTCACATAATCCGCGGCCTTGGGATGACCGTCCGCACCGCAGTCCGGCTGATGTTCAAGCCAGCAGTCCGGGCGAAGCCAACGGTCAACCGCAGCCGATCGAGCCGGTGGAATCATCCGCCCGCCTTTTAGATTCGCCGCGCCAAAGACCAGGTTGATGAAATCGGCAATGCGCTTTCCGTACCGATAGGAAATCTTGCTGTCTTCTATTCTTCCGTGGCCCGCTTCGGTGAACCAGTCCCATCCCATCATTTCCTCAAACGGCTTGTCGTCTCCGCCGCGCCACATATAAATGGACTGCTTCAAATCGCCGACGGCGATGACGGAGCGACCGCCCTCCCCATCGGCAGCGGATTCAACCAGCGGCCGCAGGCACGACCACTGGACTTCGCTGGTATCCTGAAACTCATCCAATGCCCAATGGTCAAGGCGCGAATCAAATCGAAACTGCAAGTTTTCCAACTCCAAGCCCGCCTCGCCTGCACCGCCGCCCTTCGCCGCGTCTGTAAAATCCCTGAACGTCAGCTTCCCCATCCGCCGCGTCGCGGCATCGTATTCGCCGTCAATCAGCGAAAAGAGCCGAATCGTAGCCCCCACGACCTCAAGTTTTCGCATGAGATAGACATCCATCAAGTAGCGGATGCCTTCACGGATGAGTCGTGCGCCCTCCTCGCCATACGGAAACTCGCGAACCTGACCACCTTTCGTCGTCCAACTGACGGATGTCGCGTTCGGATTGCGGGCAAACTCGTTCAGCAAAAGACGGAAACCATCGGCTTTACTCGAAGGGAGGAAGGTCTCGCTTCCATCATACTGCGCCACACATTTCACCAACTTTTCTACTGGATCGAATCTCCTGCCGATCGGAAGCGCCGACAAGTCTGGCCGGACAGGATTAAGCGAAATGCCCAGTGCCTTGCACATCGACTCTTTTGTCCAAGCCCGGCATTCGGGGTGCTCCAGGATGAACTTTCGCCAGCCGCCCTCCTCCATCAAGGTATCCAGGACTTTGGTGCACATTCGCGAAAATGTGCCGCGCCGAACCGCATAAAAGGCATTCGTGAATTCACCTGCATCCGTCGTCCGCTCAAGAACCGCCCGCTTTGCCCGATCGAGAGCATCCATCTCCCCCTTCGTATCCAGAACCTCGACCGCATTCTGAAAGCCGAACTCCAGCGGAAAATTCCCCACGAGGCGCAAGATGAAGCTATCCAGCGTCGCAATCGACCCCGTGTGCTGCGCGTTGACAACCTTCCGCAGCAGGTCGGCGAATGTCGCCGGCGTCCAGGCTATCTTCAGTGCGTCAATCGCCCTTTTCTTGTCCTCCGAGAAATTCTTCAGGAGATTCCGTCGTTCCGTCGCCACGCCCTCGGCACTTGCCGCCGCCTTCCACAGGCGCTTCAGGAGTGCCTCGTAGATTTCCTGGGCCGCCGCACGCGAGAATGTCAACGCCACAATCCGTTCGGGTTCCACCCCGTCAAACAACATCAGACGGATGAAGCGTGTCGCCAGCGAGAAGGTCTTGCCCGTCCCTGCCGAAGCCCGAATCAGAAGATTGCCCTCAATCATTTGCATGCCTCCAGTCGCTCAAGCTGCCGCGCAAGCCAGGCGGGCTTTTCCGCAACTCCATCCCCCATATCCTTTTCCGGCGAATCCACCAAGATACTCTCAAAGCCGAATCTCCAACGCTCCCCCGGACCCGGCGGCCAAAACAAATTGCCGCGAATGTGGCGGATGGCCGTACGGGCCGTCTGAAGCGCAATTGGCGCAAGCTCCGTCAGAATGAGCCGCGATCTTTCGCTCTTGAAGCAATTGAACGGCCCCTGGTCAAAGCCACTGCCGTACACACCAACATTCTCCGCATCTTCCCCGAGAACAAGATAGCACAAGTCGACAATGTGACCACGGAACTTCGGAGCCGCACATTCAAGACACCGCGCATAAAGCGGCAGCTGAACCGTCAGGAGACGGCGACCATCCTCCAGCAGTGGCAGATGCTGTTTCGCGGCAAACGCCTGATGCCGCACACCGCCGGCGGCAATGTGTTTGCTGGTCACGTCTTTCTTCTTGTCCCAGCACTTGTAGTCAATCAGACGATAACCGTGATCCGGATGATAGTCGATTCGATCCACACTGCCGCGAATCCAGGCGGATTCCCCCTCGGCCGCAAACGGCTGAACGAGAAAAGGATACTCGGGACGCTCCACAATGCGCCAGCCTTCCTTTGCCCAAAGGGCCTGAATATCTGCAAAGAGCTGAATCCGTCCCATGACGGCCCGTAGCTGAAGGGACATATTGACCGTCGGGTGCGCACCGTAGGCCGAGCAGACGCTCAAGGCGATGTTCTCAAGTTCCTTGCGAATCGCCCCGACTTCCGTCAACTGGCAATCGCCGCGTGCAATCTGCCCCTTCGCATACTCCTCAAGCACCAGGTGAACCAACTTACCAAAGTCATCGTAGCCGAGTTCGGACTTCTCCTCCACCGTCTTCATCCCAAGGGCGAACTGCAGGAGATAAGTAAACGGACAGCGAATGTACTGGTCAATGTAACTGGCCGAAAGACGACCCTCGGGAGTCCGCTCGTCTCGACTCGGAAAATCGATTTCATCCGGCAATCGCAAGCGCCAATCGGCAACGACCTGACGGGGAAACCGCGTGACGTCCGTTGCACAATCACCGAAAAGATAGGCCGCCCGATTCGCAAGATCCTGCGAGTCGCACAAGTAAAGCAATCGACTCGGACGACAAATGTCCCCCTGGTTGTTCGTCCGTGCAACATAGGCCCGAACGGCGTGCAACTCGTGCGAGGTCAGGAGTTCCGTCAGAAACCACGTATCACGCGCCAACCGCTGTTCGTTCGAGACGAGGCCAAGAGCCTGGCGAAGGTGGTCGGGAATGAAGATATGGCCCATCACGGAATCAGGCACAGCCCCCTCATGAAAGCCGACCAACGCAAACTTCTCGCAATCACTCCAGGAGAGCTCCAGCCAGCCTTCGGTCTTAATGGCATCCGGGGCGTCTGGCTCCAACGCATAGGCGGCACGCCTGAACGAACGCCTCACGATGGCCGCGAAGGCCTCATCCGAGAGTTCAAGCGAGGTAATGAACGCGCTTTCCAACTCGGCCAACATCTCCCGAACACAGTCCGCCGCCGCACGAAGCTCGACATCTCCTTCCCCGCCCGACAGCATCCGCTGCGAGAAGACCTTCCGAAGAAGCGCACGCACATACGACGTCCACCCGCCCGTACGCCGCGCCTCCTCCAACCACGACAGGAGAAGGTTCGCCGCCGCCCAAAACGCCGCGTAGGCCACCTCATCGTGTGAATCAATCCGCACCTCGGGGAACTTGCCGTCAGACGGCATGACCTGCGGAAGAAACCGGTTCTGCACGAAATCAATGCCCTTCAGGACATCCGCCCGGCTGTACGGAATATCAGACCGAATCGCCTTCTGGAAATCATCCGAGCGAAGAACGGCGACAAACGGCTTCCAGGGGACACCGTCCACACCAAGGCGATACAAGTCTGACAGATTCTGAATGAGATACCCAAGCGAAGAGGCTGACAACTTGTGACTACCGGGGTTATGGACGACATAGCCCGCATTGAGAAATGCCGCCGAAACCTCGGGGAACGTCTCCTCGTCCACCAGGGCGAGCGACGGCGGCGCGAAGCCGCTACCGGCAGAGGGAAAATCCACCGTCACGCGCCGCGCCAAGTCAGTGGTATTGGATGCGAGGACGATGTCCTCATTCACCAACCGGTCAAGAACGGGGCGCGCCGCGCCAGTCCACTGGTCGACAAGAGGGCGGCCATATTCGTCAAAGCGTCCGGACTCCGATGCATCCGCATGAATCAGCACGGTCGTACGAACATTCTCACCCTGCCCCTTCAGCACATCCTTCAAAACGCCAATCGGATCCGCCAGGGCGGGAAGGATAACTTCCCGAATGTCATCGGGAAAGGAGCGCGGCGAATTTTTCGCCAATCGCACATTCTCAGACGGATGACGCAAGCCCTGCTCATGCAGGAAGTCGAAGAACGCCATTTCGAGTGCCGCGAGTTCCTCCCAGCGGGCTTTCTCGTCGCCCTGGGCCGCATCCAAGACCTGCACCGCCCGCTCACACTGCAGGACATCCGACATCAGCAAGCCGCCCCCTGCGAGCACCCGCCAAATGTCCTGCAGCTGATCCAACAACGAAAGCCGCGCCTCCATTTTCATCAGAAAGTTCGGCTGTATCAGATGCGTCCACTCCTCCAACTCAAGTCGGCTTCCCTGCTCCTTCTTGACGACGCGGCGAATCGGTCGCCTGTCCAGGAACTTGAGAAAGGCTGCGGCAACATCTGCTTCACCAGCCTCCGGAAGTGACTCGTCCGCCGGTCGGACCAATTGCATCGGAAGGACGACTTTTGGTGGCAATACGCCGCCCCACCCCCGCCGCTCAGCCTCCCGTGCCAACGCGAGACGAAGGTTTCGTCCGGATTGCGCCGTCGGCACGACAACCATCAGGTGCGCCAACGACCTTGCACCATCAACCCGTTCAACACGGCCCCGATAACCCGCGCCGCCGCACAACCACGAGACGACTTCCCGAACAAGCGGGGAATGGGGATTGAGAAATTCCCTGACTGGTGACTCCGTCATGGTCTGTCAGTCTCCCAAACGCTTCAGAAAACCGGCGGCCGTCTTTGCGGACTTTCCGCCCGGATACTCTTCAATGAGCTGACGGAACTTCTCCTTCGCCCCCTCCCGATCGCCCATGCGGTTCTTGACGATGCCCCACTTGAGCAGCATTTCATCCAGCCAGGGCGCATCTGGATAGTCCTGGAAGACCTGCTCAAGAATCTCAACGGCCGTCGAATAGTTCCGAATCGACACATTGTAGTCGACCATTCGCTTGTACGATTCACCGGCAAACGAGCTTGACGGATAAGTCTCGGCACAACGCTTGAATGCAAGAATGGCCGGCGCGAAATCGGGTTTCTTTCCGTCCTCCTGTCCCATGCGGGCCTGCTCCTCAAGGACTTCACCAATTCTGAACTGGGCTTCAGCCTTGAGAGCCGAATTCGGCAGGTTGATAATCGCACCGAGTACCTGAAGAGCCGAACGCAACGACTCGGCCGTCTTCTCCTGGAGACGAGCATTCGCAATCTGCATGAAGGCGCGATCGGCCAGGACCGTATCGGGGAAGCGGCGAACAAGACCGTTGCATGTCGCAATGGCATTACGCAAATCGTCCTTCACAAGAAGAAGGTTCCACCGCGCCTCATAGGCCTCCTCAAGGACGGCTCGCTGCAGGGCATTGTGCGCCGCCAGTTCAAAGACATCGGCAATACGCTTCAACCCCTCGTCGGCCTTGGCCTGTGCGTGTTCCTGAAGACCTACATCCTTGAAGATTGAACCCCACTTGTAGAGGAGCTTCGCCTCTATGACCAGCTTCTTGGCCTGAACTGATGGGTCGGCTGAATGGGCCACGATGGACTGCGGTTCGGTTGAACCGCCTACAAGGATGACGACAGAAGCCGTCCGCATGACAGGCACCGTCCCCTCCAGATTGCGTTCATCCTCATACTCGACAAGGAGCCGCTCGTCGGGGTGCACACCGATTTCACCTTTCGGCAGGGGAACTACGGGAGACTCGCCTTCCGGCAGAAGCCGAGGAATCAGACGACCCGTAAAGATGCCCGTACGCGGCCCCGTCTCCGTCAGTTCAACCTCCACTTCATCACGCGTCAGCCATGGGGCATCCGGGAGTGGTGGCGGTGCAACCGTCTCGCCCGGTGCCGGTTCCGGCCGCTCCCGATACTGCGCCTTGACGACAACCTTCGCCCCATCCGCTCGATCCGAAACATCCAAGTCAAAATCCCTCAAGTGCAGAAACGCGGGCTGATCCACAAAAACGCCACGCACACGCTGACGCTGCGCACCGTCCTTGAACGAAAGAACCGCCGAGGATACGATCTCGGCTTTCGCCAGCACCTTTCGATTCTCCTCGCCCGACTCCGTATTGGCATCCACATAGACGGCCGTAATCGGCTCACCGCTCCGCACGGTCAGGAGCCCGTCGTTCTTCCGGGTGTCGGCAACCGTCGTCTTGACGGAGGCCAAGAAGTCACCATCCCCACGCCCAAAGGGCATCAGTTCTGCCCGCTCGACATCACCTGCCGCGCCCTGAAACTCAACGAAAGCCGTTCCTCCCAAGGATGACAAGACGGCAAGGTCGCGGTCATGGACGCGCACATACATCCGCTGCCCAGCCTCCGTTCGAATGACCGCATTCGTATCGGTGGTCGACGGAATGGCCGTACCAACCATTTGGTAGGCCTCGGTCGCACGCGCCCAGCGTCCCGCCTCGAAGTGGATCTGCCCGATGAGGAAGTAGGCATCATTTGCAAAGGCACTCGCCGGAAAGTCCTGGACAAGGCGACGAAGGGACATCACGGCTTCGGCGGGCGTTCCCCGCGCCACCTGCATCTGCCCCTGCAGAAGGAGGGCCTCGGCCTGCACGTCCTCATCCGCCGCGTTGCCGGCCTTGCGCAATTCGGCCCAGGCGCGGTCGAAGTTGCGCTTCTCAGTGAAATGCCGCCCAAGTTCAAGCGCGGCGCGAAAGCGGGCCTGCGACTCCGGGTACATCCGCGCAACGGCCTCCAGCATTCCGACCGCCCGCTCGTCCTCATTGGCGGCAAAAAGCTGAACAGCATTCTTGACCATCCGCAGGGCACGGTTCTCAACCTGTTTTGAGCCTCCCTTTCCATTTCCCTCGGTTCCAAGACGACCTTTTGTCCCATTCCCTGGCGCGGCAAGCGCAAATGCCGCCGACAGCATCAGATAGCCAACAAGTATAATGCCCTTTTTCATTCCAGATTCCCCTTCCCACTCAACGAACATCGTTAATCATTGCCCCACCTGTGGCAATACCCAGCCGTTCCAGTGCCTGATGCGCCTGCGACGACTGTCCCGAACGCTTCCACTCCGGATGTGTCAGAAGCCGACGATAAAGGGCGATGGCCTTTTCCTTCTCACCATCCGCCTCGCGGTAGCGGGCAGTCGTCAAAATCGCCTCGGGCGCTTCCTTCGCAAAGATGGAGGCGAGTTCACCAAGAATTTCGTAGGCTTCCTTCTTCTTACCCAATCCACGATAGGTTCGTTGCAGTTCCCAGAGCGTCCGCGGCGGATCGTTCAGTTCCTTGAAAATGTCGACGGCCCGTTCGGACTTTCCGAGGCGATCGCGAAGAATGAGCGCGAGTTCCCACTTCGCATTCCGGGTGCCGTCCTCATCGGGTTTCCGCGCCAGGTATTCCTCCAGCATCTGCGCGGCGGCCTTCCAGTCCCCCGCATCACGCTCGACGACATAGCGCATCCATGTGGCGGACAGAGGATCCTGAATAGCATCGGGAATCGTCCGCGCCAGTTCAAACTGCCGCGCTTCGTCAAGGGACTTGATGGCATCCCACGCCATGGACTCTGCCTTCTTCTGATCTTTCTCAGCCTTCATCAGCGTCTTGATGGACTCGACGCGACCCGCAAGCGACTTCACCTTCTCAAGCCGTACGCAGACGCGCAATTCGGCCAACTGGTAATCGCCCATACGTCCCGCCTGCTCGTAGAGGCCCCGTTGCGAGGCGAACCATGTGGCGAAGCCTTGCCGCGTTCGATTCTCCCGCTCCTTTCGAACGCCCGCCTTCGGGAAGGCAATGGCGGACTGCTCACTGAACCGTTGCGTCCACCAGGTCCGTGCCGTTCCAAGGCACTGGTCAAAGGCATCAAAGGCCCAGCGAACACATGCGAGCCGCTTCGCGTCTCCCGCCGACTCGCCGACATGGGCAAAGACAACCTCGTCCAAATCGGCCAATTCACCACGGGCAAACATCGAGACGAGGAGTGCCATTCGCGCATCATCCCACAGGCGAGGGGATGTCCGCCTGTAGCGCGGCTCCTGCACAATGCCCTTCATCAAGGACTGGGCCTCCTCAAGACGGCCCTTCTCCCAACGCCGATTCGCCGTGTCCATCATGGCATCGCCTGTCGCCGGCTCTCCGACTGCCTCCGGATCCTCAGCCAGTTCGGCGAGCGTCGCTTCGCCCCGACGAATGTCGCCCATCGAAATCTGGGCACAGCCAAGACGATAACGGGCCGGAATCGAGACCCAGCGGACATCGCCATAGAGGTCAAGAACTTCCGTATAGAGCTTGACGGCCTCGTTGCGGTCATGCGCACACTCCAGCGAACAGCCCTGCATAAAGACAGAATAGGCGAGCACCGTCTCGTCAAAGTTCTCCGCCTCCGACTGAATCTGAACCTTGCGCCACTCGGCCTGCGCCGCACGGTAGCGCGGCAGAACGGTCGGCGCAGGCGTTCCCCGCCGCTCGCACTCCACCGCCTCGGAGAAAATGCGCACCGCACGGTCGACCCCCGCCCGCACCGAAAAGTCCAACCCCTTGTAGACATCGGCCGGCATCCGCCAGCTCTCGCGCCAGTCCCAGGCCCGAACCATCCCTGGTGCCAGGAGAACCGCACTCAGAAGCAACAAGACGCGCCCCATTGGATGAGCACCTTTCATTATTCCTCCTCCATTCCCTCAAAAGCCTGGGCCTCCTGTAGGAGAAGCCCGCGTGCACGACGCGCCCATTCCGTTTCCGGGTATTCAAGCACGGTACGCTTGAGATAAAGGTAGGACTTCCGGGCGTCCCTCCGCCGCAACGAGATGTCACCCGCCCAGTAGAGTGCCTGCGCCCTCAACTCGGGCGTGGCCGTCTGCCGATAGGTCTCGGTCAACGCGTCAAAGGCGTTCACGGCCTTCTGGTACATCAGCGAGGCATTGGCACCGAGACCGTGCCCACCACCGTTCGCGGACTCAGACTGGAGTTTCTCGGCCTCCTTGACATAGCAACTGCCGCACATGAAGAGCGCACGCGGCGCTTTCTCGTGCGTTGGAAAGCGCTTCTGAAAGTTCTCGTAAATGTGCGCCGAGACATCATACCGCTGGGCATCCTTGTAGTAGTAGGTCGCCAGCCGTATCGTCGCGTCACCGACCAATTCGGACTCGGGGTAGAGATAGGTCATCTTGACATACTCCTCGCTCGCCCGGCGATAGTCCCCCAGCATCTCAAGGCAAAGCGCCTTATGGTACTGCGCCCGTGCGGCATATTCGCCCTCGGGCCAGACGGCCAGAAGCTGCGAGAACCGTGCCAACGCCTCCGAGTAAAGCGTCCGCGCCTTTTCCATGTCTCCGGACTCCTTCTGCTCCGTAGCCAGTTCCTGATAGAGGTTGGCCAAAAGATACTCGCCCTGAACAAGGTGGGATGAATCGGGATAGTTCTTGAGGGCCTCCTCAAGAATGTACCGCCCCTGGGCAATCGCCTCGGCACTCTTCTCGGACTGCTTCAGCTTCCGGTGCTCCTTTGCCTGCTCAAACAGGCATTCTGCCAGTCGGAACTGGACCTGCACCGCCTGGTCGGCATCGCGGAATCGCTTGGAGAAAAGGCAGATATCACCATTCGAGCCACGATAAACCGTCCCCGTCAGGCAGAGCGTTCGCCCGGTCTCCGCGAGCGTTCGCGCATCCGTGTAGTTCATGACGAGACTGTCGCCATACCGCGCCGCGAACCGATCGTCCGCCACCATCATCTCGGTCGAACCAACACCCCCCGTCACGACGGACGGAATCAGCTCGTCCGGCGCAAACAGGACGGGGCGAAGGACTCCGTTGAAAACGCCCGAATGCGGCATTGTCTCCGTCAAGACGACTGTGCGCCCGACACGGCTGACAAGACTCGTGACGGCCAGACGGATGCTGTCCGGCTCATCGCTTTCATCACGATCCGCATCCGTCAGCTGGATGAAGAAGCGTTCCCCGACATGAACAGCTGTCCGCTCCGCCTTCCAAGATGGATCCATCAGCGACAGGCTCGCATTATCCGCCAATTCCAAGACCCGTTCCAGGAGGACCTTCTCACCATCGAGGACACGAAGCCGCACAGTGTCGTTTCCATTCACACCCAGCAGGGCCGGATAGGTCGCCCGTGCATCTTCGGCGACCGTGCCAATCCGACCACACGCCGCCAGCACATCTTCATTGGCCGTTTCGGCCGAACCAACGACCAGATAGACCATACCGTTGAAACTGCCGGCCATCCGCGCCTCCCGGATTGTCTCCTCCCCACGGCGAAGGCGAACGCCCTTGAACGGCGCACCAAGTCCAAGCACCGTCGTCTCGACCTTCGGCTCTTCACCCGCTTCCTCTGCCCGGGCAAGTTCAGAACCCGAGACGACCTCAAGCGTCAGCCGTGACGCGGCGTGACGCGCCCGCGAAGGATCGTTGACACGCACAAGAACAGGCGCGGCGACATTGACCTTGACGGCATTCGTTGAGGATGAGAGCGACCGCGTCATCGGCACGGCCACCAAATCCGTTCGGCAGAGTCGATCAATCTTCTCATTCCCCGGACGGCGGCGAATCAGCTCCAGACGGCTCTTCGCTTCGGCGCTCTTATCCTCCGTACGAATCTGCCGCGTGTGGAAGAGCGTCAGTTCCGGCACCGTGGCCCGAATCGCCTGCACCTTAGCCGTCCGGGCACACGGCACACCCGGATTCGTGTTCTCGCGATCCTCGTAGGTCAGCGTCAGCGCATCCGTCTCCCGAACACGCATCGCCTTCTTGTGGGCATTCGCGTCATCCATGGCCGCCGTGCGCAGGAGACCGACGAAAAAGCCCGTGTGTACACCCTCCGACTGTCCGCGTCCATTCGCCTTGAGCGCGTCTCGCGACTGCTCCAGAAGCGTCACCGTCTTACGCTCCCCTGAGGCAGACTCCACAAGAACCTTGACCTTGTCCGCCGCGTCGCTGACATCCAAATCGGCATCTCGCACTACAACCAGCAATGTGTCGCCAGGGATGAACCGATAAGCCTCACGATAGGTTGAAAGAGGATTGCCGCCATACGGCGAGTCGACCAGTTCCTCAAAGTAGAAGCCGATCTCCGCGTCTGTAAAGCTTGAATCCATTGTCTTTTCGAGAACTTTCCGCTCGCCCGAACTCGTCGCCTCGTCCGTGTAGTGGACGACGATGCGGTCGCCCGGCGCAACTTCCAGCGTCTCATTGCGCTGCGCATCCGAGAAATCGCTCGCGACAGGCAGGATGGTCTTGCCCGCGGCATCCACCATCGTCATCGACTCAATCGTCACGTCCGAACTCGTGTGCCCAAGGAACTCCCAGCGCACATTGCGCAGACGCATGGGCTTCGCAAAAGTCGCAACAATGCCCTCCTTCGTGCGGCGCAGAACCGCCCGGTCAGCCACGAACGCAGCGATTTCAGGATGAATCGTGGCATCAAACCAGTCCGACGGTATCGCCGTGGCATCCGACTCCTTCGGTTCCCACAGGAGTCTGAAAGCATCCCCCTTCCCATTAGCCGTCACAAACACCTCAAGTCGATGAACGCCCGGCGACATCTCGCACGCGAAGTTGCGTCCGGCGAGCCCCGCACCGCTCCCCGTAAAGACCGTCTTGCCGTCAATGGCGACAGCCAACCACAGGCGGGAGAGCGCGGTGCCCGACTCCTCTATTGGATCAATCCGAAAGCGCAGGTAGTCGTAGTCCTTTGGCTGCATAAACGCACCGTCAAAGCGGGCGACATTCGGCTGATTGTTCCAGGAGGGACGATAGACGACATTTGTGACAAGCACCGAACGGGGAGCCGTCGACTTCTCCATGTGATCGCGAATCGAGGCCTCGCCGCGGAAGCCGCCCACGCGCTCCGTCTGGTAGTGCAGGCCAAGCCGCGTCTTCGGATCGGTCGCCGACAGTGCCCCAAGCCGCATCAGGTCGCCGCCCAACGAACCTGAAAGACGGATGGCCGTGACTTCCGCCGGTGCCGGCAGGCGAATCTGGACATTGGAGACGAGGTAAGACCCCATCGTGTCGACCTCGAACCACTTGCCGGGTTGCCCATCGGGGAGCGACTTCCACTTGCCCGAGCGACGCGAATTGATGACATCGCCCGGATTCGTCCCGACCGATGTGTCGCTCGCAAAGGCCCGGGGCGGCGGCAGTGCCGTCGGCACCATGCCACGAAAGATACCCGTACAGGGGGCAACTTCCTCCAGCACAACGGACGAAAGCCGATCGCCCGATGTCGTCTCAACCGAAACGGTGACCCGGTTGGTGCTCCCACCGAACGAGCGATCCTTATCCGAAACGGCGATGTAGAGTGGGTTGCCCGGGCGAAGCGTAGCCGCCAGCGCAGTTGCGTCACCAGCCCCCGCATCGGAAACGAGGGACTCGACCTGCGAGGCCGCCTCGGTTTCGTCCGTTCGCGGTGCCCCCGCACCGATGGCAAGACGCGCATCGTCAACGACGCGCAACTGCTTTGGACGATTGCGCACGAGTCCGCGATTCGCCAAGAACTGCGGGTCTATCTCATAGGAAACAAGATCGTCACCGTGGACTTCGAGGACGAGATTCGAGATGACGGCATCCGCCAAACGGACGTCAATTACGCCCCGGAAGAGGTTGGGGTCACGGGCTGACGGATAAAGGTAGATGCGCTCCCGGTCGCCACCCGGGGCCGTCGTCACGCACACGGGGATGGAACTTCCTCCACCGGCAATCGACAGGTTCCGATCCTGAACCGTAATCGTCAGCTGCTGGCCGGGGCGGACGGACGTGCGGTCCGAAAGACTGCCAATCATGACCTCCGTCTCATCGACCTCCGAATTCGTCGCAAGTTTCCACTGGCCCTGAAGGAACCGCGCCTCCGTGTGGGTGAAGTCGATGGCAAACACCTCCCGCAGCTGCTTGATGCACATCTCGTAGTCCTTGCGCTCAAACGCAATGCGTGCAAGGAAATAGTGCGCCTCGGCCTGAACCTCGGGGTCGGGCTGACTCAGCCAGTATTCAAGCGTTGCCTCCGCACCAGCTGCGTTTCCCGTGCCAATTTGAAGGTCCATCGCACGGAACATTGCCTTGCGCCCCGCAGGCGTCTTCTCATATTCGGGATTATTCCGAATCGACTGGTATTCCAGTTTCGCCGCCTCAAAATTCTGCTGGTCGCGGAATGTCTCGGCACGGACGAGTAGCATGGCCGCCGCAAGCGATGGCGGTATCTTCGCCTCATTGGAAAGAAGTTGCGTGGCAATCGTCCGCGCCTTCTGAAGAAGTTCGTCCTTTTTGCCGCGCTCAAGACGAAGCTGATCAACCGCCCAGGCGGTGAATTCGGGCGGCAAGGTGGCCGCCTCGCGCTCAAAGACGGACAGGTTAGCCTTCAGCAGCGCCCGCGCACTCTCCGAATTGTTCCGCGACAACTCATCGGCCGCAACGTAAAGCGGATAGGCCGGATCCTTCTCCGAAACAGGATAAATCCCGGGCAATTTGCGCGAAACTTCCGCCCGCAAGCGCACGGCCGTGGCCACAAGCTGTGAATCCTCACCCGAGCGGATGGCGTTGGCAAGCAGGTAAAGCGGCTCGTGCGCCCCAACCTCCGCCGTCTTCTTCAGGACGGAAATCGCCAGGTCGCGTCCGACCCATCCACACCACCGCCTGCCAACATCCACCGCCAACGCCGACATGGCCGGGACATTCGCCACCGCAAGCGCCGAACGATAGACCCGCGTGTAGACAATGCTGCCGCGATAGTCCTCCAATGTACTGCCCGCACCAGCCTGCACGAGACGCACATACTCGCCGTAGACCTCATGAACAAGGTCAATCGAGGACTGATTGCGTTCGCTCTCCCGCTTATTCCACTCGGCCTCCTCATAGTTCTTCAGACGTTCGAAGAAATCCCCGACGCGATAGTTGAACGAAACGCTCCCGGCCGCCCGCGCCGGAATCGACTTCAGCAGCGGCAGGAACTTCGTGCGCACAAGCGGACCGAACAGGTCGACGGTCTTCGTCTCCGCTTTCTTCTCGGACGAAATGACATCCCGCTGCGAGAGTAGCGCAACATAGGCAGAGACGGCGGTCGCGGCATCCACCATGCGCTCAATTGAACCCATGTAGCGCTTCAGCGCCCCGCCAATCCGCCCGTGCGAGGCCGAGAGCTGCAACACAATCCGCGCCAGCCCCCCCATGGAGGATGCCCCCTTCTCAAGCACCTCCGACTCAAGCGCATCCCACGGCAACTTGGAGAGAAACGACTCATCCCTCAGAATGGACGGGTCGCAACGCCCGAAGATTTGCTCCAGTGCTTCCCGCGAATAGGCCGAGACGGGATGCGCCTTCAGAAGCGTCAACAGAACCTCAACCTGCACGGAACGAGAGAACCGCCCCGCGACAAAGCCGTCGTAGGCAAACTGCATCAGCGATTTCGCGTCCATCTTCTCAAACGGAATATCGGACGGCAGATGCTCGTCGGCCTTTCGCAGACGGAATGGCACCATCTCGTTCCAGTTCCCCGTCACCTCGACGCGGGCGCGGCAATACGCGTTCATGCCGGCATCGTCCCGCACCTCGTTGGGAAACTGCCAGAACCACCACTGCCAAACGGGGCTCTTCTCGCCCTGTTTCGCCACAAGCGTCGGCAGGAACTTCCGCTTGTCGTCCATCGTTCCGCTTCGGCAGAAATCAAAGTAACGGTCCAGAATCTTCTGATACAGGCGCGACTCAATGGGGTAGCGTCCATAGTCGGGGAATCGCCCAGGATAAGCCGCCGTCGCCTCCGCCGCGCAGGCGTGCAGTCGGGCGGGGCAGGCCTGACCCGACTTTGGTTTGGCCATCGCCTCCATCTCCACCCAGGCACGGACAATTTGATCGGACGCCTTCGTCTTCGACGACTTGACCGTCTGGGCAAATGAACGAAAAGCGGACGATTCGCCCAGCACCGGGTTGCCGCGCTTCGAGGCTTGCCGCCGTGCGGCCTCCTGCTCATAGCGCTCAATCAGCTTGCGCCAGGAGTCCGTCGTCCCCGTCAGTGCCCACGTGTCCTTGAGGATCGAGACCTTCGCCTCGGGCGTGGCCGAGTAGCGCGCCAGGACGTCAAAGATCGTATCCCTGTTGAATCCCGATGGATTCGACCGCACGAGGTCGGAAAAGACGCGCCGCAAACCGGCAGTTTCGCCACACACCGCATACGCCTCGGCCGCCGTCCAGTGCAGATCGGCAACGAGCGCGCGCGGCACTTTTGTATCTGACTCAAGGCCACGGATAAAGGCCGTCAGCTTGGCGGCCGACTTCGACTTGACCGCCTCCGCCAGCAAGTCGCCCTCGGGACCCCGCGTCAGCAACGCACGCGCCGTCCCATACGTCTTCGCTCCACCGACAATCGACCGAATGTCCTTTCGGAGCCAAACGCGGCAGTTTATCGAATCGTTGAACATCTCCGACAGCTGCTCCGTCGAGCACCCAGACTTGGACGCCATCCGCTTGAACAGCTCGGCCGCCTGATGCGCCGCCCAAACCCCCGCCTGCTCGTTCGTCGAGGCATCGGAGAAGAAAAGTTTCGGGCGGCGGATTGCCGTGCGATAGTAAAGACTGGGGACAATTGGTGGCACATTCGCGCCAAAGCAATCCGCCTCGCGCTTGGCGAACAGGGACAGCAGGTGGTCGCGTTTTGCCGCGAGCTCACGATCCTTTCCCCATGCGCCGCCCTGGATAATCTCAAGGGCATATTCCGCAGGACGCTGCCAAAGGCACTTGTGTCGATCGCAGTAGGTCAACATCCACTCCGGCCCATACTCCTTGCGATTCCACGTGAATTCACGGAAGGTCTGGCTATCGGCGAGCGGATACCGCGAAAGAACCTCCGCAAGTGCCGCGTGGGGAAAGCCGGGTGCCCCCACCTGAACCATGCCAACAATCTGCCGCAGAATCTCCTCGCGTTGGGCTTTCGTCGTGAATGTCCCCAGAAGAGCGTCGGCAAGCCGGACGAATTCGTCCCCGCGCCGCACCTCGCGCAGACGTCCCAGCATCCGCAGCCCGACTCTGAACAAGGCCTCATCGTGCGGCACGTTTTTCGCCATCCGCGCAAACCGATTGGCCTGGGGGTCAACGCGGCAGAGATACCTCAACGCCTGCTCAACCTCGGCACTCCACCCCTTCTCGGACTGGAGAAAGTGCGACAAGCGATCGCGATAGAGCGAGTCATTTCCAAGTTCACGGGCAACCTCCGCCGCCCTGAAGTAGCGAATGGCCGCCGTCGACGGATTCTCAACCGCAAGCTTTCGAAAGGCGCTCTCGGCCGCCAGCGGATGCCCCGCCGCAACCGATGCGTCGAATGACTGCTCCAAATCGAGAGCTCCCGCCCCCAAGACCGTGGACAGCGACACCGCCACCAAACACGCAACTAACTCCTTCACGACATCAAATCCCTTCTGCTTTTCTTTCCTCAAAGTATACCATAATCACCCTTCGCCGCGCAATGGTAAACGACCCTGGATTATCCCCATGTGGATTGGCAAAGTAGATGCCCATAGGGTATGGGCATCTACTCTTACAATGGGATGACAGGGGAATATGGTCAATTAGTCGTACAGCATCAAGGGGAAGGACATTCCTCCATCCTCCCCCATGGGGGAGGGCCGTGG
>JBNMKZ010000017.1:0-40714 GCA_050874585.1 Verrucomicrobiota bacterium | reverse complement strand
GCGCGTCAGCTCGTTCTTCGTGAGCCCCTCGCGCCCGGCCTGCGCCAGGATCTGCAGGATGCGCTTCTTCGCCTTCTCGTCCGCCGACTCCGCCACGTTCGCCCGCACGACGCGGATGACCTCGCCGATCAGGTAGCGCACAAGCTTCGTCGCAAACGTCGCCTCCCGCTCGCCGATGACGGGCACGAAACCGCCGCGCCCTTTCGTGAATTTCAGTGTCGGTCGCCAGACCGGTTCAGTGTGTTCAGTGGCAGAAAACAAGCACCCCCAAAATGCCACCCACAACTCTCGTGTTGCAAGATAGGCTGGAAACGCGGCAATCATTTCCTCATATTGTAGAGGAATCATGTCAGTAAGGCAGGAATAGAAGGGACAGATTCCGTTTCATCCAACTCCTCACAGTCGTTGATATTTTCAACTCCTTCGCCCATGCTTCTTTGGTGGCGTTTGAATGGCAAGAACACCTTACCCCCTCGGACAATGGTTCTTCTATAGCCAACAACTACACACAAGTTTTATCGTATTATACCAAATTTCCTTGGGGGGGGGGGGGGTCGGGCTTATGATTTCTCCCTCAAACACGACTCTGGCACATTCATAAAATAATTCGCATAACGCAAATAAAGAGAAATTGACTGTTCTGCGAACCTCTCGATGTTTTGCGGAGTGGTGCGCATCTGAACCTCAGACGTCGATCACTCCCCCCGTTGGGCGCGGCTTCAAAATCGCCCAAAGAATGATGTACACAATCGCCGGAATGCCGGAAAGGAACAGCGTTACCACCGCCACCACCCACCGCAAGCCGGTCATGTTGAGATCGAGCTTGTGCGCCAGCCCGGCGCACACGCCCGCAATCACCTTCTCGTCGCTACTTCTGTACAAATTGCTCATGCCGAATATTATACCATTAGTGCGCCGCCGCGCCAATCAGCCCACCGACAACCGCACCAACGGCCGCCGCGCCAAGTGCGACCCATCCAGCGTTCCCGCCATGATGGTGGGTGTGGTGAACGACATGATGCCGAGGCGGCGGAGGCGGAGGACAATGGGGGCGATGCCCTCCATGATGCGGCGCAGCAACCGCCGTACCAGCCGTCAGCGTCAAACCCGCGAGAAGAACCGCAATTGTCTTGATCGTCTTGTTCATATCACACCGTCACATTCCATTTAGATCGTTTTGCGGAAGCCCGTCTCCCGCTTACAAAGGGATAGGAATCCGACTTAAAATGGCAGAACCAACATTGCAAGAACCATCCCGCGACGGCAGCGCAACGAGTTTTCGCCTGAAAAGCGTAGGGAGCGCCCGAAGTGCGCTCCCTCCTATGGGAAGCTTGTTTCGCTTCCACTACCCTATCAGTTCAAAACTCCTCAGAAGTTATTCTGCTCGAGCTGGAAGTAGGCCTGCGGGTGGTCGCACACGGGGCAGACCTCGGGGGCCTTCTCGCCCTCGACGATCGCGCCGCAGTTGCGACACTGCCACTTGTTCACGCCGATCTTAATCCATACCTCCCCCTTCTCGATATTGGCGGCGAGCTTGCGGTAGCGGGCCTCGTGGTGGACCTCGACATCGGCGACGCCGCGGAACTTCTTGGCGATGTCGGCGAAGCCCTCGGCCTCGGCCTCATCGGCCATGCGCTTGTACATCTCAGTCCACTCCTCATGCTCACCGGCGGCGGCAGCAAGGAGGTTCTGTGGCGTGGACTTGATGCCCTCGAAGAGCTTGAACCACATTTTGGCGTGCTCCTTCTCGTTCAGGGCGGTCTCCTGGAAGATGGCTGCGATCTGCTCGTAGCCTTCCTTCTTCGCCTTGGAGGCGAAGTAATCATACTTGTTGCGCGCCTGCGACTCGCCCGCGAACGCCGCCATCAGGTTCTTTTCCGTCTTCGATCCCTTGAGTTCCATGGCATTCTCCTTGTTTGTTGTTGTAGACGCTGCGGTGTCAACGACCCGCTCGAAATCGCTTGCCGGGTGCTTGCAGAGCGGACAGACGAAGTCCGCCGGCAATTCCTCGCCCTCATAGAAGTATCCGCAGATCATGCACCGCCAGCCACGCTTGACCTGGGGCTTAGGACGCGGCTTGATCGCACGCTGATAGTAGGAATAGGTCGCCGTCTCCTCGCCGGACAAGACCAGGGCGTCCGTCACATCGGCGAGGAAGAGCAGGTGCGTGCCGAGGTCGACCGTCTGGAAGACCTTGCCGCTGATGATCGCGTTCGTGCTCCTGTCGACCGCGAGCACGCCGTTCGCACAGCGCGGCGCGGGGAAGTCTGCGAACTTGTCGACGGACTTGCCGCTCTGGAAGCCGAAGCGCTGGAAGACGTCGAAGGAGGCGGACTCGGAAATCACCGAGACGTTGAAGACGCCCGTGCGCTCGATCATGCCGCAGGTGTAGTTCGCCTTGTTGACAGCCACACTGACGCGCAGCGGCTCGCCCGTGACCTGCTGGAACGTGTTGACGATGCAGCCGTTGTCCTTGCCGTTCTCACGCGCCGTGAGCACATAGAGCCCGTAGCCGATCTTGAACATTGCCTTTGAATCCATGTCATTTCCTCCTCTTCCTATGCTTAAGACACTTGTCGCAGATGCCGGTCACGCGAAGCTCAAGATGGTGCAGCTCGCCGCGAATGCCGTCCGGCAGCGTGAAGTCCGCAGACAGACGGTGGTCCGTCACACTTCCGCAGACCTCGCAGATGAAGTGCGCGGGAGGCTCGCAGCTGGTGTCGTAGCGCGCCGCCGACAGCGAATCGAGGCGCGCGACGATCCCCAACGCATCGAACTCGTTCAGAATACGATAGACCGACTCGCACGTAACGGTGGGAATGCTCTTCTTCACCGCCTCCCAGATGCCATCGACAGAGGGATGGCGTCCCATCACGCGCAGCACGGCGGCTAACACGGCTAACACGGCAATCCGCTGCGCGGTGCATTTGAGCCCGTGCTCGCGGCAGAATGCCGGGAATGTCTCCGTCGTCAGCTGTTCGATCAGGTCCATCGCGCTTCTTGTTTTTGGTTTTATGTAAATAATTGTAGTATTTATTTAGCACGGAGGCAAGGGGGAAAGTGTGGAGGGCGCAGGCGTGGGATTGGTGTGATTTTCAACAATCCGTGCATCTTGCGGAATCTGCGCACATAATCCAACCAGGAAAACTGCGCCCCACATAGGCGCTCTAAACCTTGCGAAATTTTGGCGGCTCACAAGCGATACGAAATATCGTGAATGTTTGCAGCGTTATGTATCTTCGTGTGGAGAGCGGTATTGAAAACCGTAATATTACAGAGATTGTCCTTTCTCTCGGTAATTCATCGTATTCTCAAAATTCTCCATTTCTCTCCACATTCTCTACCCGTGCAAGCCCCCGAAGGTTCGTATCTATTATGACCGAGCAAGCGATAAGTTCAAACCCCTGATTGGTTCCGAGACAACCGGTTTTCAATACCGCTAACCCGTTTTCTCCAATCACGATTTCGTACCTCTGCTTTGCTCTACGGTCGTATCTCATAATTCCCCGCAAGGTGGCGATGAACCACGGCGAAACGCGCAAAACAATCACATTGGAAAATCATCCGATTCAGCATAGGCCTTGCTTCAATACTGCAACGGTCTGTAAAGACGAAGTGATATGCAAGAAATCACACCTTTGTAGGTATAAACCACCATACGGTCATCCTCATGGCTGCGGTTGACTGAGGTCGCCGGGATCTGAACAGAGGTTGTGCTTCATGTCCCATTCAAGATTGTGGTCGTTCGGTGTGGGGTTGAGGTAGTAGAGAAAAGAAAGATCAGCCACACCTTCTTCTCTAACTTCAAGCCTGAAATCCCCATATATCTTTCCATAATATGCGTTCTTAATCTTGCCATCCTTATCGTGTTCAGTTCGTATGCGAAAACAGAAATGGCGATTCTTATCAAAATTATTCTTATATTCAGTCCGCGACAGCCTGCCGGCCCAGCTAACATATTCTGCATTATAGCCGGCATCGGGGGCAACTCGAAGTTTCAAGCACCTCTGTTCATCCCTTATGAATTCAACAACCCCATTCCCCGCCCCTGGGAACATCACGCGGACATCGTAACGATAGAAAGCATTCGTGTGAATTCCGCTCGGATATCTATACGGCTCTTCCCCCAAACGAGTTTTCCTTGACGCCAAAACCACATCCCCGACTTCACCTTTACCCAAGGGTGGCAACCAGTCATTGTTCAGCAAATCGTAAGCGATGGAGAATTCGTCATTTAATTGACTACCCATTTTCGCGATCTTCAAGGATTTTGACTTTGCTACGTATAACGGGATCGGATTGACAACACGGTCAAGTCTAATCGTAGCAACAAGGTTGTCCGGCTGCCACACACCGAAGAGGTTTTTTTCCTTATACTCGTATCCCCACCCGCCTTCTGCGTAATAACCTTGAGGAGGTTCTGGCACCCAGCAACACGCCTCTCCACAATTTGTCTTGCCCGAGAGACGACAACGACCATCCTGATCCGTCACTTTAATATCAACATCCGGCTTTGCTGAATCAGACCATGCACGCCATCCGATATTCTTCGTGAAATTAGCCCTCACAGTCACACCCGGGATCGGCGTGCCAGTATCGTAATCAAGCACCAAGGCCGTAAACTTGGCCGTATCGGCGTACAGCGAATTTGCTGCCATAAGAAGGACCACTTGCAACACACCGCAAATCTTCATCTCATTTCCCTTCGAGATCATTGTCATGGCAGCAAATCAATGTCTCTAGCTACAGGGCACAGATTGTGTTTACGATCCCATTCGAGGTTGCAGTCGTTCGGCGTAGGGTTGAGATAATAGAGGAAGTCAATATCTACAACCTTTTCGTTGGACTCGCAAATTCTAAAGTCCCCGTAGATTTTTCCGTAGTAAGCACTTTTAATATTACCCTTATCGTCAAGTTCAGTTCTGATCCGAAACGCATAACACCTGTTCCTATCATAATTATCCTTATGCACCCCTTTTGCAAGATACCCTCGCCAACATATACGCCCTGATTGGTACCCCTCAACAGGTGCATTGCGGATCTTCAGCTGCGACCTGTTTACAGGCATCGTCTCAATCAGCCCATTTCCATCTCCGAGAAACTGTACGTCCACATCATATCGATAATATTCATTCGTCGTTATTCCACCAGGAACTTTATGCGGCTCAATTCCTAGCACTGTCCTACGTATTGTAAACTTCATATCGGGGAATACACCATTGCCATAGGGCGGAAGCCAATCTCCACCCAATAAATCATACGAAATAGGCGTTTTCGTTGGAAGCGGACGCCCCTCGGAAGTCTTACCCAAAGGAATTTCTGCATGCCTGACTATCAGTGGAACGGGATTGACAACACGGTCGAGGCGTGCCGTGGACACAATCCCACTTGGCAACCAAGCACCAAGCCTTAACAGAGACTGTTCGGCAAAACGAATCTCACACCATTCGGCGTTATAGTAGCCTTCATTATCGTATATGCGAAACCCTCCTTTACCGGATTCGGTATTTCCAGAAAGTCGCGCCATTCCATTCGCGTCCGTATACGCATCAACATCATTGTCCTTGGCGGCAACACCCCAACTCTTCGAGTAGTTCAAAAACGAACCCTCAATCTTGATTCCTTTAATAGGCTGATCTGTCTCCGAATCAAGGACGAGAACCGAAAAGCTCGCTCTCCCTGCAAACACGGAAAGGGTCATGAAAATTATGGCTGTCAAGACAAATGGTTTCATTGATTATTTCCTTCCACGATCTTCTCAAAGAATTTCTCGTTGTAGATGTACGCAATATTTTTTATGTCAGAATGACGCCAGCTTCCATCCTTTCGCGGCCATCCCGTTCTAGACTTACAGTTGCCGTAGTCAATGTTTCCAATGACTGTCTTAGCAAGCGGATTCGCCCCCGCCGCGAAACTCATCGCGGGAATACCATCGGCGAGAATTCTAGCACGCATTGCCGCACTAATCGCGTTGGTCGAAATACCATTGGTCGTACACAGCCAGCTCTCGTTGAAAGGCTTAAAGACAGGATGTTGCATGAGGTCTACATCCGTCAACTTCAATATTGTTTTCCTAAATCGCGAGGTCATGCGCCGATTCGGCTGTGTCACGTATCCGAACCTATTTGCATAGTAGGGATTGTACCCCCATCCCCCTTCACTGTTCATCCGCAGATCATCTGGAGCATGTTCAACATATTCAGTTCCCTTCAACGACTCCTGAAGAGCCCAGAAATTACCTCGACCAATTTTTCCCAACAGCCAATGATCCGCCTCAATATTCCCCAAGGTATCTTCCGATTGAGAATAGCAATTAACGGCATTTTGAATTCCAGCGAACCGTTTTTTCCAAGAAAGAAATTGTCTTGCATCTCCTTCCTCAAACAAACACCACCAGTTCGACGCATACACCCTATCCGCGACTCCGCGCCAATCATGATCAATCATTTCAGAGGCGTACGCTTCGGTGTCATACGCCTCCATCGGCACGGCGGCATTGAGCATGTAGTATTTCTGATATAGGAGGTCGTGATCGACTGCTGCGGACGACACGAGCATATTACCGAGGGAATGGGCGAGGAGTATCTTCTGCCCTGGGAGCCCGGAGCAGTCCTGGACAAAACGTGGTGCCGTCGCGAAGGCGTGTTCGACATTTATGTGATAGTTAAGAGCTTCATCCTTCAAAACAGAAATCGAACCACGAGTATCATCACCAAACCAGTCCACCGCCGTGAACATCGCCCCCGAGCCCGACTGCCAGAGGCGCTTGAACATCTCCGCCGCCCAGCCGCGCGCCGACTGAACGCCTACGCTGTAGCCATGCACGAAGACAAAATGCTTGCCATCGCATTCGGTGTCGGGATTGTTCCAGGGCGAACCCGTTCGAGACGGGATGCCGTTCGTGTCCCCGCAGACCCAGCGCTCGTCCACCCAGCGGAACATGTTCTCGACGGGTGAGATCGAAAGAGGCAGGGACAGCTCGAAGAGCGGCGAGTCCCCTTCCTCGCGCGGCTTCCTGTACCCACGCAACTTCAACGGTGCCGTCGAAGACCGACGTTCGGCCACAGCACGTCCCTCGACGAGGACGATGCCCCGGGAGTCATCGTCGCGCATCGCCTGGACGAAGCGACTCGGCAGCCGCGTCTCCTCCTCCGTCAGATGGACGGTTGTCGCATTCCGGAGCGGCTGCGACAACGATTCTCCGCATCCCGAGACATCCGTCGTGAGGAAGCTTCTCACGCCGTTCGTCGCAAGCGAGGTCCAGACGAGATTGACGGCCCCGTCCGAATTCGCAAGCGTCAGCTCGACGTCGATCTTCTCCCGGTCCAGCTGCTGCAGCGCCCGATGCATATCGATCCACACGGGCATGAAGTCGAGGATGTCGCAGCGTCCGTCGACCTTCCCGTTGTAGTAGTCCGGCTCCCTGCCGATGCCGACGGCGAGCTTCGTTGAATCCCACCACGAAGGGTCGTTGATGCCGGGGATGTCGCCATCACCCTCCATGACGTCTCCGTCGTCATCGTCGTCGTTGATCCAGTGCCGGAGCGGCTTGTTGCGATAGACGCGCGAAAGGTCGTAGGAAGAGAAGCCGTCCTGCCGGTCGTAGTCGCCGACAAGACACCCGTCGAGAACAAGGATTTCCGCCTTTTTGCCATCCGCCTCGAACGTGTCACCAGAATTGGAGTTCTCGCCAAACAACCGCTGCGGATCGTTCGTGACGATGCCGATGCAGGAAGGCGGCGTGCAGGAGAGACTGTAGTCGTAGTCCGGCGAACCGTCCTCGATGTTCGTCCCCGCATGGAACATCCTCACCTCATACGTCCAGCCGCGAAGAAGCATCGCCGTCTTCGTTTCGCACTCGCCGTACTCGGCGTTCACCCACTCGAAGGACTTGGGTTCTTCTCCGGGCGTAGGATCATCTCCCCCCGGCGTTTTCGAGGGCTTCACGACAAGCCGGTACTTCTCGGAATGGCTTCCGCTCGGATCGCCGAAGGTGAACGCCACGGGAACGCGGCTCGCGGGACGGCCTCCGTCCGTCGCATCCGCCGGGTCGCTCGACTGCTCGATCTCGTCGCCATCGGAAAACCCATCGTTGTCCGAGTCGGAATTGTGCGGATCCGTCCCCCAGTCGGCCTCCTCCCTGTTCGTGAGGCCGTCGCCGTCGGCATCGTAGTCCGAATCGTTCGTCGGATCGGAATCCACGTCCGGATCGTCGTTGTCGACGAGCGGATTGAAGCCGTGGCTGTATTCCCAGCCGTCATGCATACCGTCGCCGTCGGTGTCAGGCTCAACCGGATCAGTGCCGATCTGGCGTTCGAGCTTGTCCGAAAGCCCGTCGCCATCGGAATCGAGATCGTCTTCACGCATCGTGGGATCCGTCCGGGTACCCGGAATGAACTGCATCACCTGATAGGCGGATACGCCCACATACTGATTGAACCCAATGGTTCGATTGACGCCGTTGATGGAATCCTGGACGCCGATGCTGGCGTTCAGTCCATTCACCTCGTCGGACACGTCTTCGCCGTATACGACCTCGGTCGCCTTGTACGTTCCGTTCGTGAACGAGAGGACGACCTGGAACGACACGGCGTTCGTCCCACCGGCCGCAAGTCCATCATATTGGATGGCATAACTGACGTTGCCGCCAGCCCCACGTTTGAAGACGCCTATCGTCGGCGGCACGCTGTTCGTGACGCTCTCCGTCCAATACGGGGCAATCGTCAAGGCAGCATCGGAGACATGCGCCTCCGAAAGATCAACGGGGGCGGTCGTCACAAAGTCGTCCGCATAATGGTAGCCCGAACTGACAAGCACGAGTCCGTTCCACTGACAGACGACGTCGTACAACCATTCCCCGCCGATCTCCAGCGACTCGTCGAAGGAGAAGCAGACGGCGTTCCAGTCCGGGTCGGTCTCGACTGCCACGGCCGTCCAGCCGTTGGTCGAGGCCGCCCATTCGTCATCCTCCGCATAGCGCCTGCGGAAGCAGCCCACCTCCTCGCCGTCGTCGAGTCCGTCGCCGTCCGTGTCCTTCTGGCGGGGATGCGTGCCCAGCGCATATTCCTCGGCGTTCGTGAGGCCGTCGCCGTCAGGGTCGCCGGAGGCTCCGTAGCTGCCGCCGCTGCTCCGGGGATTGAGGTTGCATTTCACCTCCCAGCCGTCCGGCAGTCCGTCATGGTCGGAGTCGGGGTCGGTACCGGACGTACCACGCCGGTACTCGTCCATGTCGTCCAGCCCGTCCCCATCCGTGTCCGCAAGGATCGGGGATGTCCCGTAGTTGTGTTCGACGTAGTCGGAACGCCCGTCGCCGTCCGTGTCGGCATCGCGCGGAGAAGACCCGATCTGGCACTCCAGCAGATTTGAAAGCCCGTCGTGGTCTGCGTCCGTCGAAGCGTCGTAGCGGTAGTTCGGGTTCAGCTCATAGCGGACTTCCCATGCATCGGGCATCCCGTCGTTGTCCGTGTCGCTGCGGAACGGGCTCGCTCCTGCGGCGATTTCCGGGCCATCCTCGAGGCCGTCATTGTCCGTGTCGGGATCGAGCGGATCCGTTCCGATGTCGAACTCGTCGCCGTCGTTCAGTCCGTCGCCGTCCGTGTCGACGTCGACGGGGTTCGTGCCGGTACCGAACCTGAAGCCGAGCGAAAGGCCGCTCGATATCGCATTCTCCTCGTCATAAGCCCAGACAAGCGACCGGCATTGCGCCCGATGTCGGCAATCGGCCCTGCGTCGGTCAAACACGCCGATGGTCGCGCTCCCGCCGCTCATGTTCGTCGAGACCGCCTGGTAGTTGATCCGAATCGGGAAGTTCGTATCGTTCGACAGTACGATCTGAAACGTCGCCGCCGCGTTCGTACGCGCTCCATCGTACAGCCCCACGTTCGCATAGTCGATGACGATGCGCCCGTACTCCGCGTCGACGCCCATGCCGATCGCCGAGGCAAGATGCGCACGAAGCATGAGATCGTCCCAGTACGGGGCAATCAGGATGTCGTTCCCGTCCTTTGGAAGCTCCGCCGGGGACTTGTTGACGTACTCGCAGCTCGCCACCGGCGTTCCGTTCGTCGGAATCAAATGCACCTTCCCGTTCGTGTCTATCGAGATACGGTCGAAACCGACGCCGCAGATGTCAACCGTAAACGGCAGATTGGTGGATACGATGGCATCGTCAAGGTTGCCGCCCGTCGCCGCAAAGATCGTCGCGTTTCTTTCCGCAACAGCCGTCACCCACGAGTTCGATGCGAGGACGCGCATCAAGTCCGCCTCAAGCCAGTCGGACAGTCCATCGTCGTCCGTGTCGGCGAGCGCCGGTGAAGTCCCCAGCGTGGCAAACTCCTCGAAGTCGGAAAAGCCATCGCCATCCGTGTCGGCCAGAAGCGGAGACGAGCCGATGTTCATCTCGACGCCGTCGGCAAGCCCGTCGCCGTCCGTGTCGGCGAGGAGCGGATTCGAGCCGTTGTCAATCTCCCACCCGTCCGGCGCGCCGTCGCCATCGGAATCAGGATCAAGCGGATCCGTGCCGGCATCACGTTCGTCTGCATCCGAAAGGCCATCGCCATCCGTGTCGGACGACATGGGATCCGTTCCGTCCGCAATCTCGTCGGCATCGTCGAGATCGTCTCCGTCCGAATCCGCCTCAAGAGGGTTCGTGCCGTAGACGCAGACCTCGTCGAAGTCCGACAATCCGTCCATGTCGCTGTCGGACGAAAGAGGATTCGTGCCGCGAGCCACCTCTTCGCCGTCGAGAAGCCCGTCGCCATCCGAATCGGGATTCCACGGATCGGTCCCTGCGGAAAGTTCATCCGCATCGGAAAGTCCATCGTCGTCCGTGTCCGCCCGTCCCGGATCCGTATGATGGACAAAAAGTTCGTCGACGGTCGGCAGCCCGTCTCCGTCACGGTCGGGGTCAACGGCGTCCTCGGACGCGACCACGTTGAACTCCAGCGAAGACAGCAATGCCGAATCCCCAATGGCGGCATTCGGCGCACAGCCGTCCGTCAACCTTGCCACAAGGTTCGACCGAGTTCCCTGGTCCAGGCGCGAGAGATCATAATGGAAGGAGAACCGCCCCGACGTCCAGAATTCGGCCTGCATGGAGAACGGACAGGCGACATCGCGGTCGAGGAGCACGTTCTGCCAGGTGATCTGGAGCGTGTTCGAGGGCGTGAACGCATACCAGACCTGGCTGGGGAGGCTGCCGGAGGAAAGCCGCGACCATTCCGAGGTCGGGACTACGCCGACCTCCAGCGACGGAACAGTTGACGACTCCGACGATGGCTGCCCATCCGACAGGGGTCCGATGCAGGGAATGAGAGCCGAGAGATGCCGCACCGCGCCGAGCTGCTCCGCCCCAAGCCCGAGAAAAGGCTCGATCCGTCCATGCGAGAAGACACGCAGACGGTCAACCTCGTTCGTGCCGAGCTGCATCGCCCAATCCTCGAACGCGAGATAGACCCAGTCCTCCGCTGCGCCGAACGCCAGCCAATCGGACACGATGGAGGCCTGTTCGGGCGGCGCGAAGTCGAACGTCTCGCCCGTCCCGACACGCGTGCAAACAAACCCACGCCCAAAGTCGTCCTGAGTCAATTCAGGAAGGACGACTCCCGATGCGGTCGATCCGTCACCATCCGCTGGGGAGTCCTCCTGCATCCGCTCCGTCGGCTGCGCGGATCCGCCGACCTTGTCCGCAACGGACGACGAACCCGAGACCCGCTCCAGATCCTCGTAGCCGGAGATCCTGTCCTGCGGGCCTGCGATCATGTCCCCGAGCAGAGCGTTCTCCTCCATCTCCCGCTGCCGTTGCGCCGCATATTCTTCCTTGTCGGCCCGAGTCACGGTGCCCACAACCGTGGCATAGGCCATGCACACGCCCAGAAAGAGAACGGTCGGCCACCCAAGGCGTTTCGCCGCATTTCGGACGCGGCGGGGAATGCGGGAGAGATAATGCCCGGCAAGAGCCGCCATGAGAGCACCCAATCCAATCAGGCAAACGACAAGAACAATTCGCCCGAAGACAGCTTTTATGGCTTGAAAATCCGTCATGTCGTTTCCTCACCGGATGCTCAGAACCAGTCCACGCGTGGACAACTCGCAACGAACCCACTCGGTCGAGGCCCCCTCTCCGCGCCGAGTCACACGGGCGAGATTCCATCCCGGGCGCAAGAGCCAATCGGGACGAGATGCCACCAGATCGACAAATGCCGGCGCTCCGCCGCAGGTCATGGAACTGCGCCTGTACCTATATCGACCATCGGCTTCGACATGGACGGCAAACAACCCGCCCGACTCGACCTCGGACGAAACGATCCTATTCCACGAACGCACGTCCTCGACAAAGTAACGCCCGCTCCGCCAGCCATAGACGGTATCCGTCTCGGATGGCTCAAGAACACCATTCTCGTTCAGATCTCGCCCGAACGCGACCTGCAGACAATTCGACGACGTCCCCGCAATCGAAAGCGAGAAATCGAGAACCTTGCGGCCTCGCCCGTCATCAAGCGTTCGCAGAACGAGGTTGGTCGAGATCTCCGTATCGGCGAACGCAGACGCGCCCTGCGGAGGCAGAACGAACGAGTTCGCAAGTGCGACATGGCTCGCGACAAACATAGCGAGCATTAGGAATCTAAACTTCATAAGGAAAACCCGCGCTTATCGTGTATATTATACCAAAATGGGGCGTAGAAGAGAGTCAGTTCGGTCTTGGCTCAAGCCCAACTATTTCTCAAAAATAGAAGTTGCCTACGCAAAACGGCGAGCTTTGCCGCACAAAAAGTGTGCCAACACATCTGAAGCAAGCCTATCCAGGCCATCGCATCATCGATCCCATCATGACTGTCAAACCGATATAGGTTAAATCCGGCAAGCAGAATCCGAGACATCCCGTCTCCCATTGGCACAACATTGATTCCGTGCAACCTGTTCGCCGAACCACCGTCCTTCAACCAGGGATGCATCTCGGCCGCATCGCGGATGGGATCTCCGTACACCCCGGTCGAAATGCAGGGGAACGCCACCGACTCGCAGCCGTTCTCGATGGCGACCGCCAGCGAGTTGCGGTAGCACTCAGCAAGCTTCTCTGGCTCACCATGCTGGCCGTCCCGATAGACGGGTCCGACCGTGTGGATCACGAACCTGGCGGGCAGCTTGAACCCCGGCGTGATCCGAGCCTCGCCCGTCGGGCATCTCACCCCCAGACGTACCTCGGGGACTTTGAGACACGCCTCGTAGAGTTCCCACCCTGCCGCCCGGTGGATCGCCCCGTCAACGCCGCCACCGCCCAGCATCACCTGGTTCGCGGCATTGACAATGGCATCCACCGACAGCTTCGTGATATCACCGTGCTCAATTCGGATCATCTAAGCCTCCCTCACTTCTCACTTAATAACTTGAAGAATACACCCGCGCAAGCCATCACGTCATCGAGCGCGTCATGGCTGTTAACCCCATCCACGCCCAGAGGTCCGAGGAGATTGCCGAGCGCATGGCTCTCAAGGTCAGGCCGCAAATATCGCGACAAAGACAACGTGTCACACATTACAACATCCGCTGGTTCAAACGCGCAATCGAACTTGGCACACTCCTGTTGCAGCATCTTCAAATCAAAGCGGTTGTTGTGTGCGACAAGTAGAACATTCGATCCAAGGAAGTCGAAGAACTGATGGAGTGCATCCACGGGGTCGATACCATGTTCATCAAGGTATTCCATTGATATACCATGAACTTGCTGCGCACAGGGGTTCATCTCGCAAGTCGGGCGAATGTATACATTCATCGTCCGCTCCAGCCGACCGTTGATGTACTCCGCCGCTGCAAGCTGGCAGATCTCATCCGAGCATGATCCCCCTGTAGTCTCAGTGTCAAACACAACAACTCGTCCGCTGTCAGCGAACTCCGCAAACCTTTCAATGCTCTGCGGCGCAGTGCGCATTTTCGCCTCAAACATCTATCACATCGCCAGTCGGGCGAGGTTTCAGGATCGCCCAAAGGACGATGTACACAATCGCCGGGATGCCCGAAAGGAACAGCGTAACCAACGCCACCACCCAGCGCAATCCTGTCATGTTGAGATCAAGCTTGTGTGCAAGCCCCGCACACACACCTGCAAGCACCTTCTCATCGCTGCTTCTATAAAGGTTATTCATCTCTAATCCAACTCCTCTTCAACTTCATTAAGCTCTTTCTCAAGTTCCTTGGAAACTTCATCTGAGCCCAACTCTCGCTTTCACCAAATCTTAATCATCCGAACCGCTCCGATCATGACCACTTCATTAGTAAGCCCCATCATTTTCCGAAGTGGCTGCGGAATCTCAATGCGCCATCCTTCATCAACAACAATCCGATACGCCGCCTCTCCAATCGTTTTCAACGCCTCGTGATCGACCGCATCAATCTTCGCCCTCATGCGAATGGCCACAAGCTCCTTCTCCATTACAGCATCAGGCACAAGGTTCAGGCACTGTTCGCTCCTGTCGGGTAGGACAAAAACAACCCGGCTTTCATCAATCCCAGAGCGCCACTCCTCGGGTAAGACAAACGTCCCGCCCGAATCCAGCATCATGTCATGACGCCCAATAAATATTGACTTTTTCTTCGACATCAAACTCACTCTCGCCTTCGGAAATTTGTCCCAAAACACCTCTCTTGGGCCTGTACCCTTCTGCGGCCCAACAAGCCCTTCATTCTCAAGTCTATCAATAAGTTTCGATGCATGATTGTAACCATACCCAAGACCGCGCTGGAGATGCGACACGGAGGCCTTTTCGGTCTTGCGAATATACGCAATGGCCCGCTCATAATCCGATGTGATATCTTCTTCTACGCCTTCATCATTCGCTACCCGCCGAACAAGACCAACGTCAAAGTTCGGTCGTCCAAACCTCTTGGCCGCCGTTCCAACAAGCGCGGCGAGGTTCTCGTAAGATATGTGGGCACCCTGCCCCCTAACTATCTCGTTGGAGAATACCCTGCACATGAAATCGCCAAGCCCGAACAGTTCCTCCGCCCCTTTTTCGTCAATCACGGTCCTTGAATCTATGCTGTTCGCGGTCTTGAAAGCTATCCGACCAGGGACATTCGCCTTAACAGCACCCGTGATAACTTTCGCATCTGGGCGACCCGTCGCTATGACAAGATGGACGCCCGCCGCCCGCGCTATCGCAGTCATCCGGCAGATAATCGGCTCGACCTCTTTTCCCGCCGATGCCATCAAGTCGGCAAACTCGTCAAATATGGCAACAATATACGGAACGGTCTTCGGAATATCAGCCGTATCTTCATCAATAACCTTGCGGTTGTTGAATTCTGAAATATTCCTGCACCTCGCCTTAGCAAACATGCGAAGGCGCTTATCCACCTCTGCTTCAAGCCAGCGGACGGCAAACACCATCCTCTGCACAGAAGTCACAACGGGGATGATCAAATGGGGAAGGTCGGCAAGACCCGTGTACTCCACGCATTTCGGGTCGAATATGATGAACCTAACCTCATCAGGAGTCTTGGCGGCGACCAAACCGGCAACAAGAGAATTAATGCACTCCGTCTTGCCCTGCCCTGTCGCCCCGCCGATAAGAACATGCGGAAGTCGCGCAAGTTCGAGAACGACATCATTTCCAAAGTCATCCACCCCCACGACGAACGGGAGGGCGAAATCATGCGCAGACCCAGATACCGGTTCTATCTGACGTTTGACGATCTCAAGAGTCTCAGGCGGTTCTGTCCGTGCGGATGCTTCAAGCTCACGAGCCGCATCCAGCAACCCCTTCGCGCACTCGCGCAACTTGCTGATCACTTGTCTGTTGTCCATCATTTCCGTCCTTTCATGAAGCGTGTGAATTCACTTGGATATCTCAGCCATCGCCTTAGATTGCTCGTCTTGCCCCCCAGCTCGGCACTTCGAGTTGTCGCATACCGTCGGCAATGCCAGGTCTTGTTAAGATGTGCAAGCGTCCGTTCCATGCCGCACGCCAACTCCGCATCGCCGACTCCTGACTTTCCCGATATGGCCTTTTCAATCTCCTTGATAACTCCATCAAGGAGCACCTTGCTCTCGCGAACATTCATCCGCAGGTTGTATAGGTTAAGCACTCCAGCAAAAACGGGTCGGGCCTCTTGTTGCTTTCGCAAGGCTTTTAACGATGGGAAATCGTCTGGGAATTTCTCCCACCGTTCATAATCCCTTCTCGCACAGGCAATTACCCTGTTGGCTGGGACAAAACGCGAGTTCCATCCAAAGTTGATGTGGTGGAAAACATGCTCAAATCTCACATAAAGTGCTGAAGTGCGAAGCAGATGCCGATTCCAAATCCTATCGAATCCCTCCCAGCCCTTCGGCATTCGCTCATTCACCGCATAATCCAGCCGTGCTTCAAGTTCACAGAGATCCCCGGCAGCCTCCGTGAGGTTGCTGATCATGATCTTCAAGTTCTCTGGCTGAATCTTTCTCATTCAGCCAATCATATAGCAAACACCGTGCCAATGCTAAATTGACACGGGAAACAGCTCTTTGAAGCCTATCCGTCGTCGGTTTTTAATCAGCTGGTCAAGGTTTGACCAGCAGCTGTGGCGTCAATCAAGCCGGAAGACGAGCATTATTGAATATCCAAAAACTGCAAGAATACTTCTGTCACATTCGGATTCGGCATTATCCCTGGATTATGCGACTTGAAGTAAACACGATCAGCTTCGTTGCGAACAACAATATCATTGAACCACCTGTCGAGAACATGACCTATCGCCCCTGAGCGCGAAACTCCCTGCGTACAATGAACAATCAACGGCATCGCCCCATCGTCAACAAACCGCATGATTCGGTCAGCCATTTCGGATGTGAAAAGCGCGATGCGTTCCAGTTCCCTTGGATCGTCTGGTATGCCGAAATAATCGTCAAACACCAAGCAAAGCAAATTCTTTGACAAAAGCGCATCTGGTGAAAATGGCGGCAAAGAGTCATAGCCAGAAGAAGATTGGATTGAAATGAGCTTGTGCGTATCCAAAATGCGCAAAACGTCATCTCGTCCTATTCGCTTCTCAAAAAACGACCTTGGCACGACATCAATCTTCATGGATCCCACACATTCCGGCTTGTCACCTCAAGTCCAAATTTCAATAGAGAAGACAGTTTATCCCCAAGGTCAGCATACCCGTTAAAAACATAATTTCGCCATTTAAGCCACGAATAGTAACTTCCGGGCTTCGGAGTCAGTTTTTAATCAGCTGGTCAAGGTTTGACCAGCAGCTAAAGCCACGCTTACCCGATCACGATCCAAGCAGGCGGCATCCGCTTACCTTCAAATTTAGTGCCTCTACAAGTTCCTGCCAGGTATAAACGCCACAGAAATTGTCCTTTATCGTCTTCCATGACCCATTCGCCACCCTGTGGGGTAACGATCTCTTGTAGTACCAGTCCTCTTTGAAAAGCGAATCAACGATTTCGCGTGATATTTTCCCGTTCGCATCGATCAAGAACAACCCAAACGTCGGCTTCTCCTCCGCCTTGGTATCAAATGCCGTCAGCGCATCCATGTGCCGAAGCAACTGATCGCGTTCACCCTCCTTGCGCCAAGTCGTGTGGGCGGTGATGCGCGGTTCCGTCCATTTTGCCTCGATGACAACATTGCATACCGATGATTCTATAAACACATCGGGGTGCGTCCCGCCCTCAAAGACGCATGATGGGTTCTTCTTCAACCTCTCTCGGGCAAGCTCTGGATTGACAAGCGTCTCTGGATGCGCCCTACACCAATCAAGGAATTCAGTCCGTGGACGAAACACCTTCTCTTTGGGATGTCCCTCATAGAACATCTGAACGGGGTTCCCGCTGTCAAAGGACGGTGGAAGCACCATCCGCAAAAACTGCTTGACCTTCCTCGAATCCTCCATTGCATCGAACACTGGCTTCACGACGCATTGCGAGCTATTGTTCTCTCCCATCTGTCGCCTCACTTTTCTTGCAAATAACCCATCACACGTTCAGTGATCTTCTCTCGCCGGGCAGCCGCATCGTCCTTACTCCAGTTTGCGACCTTGCCCGACAGGCAAGAAAGCGATTTGTACACACTTTGCGCATATGCCACGGGTTTCTTCTCGGAATGATTCTGAACGCCTCGATTGAGAGAGCTCTCAAACATGGCAAGGTTGCCAATCCTGTTGATCTCGCCGCCCCACTCTTTTAACACAGCCGCAGCATCTTTCTCATCCGTATACGGCTGAATGTGCTCAATGTCAAACCCTGTCGCGAACAGTCGATCAAATAGGTTTTGGTTCCTTTCTTCCATCGGTGTATCAAGATACTCGACCATTTTGCACATTAGGTTCTTCCACTTCACGACCCACGCCATTTCGTATCCAAGGCCTTCCCTCGCCATCCTCTCCATGCCGCCGTCAAACCACTTCTCAAAACCCCACGCCACCACGGAGTCCCCGCATTTAAACCCACCACTTCCCATTGCCTTCAAAAGATCAATCAGCTGTGTGCGCCCCCGACTGACCGTTTTCTGAAAATAAATGCTTGCGGGTGTCAGCACCTTGAACAACCCTTCAACAAATTGCTCAAGATTGCGCTCGTCAACGACACCGAAGTAAAGGGCAAGGACGGGGAAGTTAGCAACATAGCCGTACCGCGTCTCCCAAAGAAGATGCCTGAATATGCGAATCCGGGGATTGTCGTCACACGCCTTCAAATATCGGACATAGCAATCGTACACTTGCTTTAATTCTTCAAGCTTTAACTCACCCGAGAATTTCTTAAATGAAGGCCATTCGTGAACTCCGAGCTTCGTGTCAAACAACTGTTCAAAGAAGTTTTCTTGGGACATGGAAAAGGTGTCAACATTAAGGTCTGACTGTCCAATCAGGACTCTCTGATATGTCGAGAGGATGCTCCCCATGTTCAGATAGGTTTCAGCATATGGCTTCTTGTTGTATTCCTCGACTCTCTCATACACTTGCGAAATCTCATCAAACACATTGTCGCCCTTGTGTTGGCAATCCTTTAGGTATTCATAAAAACGCACCTTGAAAAGGTCCTCCGAACCGAGATCAAGTCCAGAAGTGTTAATTGTATTAAATATCTTCAACGTTTTCGACAAACCAGCATGGGTTTCAATCACGACAATCTTCAATTCATTCTCGACGAACTTTAAAAACCGTTCCGAGAACGAGGCAATGTCCTGTTGTTCCACGGCAACGGACTCGTCATCTTGGTCAAGAGAAGCCACCTCTCGAATCAGCCCCCAGATAATTTTAGCATTGCGTAAATACGGATTCTGCGACTCAACACCACTCAACGCATCTTCAAGCGGCCTTTTCTTTAAGAACTTAAACAAATCATCAAGATCATTTTGCGCCGCCCGCTTGTTAACAGACGTTCTTACAATTGATTCAAACAACGGTAGCCACTCCCGTTTGCCAAGAATCTTCTCAAGAACCGACAACATAATCATGAACGTAGTCAGTCGTTGCTGTCCATCAATCACATCATAAGCCCGAACCAATCCGTCTTTGGAAATCACAACCGGTTGGGACAACTGTATCGTCCCCATGAACACGGGATCGCTGTTGTTAAGACCTTGACGCAAATCTTCCAGAAGTTTTCTCAACTCTGATTCCGTCCATGAGTACGGTCGCTGATAAATCGGGATATGATATCGAAAGTTCTTTTGAAATATTCTTTCGCAGTCCTGCGAATTCGCAAGGGAAACGACCCTCGTCTTGATGTCGAAAGCCCCACCGCCTTGGGTCTCGATTGCTTTTTTCCAATACTGTCTAACCTTATTCGCCGCCCCCTTTGCATAGCAAAAGCGCAGGTATGCATTGATTCCCCAGTCCTCCTCACGCTCTTTGGGTAAAAGCATTATCAGCCTCGCCCTGCAAAGCTGAACATCGCAATCCTTTATGAATTTTTGATAATCAGTCTCACGAAACGACAGACCTGATTCCTCATAACACTTGAATGTTCCAAGCGATTCCCCTACGGCTACTGGTGTCGCGCCATCTGACACGATAAACAAATCGCCCTTCACGACATCACCCCAACGTCCGAGTCGACCATCGGTATGCGAGTCGCCAAAGAACACACATCCGTATTCCATAAACAAGTTAAGAACACTCGGCCCTTGGTTTCCCCAGCGCGACCCGACCTTCCATACTGAACTCATTCCTCAATTCTCCCTTCTTACAGATACTTCTTTGCCGTGTTGCGGGCGACCTTCAAGGCCTCGGCGGCCTTGGAGAGATTCTGCCCGTACTTGTCGTAAACCCTGCGCACGTGGATGCGGATCGCCGCCTCAAGCTCGTCCGGCACAAGGCCCGATTCCGAACACGCCCCATCGGTAAGACCGGCATTCATCTCGCGATGCTCGTTGAGCATCGACGCGAAGTCATCCTCGCCGAGCACCGTTGCCCGGTCGAGAAGATTCAACAGTTCCCGCACATTACCCGGATAATCGTATTCCATCAGCGCGGCAAGATTCTCTTCCGAGAGGTGCTTGTGATGCCGATTGATCCACCAGCCGTCAGCGATGTCTCGAATGTCATCCTTGTGTTCTCGGAGCGCAGGAATGCGAAGCTGCACCACATTCAGCCGTTGAAACAGATCCTCGCGGAACTTTCCCTCGCGAACGCGAACAGGAAGATTGCGATTGGTCGCCGTGATGAGCCGGACGTCAACAGCGATCTCGTCCTTGCCCCCGAGGCGCATGAATCGTCCGCCCTCGAGAACTCGGAGCAACAGACCCTGCGCTTCGAGCGGCATCTCCCCGATTTCGTCGAGAAACAGCGTCCCCCCGTTCGCCAACTCGAACAGCCCCAGCTCCTGCTTGTCCGCCCCCGTGTACGCGCCCTTCTCATGTCCGAAGAACCGGCTTTCAAGAAGGTCTGGGTTGACGCTGGCGCAGTTGAAGGCGTAGAATGGCTCACGTTTCCTGGGTGACTTGTTGTGGATCTGCTGCGCGACCGTCTCCTTGCCCGTACCGCTCTCGCCGAGGATCAGCACCCGTGCATCGGGGAACTGCGCAACGCGGTTGATCCGCTCCTGCAGAGTCCGCATCTGCGGCGACTTCCCAACCAGCTCACGACCACCGTAGCGGCGGTAGTGAACGATTGCCTGACGAACCTCGTCGCTCCACGCCTCCGGGCGGATTCCCGTGGCCAAATAGCGGATCGACGTCGCGTACAACACCTCGTCCTGGTAATTCCGATAGGCGAACTGTGCCGCCTCCAGCAGCTCGTGATAGTCACGGACTGCATTGGACACCTTCTTCCCTTCGTCGGCAAACGGGGTGAACGGCTTCACGTCAACCGAGAAGAACTTGCCCACCGCCTCAAGGAGTGTGTTCGTCTCGCCGATCTGCGCCTTGAGATGCGGCAGGACGTTCGCCTGCTGCGACTCACTCGGCGCATAGGCGCTGATCCACGACACTTGAACGCTCTTTGCCTTGAGCCGCTTCAAGGCGTTCGCCAGCCGCTCCTCGTCGCCGCCAAGCGACACGCCGACGATATAAATCCGCTTCCAATCGCCCAGCAACGACTCCAAATACTCCGGGAGGCGTCGCTTGCTCACGCCCGCGACGTCGCTCTTGCCGTCAAGTCCCTTGAGCGCGACCGCCGCAGCGACCGCGTACTCGCTCCACCCGAATCCTGTCAGTATAAGGTTGCTCATGATATACCTTGGCCTTTTCGGCACATAGTATATCATATTTTGACTGCTTGAATCAATTATTGAGCAACACATAAACGGTTTCACAGATCGCTTCCCCGAGGTGCATGATTGGCACGAAGGACTCCGTACTCACGCTCTCCACTGACGTCCACGATCATCACTGCGGCATCGAGGTAATACGGCCACGACTCCTCGGTAAACGCCGTCACGACACCGCGCCCCGCAAGAAACGAAGCCACGTTGATGTCATGCGTGACAGCCACCGCAAGGCCGCCCCCTTCGCCCGAGAGCCGATCAAGAGCGTCCTCCATCTCGTCTGTTGCGGTACCAAGCGAACGATAGCCGCGTTGTTCTCCACCTCGGTAGTAATCATTCAGCCGTTCACGATAGTTTCCTTCCGCGATGAGCTGCAGACGTTCATCGAGCGATCCGAAGAACGGAGATGTGCTTCCAAGTTCGTCCGACAGCGTTACGGGATGCTTCGCAAGGTCAATCGCTTCCGTCATCCCCTTGGCGATCTCACACGCCGTCTCAATCGTCCTAAAGGTGCGGCTTGCACAGAGTCGGACGAACGCCGGAGAGATCATGTCGGCGAGCTGTACACCCAACCGCCGCGCATCTTCTCGCCCGCCGTCAGTCAAGGGGAGCGTTGCCCCAAAGCTCGTATCGGACGGATCGAGCGGAGGACGTTCGGCATGTCGGATCAACAGCACCACACGACTGCCCATCTCCAACGCATAATGGATATGGTTCAGCGTCATTTCTCCTACGGACTTTCTGACAACTTCGCGCACGGGCTTGACCTTGCCAATCGCATATAGCCACTCCGCAGGATAATGCACCTTGAGATAGGCCAGCTGATAAGCGAGGCGGGCAAAGGCGACTTGGTGCGCCTTCATAAAACAATACCGAGCCGTGCGCTCCCAATCGTTCCAGATTTCCGTTGCCGCCTTACGCGCCACCGTCTCATCTGCAAACTCACCCTCCCTAAACCTGTCATTGGCAAGACATCCTTCAATGAACTTCGGCCGCATATCAGCTTGCACATCGAGCAGCATCTTCCCAAACGCTTTACGTGCCTTCTCGGCGTTATCCCAAGACAGCCCTCCCAACACACGCAAGAGAATAAGAAGCTGTTCCTGGTACGCCAGCAACCCCAATGTGTCGCGAAGATAGCGGTTCTCAAGGGGATGACGACAATACGATGCTTGGGGCATCCTGTGTTGTCTCGCAATGTATTCCGTCCGCGACATGAACTGACCAGGATATGAAAAAGCGCCAATGTTCACGATATCATCAAAGACAATCTGCTTCTCGAGCGCACGGAGCGCCTGCCGAATCTGCGGCGTATCGTAAAAGAACAGTCCGTCAAGATCGCCACGTCCGAAAAGTGCAAGCGTCTCGGCATCGTCATAAGGCAAACGATCCACATCGGGTTGTGTCTTGCCGTTCTCCTTAAGAAGTGCCAAAACCGTCGACACAACCTCGACCGGCTCAAATTGCGTGACGCCAATCGACCATCCATTTACAACATAATATTGAGGGGCATAATACTTTCGTCGTTGTTCCGGCTTAACCTCGCCATACCTTTCGAGAACAGCGAGAGCGGCTTTCTCCCCCACCGCATCCGTATCGATAAGAACAAGCGTTACGTCCGCCAGTTGCCAGGAATGCATGAATCGCTCGAATAGCAAATCATGCTCCAACGGATCGATCCCTGACAATCCAAGCGCATAGCATACGGCAGAACCCACATCGGCACCCCGCCCCGGACTGATCAGCCCGCCCGCATTCCGAATCGCCTCAACCACCTCGGCCGCCATCAGCATATAGGCCGTGCGCCCGAAGCCCTCGATTGACTCCAGCTCGAACTCCAGCCGATCAACGACACAATCCTTAAGTTCGCTCCACCGCAACTTTGCGCCAGCATAGACGAGTTTCCGCAATCTTGCCAAATCCGATGTCGAATCCTCCCGCCATGTCAGTCGACCGTATCTACGCTTGCCATCCTTACCTTCGATAACAGCAATAACATCACGAGCGTTCTGCGCCGTAGCAGCCATGCCATAATGCGCCATGATTCCTCGGACATTCCCTGCCGATGTCACGAAAATTCGCAAAGGAACGCTCATTCTCCCATCATACTCGTCGTCGCTCCACAGGTAATTCTCAAAGTCTCGGATGCCTTCAGCTACGGACAAGTCGCGGCCAAGAATCTTGTCCCAAAGGGCACCCCACTCGTCTTTCCCATGAAAGACCTTGGAAATCGATACCGCCGTCCTCTTGACAATCTTATCATCGCTCGTGTGGACAACGATCGCGCAGCCCGATGTCACCGTCTTGAGCTCAAAGGCAAAACGCCTCGCAGCCGCGATCCCAATCGCGGATTCTGATGACGGGCAGACAACCAGCGCAACCTTCTCGCTATTCTTGATCGCGTCACCTATCTCATCAAGCGTCAGCTCGCCACCGCCAATCTGTTGCGCCATGTCAATTCGCCTCCTTCAAAACGTCCTCGACGGAAACCCTGTCGAAATCAAAATCGTAAATTGTCTCAAGCTTCATCTTATCGAACAGGATCGTCGCATCCTGTCCGACCAGATTACCATACCGCTCGGCAACCGATGCTGCATTCTTCACAGGGACGCAAACGATCAGGAACTTCATGTTCTTCAGCTTCAACGTCTTCGCCCACTTCTTAAGGTCGGCAATGAACGCATCCCTGCTTGCAATCTGCGCCTTGTCGCCAGCATCGAAAAAGAGCTGGTAGATCAGCACTGGCTTCTTTCCTGCGTTCTCCTTCGCCTTGAAACACGCAGACGCCGTGCGATGCAGGAACTGATAACAGACATCCTTGCACTCGGCCAGCAGACTCGAATACCCGCCAAGATCGGTACACCCGGCATCGTGGATGTACGAGAGCCACGCCCTTGCAACGGTACGACGAAGCATGAACCCCGCTCCCGCCTTGACGTCGGACAGCCACTCGAAGATCGTCTGCGAAGGCATCCTCGCGTATTCCGTGTACTTGCCTTCGACGGCAATCTGCCAGTTGGCGTCCTCGATGTAAAGATCGGACATCGACGGACGCCCGACCACCTTGCCGCGCCAAATCGGGTCGACCGGCATCTCAAAGAACTTGAGATCTGTCTCAAGCGTCAACCCCGCAAGATGCGGATTCAGAATCCTCTGCATCCGCACAAGATTGTCCGGCTGCCAGAACTCGACAAGCGGAATGGAACTCGTCACGCTCGAGTTCACCTTCGTGTGCATCATCTCGTCCAGCACTTCGCAATACGTACCCTTTGGCATCCCCTTGAAGTACCCCATCTCGTCATTCAACTTATTCTTCATCTTTTTCATAACGCCAAACACAATAGCAAAGACCGTGCCAATGCCAAAACACGGCTAAACGTGGCGTCATCAATGCGCTGTTCTGTCAAGAATAGAACAGCTGCTCAAAAATTGAAATCAGAAACACCGATTCGCCATATCAGAGACGCAGTTCTGCGCTGAACGATAATCGGACGGGGTTTTTGACATTGGCATTCTTATGTCGGCGTATTCGAGCTTCCAATGCTTCCTGCCTGAAATGCACCTGATGCCGATCCGCCCAAGTGCGGCGAGTGTGCGTGCATCGGTGAAACTCCCGGCGTCTTTCAGTATCTGCTTCAGCTCCGCCCTGCGGCGTTCGAGTTCGCCGGTCGCGGGGTTCGTCGCCAACACACCCGCCAGCACCCCGGCGCGGCGTTCACGCCCCGATTGCTGCGCCGCCGCCAGCGCGTCAGCAAGAGCCGCCAGCACCTGTTCGCGGACTTCTCCGGGGAACGCTTCGGCTATCGCGCCATTGGCGGCGAGAAGCCCACGTGTTGGCTTCGTCGGCTCGGCTTGGGCAACAGGCGCAGCTTGCGCCGGAGCGGCCACGGGGGCGTTCTCGGCGGTCTTGCGCAATTCGCCTTGAAGCCGCCCGCACTCACCCTGCAAGCGGTCGCGTTCCCGCGCCGCCGCCTCGTGTGCTTCGCGCTCTGTCTCCAGCTGTCGTTCGAGATCGGCGATCCGCCCGTCTATCGTCGCCTTCTCCTCGGCGAGGGCGTCCAGGGCGGCGTCCTTCGCCTCCAGCGCGGCTTCAAGCTCGGCAACCCGATCCTTGGCAGGATCGGCACGGGACGCGACGTGAGGCACCGCTCGTAGCGACCCCTTCGGGGCAGCCTTCTGCTGGCGGATATTCTGTGGCGCGTTACCGCCGGGGCGGGCGAAGTACGCCAGCACCTCGGCGGCTTCGCGGTCTACGGGCGACTCCTGCGCCTTGGGCGTGGGCGCGGTCCTCGGCTCCTCGACGGGCTTCTTCACCATCGACTTGGTGAGCTGCGAAAAATCGGTGAGCGTCGTCATGCGGGCGTTCCCCCTTCGCCGAACTTCTCGGAAAGCCGATACGACACCTTGCCGTGCGCGTTCACGCTCCGTGCGACCGTCGCCACCTTCTGACCCGTCGCGACAAGGCGGTAGACGAGCTGATAGAACCCGAGCGAATGGACGCGGATCGTCGCGTAGCCGGGGGAATCGTCGATCATGATGTCCGGGAGAAGCTCGTGAACCTTGATGGCATCGCCCATCACGAACACGAAGAACGCCTGCTGTCCGAAAGCATAGACATAGCTCGGGTCTTTCGCCCGAAACTTTCGGTAGGCATCGCGGAGTGAGGTGGCGGCGTACATGGTGTTTAATATTATACCAATTTTGGAGTTGCTATTACCGCCGAACTACGGAATGGGACTGGTACCCAGATGCCGAGGGTCACTACGCCATCCTCTTCGCCATCGACAGGATGTTCTTCATTCCGTTCATTTCGCTCATGCCTCGGTAGAGCAGAAACTCGAGGTCAGAGAACTCCTCGCGCCCAGCCGATTGCGCAATGGCGATTGCGTCCATCTGCGCCAGCCGCTTCCATGCGGCGAACGTCCGTGCCGTCACGTCCTCGATCATCTCGCGGAGCTGCCCGAAGTCCACCTCCTCGCCCACTTCCGGGACGTGCCGTCTGTAGACCTCGCGCAGGTGTTCGCGGCGCGTGATCCGATTCACCTCCGCTTCGTTCTCCTTGCGCACGGCCGCCTCGACCCTCTCGCGCACTTGCGCCGCGACGAGCTGGCTTATCCTCTTCGCACCGGGCTTTCCACCAGAAAACAATCCCTTCATGACTTCTTCTCCCTTGACGCAGAAAGGCGGAGCGGACTTGAATCGTCCGCCCCGCCTCGCCGCCTTGCCATTCACTCCTGCGGCGCGTTCGGGACCCCGAACCCGACGTACACCATCGACGCGCTGATCGCCTCGCACAACCCAAGGGCCTCTGCGGAGGTGAAGAAGGTCTGCGCCCTCGTCTCGTCCCCATCGGTCGGCTTGAAGCTGACGCAGAGTACGTACCCCGGCGTCGGCTCGACGAGGTGGCGAAGCGTGATGTTCGTCATCCCCTTCGCCGTGCGGTGGTAGAGTCCGTGGTCGCCGTCGATGCTCTCGCACTCGCGCACACGCTTGCGCGCCCTGCGGGTCGCCTTCGGCGATGTTCCCTCCGAAGCAAGCTTCTACGGTGCATCCGGAAGACCTGCAGGCACTTCGCGAGGTCGGTGAAGTCGAGCGTCGCGACGATCTCGTTCTCCCAGTCGAAGGTCGGGAATTGGGGTGTGCCGCCCGACCACCGTCCGACCGTCTTCTGGTTGGCGAGGTGAATGCGGATGCTCTTCTCGACGCATCCGTGCGCGGGGTGGAGCGAAAGCTGGACCGCGCAGCCCGTCCCCTTCGCGTTCGCATGGTAGAACGCCAGCCTCGGATGGTATGCCGCCGTGGTCTCGTTCATCCTCGTTCCGTTCATGTTCTCTTGCATTTCTCTTTCTCCTGATGTGCGGCGGGCGGGCTTTCGCACCCCCTGTAGCCCGCCCTTCGGGCTCGGCTTCGCCGAGGGGGATAGCGTCCGCCTTTTTGAATTCAGCCGTTCAGCTTCTCTTCCTCGCGGGCGAGATTGTTGGAAACGATGTCATCCAGCCACCGCCCGCCGACCCGGAAGCGCGGAATCGCAATCGCCATCGGCTTCTCCATGTCGCAGAGCCGGACGCTCACGATGCTCAAGTTCGCCGGGTAGGCGTTCGTTCCCGTCAGCCCGTAGGCCACGTCCATCAGCCCTCCGCTCGTGATGTAGACCCGCTCGCACTTGAGCGGCGTATAGCCCTTCAGCCAGTCGAAGACCTGCTTGAGGCTTTCGTCGCTCGTGTCGAGCCCCTCCCATGTGAGCGCGGACTCCTTGACCAGCTCCTCGAGCTGCGCCTTCGTCTTGACCATGATCCTTTCCATCTTCTTTTGCCTTTCTCTTTTCGGTTTTTCGCGGGAGACCCATCCCCCCGTTTTTCTGTGACACATGATGCCGTAATACCGCGAGGATATCCAGCGGGTATCTGAAAATAAATAATCTTTTATGGCCTTGCTATTATTGTGCCGCTACGGCATAATAGAACTGGTGCCCAGATGCCGAGCGACATCTCACGCGGCGCAAAAAGCCGCGCCCGAAAAAGGACGCGGCCCAAGGCAAGGATGGCGGCTTCCCGGTCAGCCCCACAGATCCTTCCATTCGATCTCGTAGCGGATCTCGTCGCCGAGCTGCACGTTGTCCTCGTCCTCGCGCTTCACGTCCTCCTCGTCGAAGTGCGGGTCTTTCGCCGCAAGGGTCTCGCGAATGTCCTCCTCCATCGCCGCCCGCGCCGCCTCGACGGTGCGGTACGCGCTCGTGGTCGGGGCCTCCTCGCCCTGGTAGAGGTTCCGAATCATCAGCTCCCAGTAGCCCTCGCCGTTCGGTTTCTCGGCCTTGTCCGCCATCGACTTGAGCGCAAGCGCGACCTGCCCGCTCCTCGCGAGAAGCATCTCGCCGCTCCGCGTGTAAGGCTCCAGCCCCTCGAAGCCCTGCTCCGAGACGATGCCTTCGAGGCAGTCCTTCATGCCGAGGAGGAGTTGCGCCGCCTCGGTCATCACAGCTGCGTCGCCCTTCCGCTTCGACGCATCCGCCTCGCGGATTTCCTGTTCCATCTTCTTGATCTTTCCCATCGTGATTCTCCTTGTCGTTTGTGCGGGGCGGGCGCGTTCGCCCGCCGCCGCTTTTGGTTTCAGTCGTGAAGCGGCTGCAGGGTGATCACCCACTCGACATCCTCGCCGATGGTGACCCGCGTGTCGCTCATGCGGTTCAGGTCGGCAGGATCGAACTCGCCGTCGGCGTTCGCCAGCGTCTCGCTGATGTCCGCCTCCATCTTCGCCTTCGCGGTCGCGAGCTTGCGGCAGATCACCGTGTCCGGCATCGCGCCCTCGTAGGCCTTGCGGATCGTCAGCATCCACACCTTCGTCTGCTTGACCTCGAGGTGATCCTTCCCCTTCGCCTTGAAGTAGTCCTTCACGGTCGTACCCCAGCCCTTGGGAAACCGCTCCAGGTTGTCGAGCACCTCGCTCACCATCTCGCGTATCGTTGTCATCTTCGTTTGCCTTTCTCTTTTCGGTTTTTCGCGGGAGGCCCATCCCCCCGTTTTTCTGTGACACATGATGCCGTAATACCGCGAGGATATCCAGCGGGTATCTGAAAATAAATAATCTTTTATGGCCTTGCTATTATTGTGCCGCTACGGCATAATGGGACTGGTGCCCACTCGCCGGGGCGGATCGACGCAGGGGAAAATAGTGCGGGCGGTCTCCCGATAGAAAAACGTCTCACGCCAAGGCAAATCGACGCTCGACGCAAAAATTCGGAAGCCGCCCGCGGACGGGGGTAAGTTAGGTCCCCGCCCAAGAGGGTGTGCCGACTACGCCAGCAGGATGGCCATCTTCTCGCCGATGGGCGCGAGACGGCTGATCACGTAGTCGAAGTCCGCGCCGTCCGCATAGGCGGCGATGACCTCACGCGCCTCGGCGCGGAGAGCCTTGAACTCCGGGGTCTTTCGGATGATCTTCTCGTGCATGGTCTTGTCCTCCATTGAGGGTTGTTGAAATGATGCCATAATCGGCGTTGGAAATCAAGTGCGCATCGCCGGAATCCGCCGCCCGCGCCGCCGGAGCGCGGGTCGGCGTTTCGCCCTACTTCATCCTCCTGACGAGGGTGAACCTCGGGTTCGACTGAATCGCCTTGATGAGCTTCTTCGTGAGCGCATCGTCGCGACCGCCGTTCAGCCAGAGGTCGTACCAGTAGTCGTAGTCCGTCCCCGCGTAGATCCGCGCCATCTCGGAAAAGACCAGCTCGCGCTGCACCGACTCGCCGCAGGAGCAGATGTCGTAGAACCCCTCGCCCTTGTGCATCCGGCGGTTCACCTCCGCGAAGGTGACGTCCTTGCGGAAGTCGCCGATGAGCGGCTTCTCCTCCGGGTGCGTCTTGAGGAGCCAGTGCCGCACCTTGCGGCTTGCCTCCTTCGGATCTGCGAGGGGCTTGCGCTCCGCCGCCTTGTTCTTCGTTTTCGTCTTCATTTGCCTTGTCCTTTCCGCGAAGGCCCGTCCTCCGCTTTTCGCTTCACATGATGCCGTAATTCCCGTGGAATAGCAACGGGGTATTTTCGGCTATTTCAGCAGCTCCCACCTTGCGATCTCGTCGCCGCCCGGACGGGCCACGACGATCTCGTCGCCAGCCTCGTTCGCCTTGCCGCCGTGTTCGTCGGCAACCTCCCGCGCGTCCGCCCGCATCGCCGCCCGCGCCGATTCCTCGTCGCCGTACTCGTAGGTCGTGCTGCCGAAGCCCGATGCGCTGAATCTCACCTTGACCATCTCCGTTTCCTTTCTCCTTGCGGCGGGAGGGGCGTGAACGCCCCTCCACGCCCTCGGGGCTTTACAGCCCCACTCCCTTGAAGTTGAAGTCGCCCGCCCTCACGGCGGCGACCTCGGCGGCGTGTGCCGTCTCGTAGTCGGGACGCTTGCGCTCCGCCTCCGCGCACTCCATGCAGATCGTCTCGGTGTTGAACATCGACATGGTGCGCACCGTGAGCGGCTTGCCGCATCGGTCGCAGTTCCTCTTCGTGAAAAATTCGTCAGCCATCCTGATCCTCCTCTCGTGTGCGGCGGGGCGGCTCTTCGCCGCCACCGCCCTCGTCGTTCCTACCTCATCACCGCGAAGCACCAGGTGCCCTCGCCCGCCCTGACCGCCACGATGCCCGAGCCGAAAAGCTCGCTCTGGAGGTCGTTGCCCTTCTCGTCCGGGAAGTCGCCGAATGCGGTGCCCCCCGTCATCGGGTGCGCCACGATGGTCAGCTTGTTCGCGCCCATCCCCTCCATCGCCTTGCGGATGATCGGGATCATCTTCGTCGCCTCGTCCGGCGTCGGGAACTTCGGCTTGTCCTTGTCTCTCATTCTCATTTTCGTTTGCCTTTCTGTTTTTCTCGCGGAGGGCCTTCCCCTCCGTTTTTCTGAAACACATGATGCCGTAATAACGCAGGAATAGCAACGGGGTATCTGACTATTTTTTCGCCGCCCCGCAAGCCGCCGAATCCGCGCCGAACGCGCTCTCGGCGAAGCGGATGCGACCCCTTCGTGTGTAGGCGACCTGCGCACCGCCAGCACCCATCTTGGCGGCGATCTCCTCCTGCCGCCTCCGGCGCGTTCCGTACTCGCGGAAGTTGTCCTCGCTCCTGTGCTTCATCTCCTTGCCCTTTCGGTTGTGCCGCCCCGCGCCAAGCGTCCTTCGTCTCGGCGCAGGGCGGCTGTGCTTCACCCTTCGTACTTCTCGAACCGCTCCCTGACCATCTTGTCGAGTTCGCGGAGCGTGATCGCCTTCGCCATCGGGAACTTCCCCTCGTGTTTCTCGCTCAAGGGGATCACCTCAAAGGCGCGGGCAACGGGCCAGCGGTAGCCCTCTTCGCCACCGACCTCGGCCCACGCCTTCCCGTCCTCGTCGACCCCGGTCTCGAGGTCGCCCCAATCGTCCTCGTCATCGAGGTCGAGCGAAACGAGGCGGTCGCGCTCCTTGCCGTCCGGGTCTTCGATCTCCAGCGTCACCACCTTGTGGTCGATTGCCGCATTCTGATTCTTCTTCGCCATCTCAGTTTTCCTTTCGCGTGTGGCGGGGGCGGCGTTCGCCGCCTCCGCCGGGTTGACCGTTCAGTTGTACCTCTTCAGCAACGCGGCGTAGACCGCCTTGTGGTCTCCCGTCTGCGGCTTCACGTCCCAGCCCCGGTCGTAGTTGACCGCCGTCACGAGGCGCGTTGCCGTCACCACCCAGCGCTTGCTGACCCTGCCGCCGTCGATGCCGAACTCGCTCGGCTCGTCGAAGGACTTCACTTGGAATCTGAATGTGCGTCCGTTCGCAAGCTTGACCGTTCCGCTCGTCCAGTTTCCGTTCTTCGTCTTCTCGGTGATTCTCGTTTTCATTCTCGTTGCCCTTTCGCTTGAGGTTGCCCCGTCCCCCTCGCGGGGGGCGGGGCGTTTCGCTTACGCCTCCTCGGTCGCCTTCTTGGCGTTCTTGAGGTTGCGGATTTGGAAGGCGAGGTAGCGCAGCTCCTCGGCAATCGCGTCAAGCTCGGCGGGAATCCAAACCACCGCCTTCTTGTTCGCCGTGAGCTTGTCGATCAGGATGCCCGCCCGCGCTCCCTTCTTCGCGAGGGCGTTCTTGATCGCCTCGTGGAGCTTCATCTGCCCCTTCTTCACCTTGACCAGCCGAATCATCATTTTCGTTTGCCTTTCTCTTTTTCGGTTTTCTCGCGGAGGGCCTTTCCCCCCGTTTTTTCTGTGACACATGATGCCGTAATACCGTGAGAATAGCAACGGGGTATTTCAACTATATTTAATATTTTCTATAGCAGAATTATCAATTATCCCCCTTGATAATATCCGCCGTCTACGGCATAATGGATGCTGGTGTCCAGATGCCGCCCTTGGGCTTCGGCAATGATGCGCCCGCCGTGGGGGCGCGAACTCGCCCCCTATCCCACCGTCCGTAGTATGCCGTATTATCGCAAGCGATAGCAAGCGCGAAAATCATGAATCTTCCGGCGCGGAAACGCCCTCGCGTCCGCGCCGGAAGATGCCCTTGCCCGACCGCCTCACCGCTTCGCCGTGCCGCCGCCGAGGTCGGGGAGCGGCGGCCACCATTCGTCGCGCTTCGCCGTTCCCTTGCGCACCGCCCCCTTCGGCGCGTTGCCCCACGCCTCGCCGCGATAGCCGAACGGCGGATCGCCCTCGCGCCTGAACTCGTTCTTCACGCCGTGGTACTCCGCTCCCGTCGAGCAGATGAGGCGGTACTCCCTCGGGTAGGGCCTTCCGCTCCTCGCCGCCTTCGTGGTCGCCGTCATCATGTAGGTCTGCGCGTTGACGCAATGTTTCGCGTCGAGCCATGCGTTCACCTGGACGCTTCCGTAGATGTTCGGGAATCCCTCGTAGGCATCGAGGCGGTAGAGCTCCGTCTGGTTGACGAGGTAGAGGACGCCCTCGACCGTGCATCCCTTCGCGCACTTGATGTCGGCGTAGAGCCGCTCGACGAGCCGCCACCCCTTGATGGTCGCCTTGCCGACGAGCCGCGCCTGCGGAATCCTCTCGCGGATTCGGTCGGGGTTCATGTTCGATCCGTAGGCGAAGTAAAAAGTGTTCATCGTTCGTTTCCTTTCGTCGTTGGCTTCGCCCCGCCCCCTCGCGGAGGGCGGGGCTCCGCGTTTCTCAGTCGTGCCGTCCATCCTTCCAGGCCGCCGAGCCCGGAAGGTTCTTGCAGAGGTGGAAGCGCATCGTCTTGAAGAGGTTTCCGTTCGCGCCGAGGCGGAGGAGGAAAACGCGGAAGTCGTACTTCGCGCTTGCCTCGCTGTAGGGGCGCGGGTTCTTCGCGCTCGACGCCTTCGCGTTCTTGGCGCGGAGGCAAATCAGGATCGCGAGCTGAACCGCCGCCTTGACCTCGCCCGCGTGGGTCGTGCCGTTGAAGAAGCGGAACTCGACCGTGCCCTTCGCGTTCGCGCCCCAGAGGTTGTGGAGGTTGAGGGCGCGGTAGCGGTGGCCGTCGTAGTGGTAGGGGTTGGGGTTGTACCGCCCGAACCAGGCCTCGTTGATCTTCTGCATCGTGGGGGTCGCCATCCGGCAAATCCGCTCGACGAATCCGTGGTCGACCTCCCGCGTGTACCTCGTGATGCGGTTTGAGAGCGTCCCCGCCGCCTTGAGGATCAGCTTCTCCTGCTTGTAGAAGGTGCGCACGAGGTTCTTGACCTGGGTCGGCGTAAAGTCCGCCGCGCCCACGTGGACGTGGAGCCCCGTGCGGGCGTTCGCCTTCGCGCCGTGGTGGCGAAGCTCGCGCACCACCTTCTGCAAGGTGTCGAGGTCGCTCGTCTTGAGGATCGGCGTGACCACCTCGGCGGAGGTTCCGCTCAAGCTCCCGTCGCTCACCACCTGCCACCTGCGTCCGTCGGGCATCGTCACCACCCAGTTGGAAAGGTGCGTCCCCTCGTACCGCGCCGTGCCGCCCGTCGCGTCCGCCACCACCTTCGCGGCGGTCGCTTGGCTGATCCCCTCGTACTCCAGCTCGCATCCGAAGGTGCGGCTCATCATCTCTGCCTCTGTTATCGTCATCTTTTTGCCTTTCTCTTTTTTGCCTTGCGGAGGGCCTTTCCCTCCGTTTTTCTGAAACACATGATGCCGTAATATTCAGGTAATAGCAACGGTGTATTTCACTATTTTTGATTATTATTTATTACTTTTTATTCAATATAACCGCTTGCTATTCGATCTATTATTTCGGCATAATGTCGGACGATGGGATAGGGTCTCGATTGGGAGGCACCACTGTAGCCACCGCTACGCGGCTCGCTATCGCTCAGTGGATATCCCGGTCGGCAGAAACGAGAGAGCGACATCAGCCCCGTTTCATTGGGGTGATGTCGCCCTGGGCGTTTTCGCGCTCCGCAAAGGGTCAGCCGATGCCCCGGCGGAACTTCCGCCAGTCGCCGCACTCGATTGGCTTCGCGCCGATGGGGAGGCGGTTCATGATGTAGACCCACGCGCTCACGCATCCGCCGCCCTCGAGGTAGCAGCGGATCTTCTCGCGGCGGTAGAGGCGCGGATATCCCTCGAGCCGATCCATCGACGCGAACGCCTCGTCATCGGCGGTCAGCACCTCGCCGACCACGTGGGTCGTTCCCTTCGGCTCGAAGGCGGGGAAGCCGCAGCCGATCTCGTAGATCGTTCCCGTGGTCCACGCCCGCTGGCGTCTCGCGTCCCTCGCCCACCTCGCGTTGCCCTCGCCCGTGAGGAGCGTCCCGTAGACGAAGACCTTGTGTTCGCCCGTCGGGGTGACGGGAAGTCCGAGTTCGCGCTCCGCCCTCCGGCGGGCGAGAGGCGGCAGGTGCTTCATTTCGCGCTTGAGCGTTTCGATGTCCGTGTTCATTCTCTTTCCCTTTCTCGCTTAAGGGCGGACGCTTTCGCGCCTCGCCCCGTTCTTGTTTTCACTTCTTCGCCTCGGCGCGTCCGTCGACGAGGCCCTGGTAATATTCGCAGTTCGCCTTCTCGCCCCACGAGCATTCCTCGTCGCAGGGTTGTTGCGTGAGCGGGCAGATGTGCTTCGTCGGCTCGTCGCCGTCCTCGGCATCCTCCGCATCGCCGCCCTCGTCGTTGACCGCCTTCGCGTTCGGCTCAGATTCGCCCGTGCAGTCGACCCGCGTCTCGTCCGCGAACTCGAGGTCGCCGAGCTTGATCTCGCCCTCGGCGAACATCCTGTTCACGATCTCCTCCGCACACGATTCGTCGGCGGCGAGGACGGTGAACGCGCCGTGCAGCCTTACCGAAAGCGTCACCTCGTACTTCTTGTCATCCGTTTCCATTTCCGTTTCCTTTCCGTTGTGCCGCCCCGCCGGATCGGCGGCGAGGCGGCGGTTCGTCTTTCAGTCGCAGACGAAGTACCTCATGCAAGTCGCGAGGAGGTTCGCGTAGTCACCGCTCGTGCATTCCTTCGTGAACTGCTCGACGAGGTCTGCGCGTCCGTTGCGGCGCAAGGCCTGCCGCGCCCTCCCCATGATCGAGAAGGCGTTGCCGTCTTCGCCGACAAGCTTCAGCTTGATGTCCGCGATCGGTTCTTGTTGTTGCGTAACCATTTTCGTATTCCTCCTTTCGGGTTGCCCGCCCCCTTCGCGGGGGCGGGCGGTTTTCGTTAAGCTTCCTCGGTCGCAAGCTTGGCTTGTTGGAGGTTGCGGATTTGGAAGGCGAGGTAGCGAAGCTCGCTTGCAATCGCGTCGAGGTCGGTGGGCTTCCAAATCACCGCCTCCTTGTCCGCGCCGAGCCTGCCGATCAGCATCCCCGCCCTCGCGCCCTTCCGCGCCAGCTGGTTCTTGATCTCCTCGCGGAGCTTGTCGCGCCCCGGCTTGACCTTTATCACTCTCACTTGTTGCATCTTTTTGCCTTTCTCTTTTCTGGTTTAGCGGAGGCCTTTCCCCCGCTTTTTGTACCCACATGATGCCGTAATGTTTTTATAATAGCAACGGGGTGTTTTGATTATTTTTCATTATTTTTTAATGCGATATAATCAATTATCCCCCTTGCTATGCTGGCGTTATTACGGCATACTCTCGGACGGTGGGATAGGGCCTCGATTGGGAGGCCCCGAGGGCCCGAGAAAACCACCCCGGAGGATCGGCCGGGGCGGGCGAGAGAAGGCATTGCATCGATGCTACTTGGCGGCGGCGATCTGCCGATCAAGCTCCGCCGTGAGAGCGTCCATCACGACCTTGATCGCGGCGGGGTTCGCGATGCCGGACTTCCGTCCGTCGAGGTGCGTGATCTCGATGAGCTTGCACCCGTCTTTGCAGTAGGCATCGCGGCAGGCGATGAGCTTTTCCTTCGTGGCCATAGTTCGTTTCCTTTCTGTTGATGCTCTCCCCCGCCGCACCGACCTCGGCGCGGCGGGGCGAGGCGCGTTCTGAAATCAGTCCATGTCGTTTACCGACAGTCCGTTCAAGTGGATCTCCTCGTCGGTGTTCTTGTCGCACTCGACCACGCAGGCCCAGTCGAACTTGTGCTTGAGGTCGTCCTTCCATGACGCGAAGATCGGTCCGCAGAGGATGCGCCTCGGGTAATCCTTCAGGTCGCGGCTGATCTCGCCTTCGCCCGCTCCCTTCCACGCCCAGCCGCTCCGCCAGAAGATCCGTTTCGCGGGGTGCACCTCGAGGTCTTTCACGACCGTCTCGTAGCTGATGAGGTTCATGTCCATTTCGGTTTTCCTTTCTCGTTGTGCCGCACCCCTCCGTCCTGGAGGGGGCGGCAGTTCGGTTTCATTCCCACCAGGTCGCGTAGCGGTTCTCGTCCGTCTCGGGGTCGTACTCGTCCGCCTCGTTCTGCTTCTCGTTGAGCGCGTCCTCCATCGCGTCAAGGTTCGCCCGCGCCGCCTTGATCGCCTCGCGGACGCATTCCCAATCGTCACCCTTGAAGTCCTCCGGCTTCGTTTCCCCCAAGATCGCCTCAAGGTCGGTCGCGGCCTCCTCGGCGTTGTTTTTGATGTCCTGGGCGAGGTCTTCCGCGCTGCATTGTTGTGTCTTGTCGTTCATTTTCGCTTGCCTTTCCGCGAGGGACTTTCCCCCGCTTTTTCTGTGACACATGATGCCGTAATTTTCAGGTAATAGCCAGCGGGTAGCGAAAAATAAATATTATTTTTTTCGACTTGATAATCGCACTTCTATTACGGCATAATGTCGGACGATGGGATAGGGCCTCGGTTAGGAGGCACCACTGTAGCCACCGCTACGCGGCTCGCTGTCCCTCGGTGGATAACCCGGTCGGCTTCAGCCATCCGATCAGTCGAGGTGCATGACGCGGTCGCGGATCTCCTGCGTCCTCCCCTGGTTCCAGAACTGCGACCCGATGTAGCCGCACGTCCTCCTCGCGACGTTCATCGTCGACTGGTCGACGTTCCCGCACTTGGGGCAACGCCACACGAGCTTCCCGTTCTCGTCGTCCACGATCTCGATCTCGCCGTCGAAGCCGCACCGCTGGCAGTAGTCCGACTTCGTGTTCAGCTCGGCGTACATGATGTTGTCATAGATGAACCGCACGAGCGAGAGGACGGCGGGGATGTTGTTCTGGAGGTTCGGAACCTCCACGTAGGAGATCGCCCCGCCCGGCGAGAGGTTCTGGAACTTCGCCTCCAGCGCGAGCTTCGAGAACGCATCGATCTTCTCCGTCACGTGGACGTGGTAGGAGTTCGTCACGTACTTCCTGTCCGTCACCCCCGCGACGATGCCGAAACGCCTCTGCAGGCACTTTGCAAAGCGGTAGGTCGTGGACTCGAGCGGCGTTCCGTAGAGCGAGTAGTCGATGTTCTCGGCGGCCTTCCACTTCGCCGTGTACTCGTTCAGCTTCCTCATGATCTCGAGGCCGAGCTTCTCCCCCTCCGGCTCGGTGAGCTTCCTGCCCGTGAGCGCGTAGACGCATTCCCAAAGTCCCGCATAGCCGAGCGAGATCGTCGAGTAGCCGCCGTGCAGGAGGGCGTCGATGCGCTCTCCGCGCTTCAGCCGCGCCAACGCACCGTGCTGCCAGAGGATGGGGGCGGCGTCCGATAGCGCTCCCTCGAGCCGCCTGTGGCGGCACTGGAGCGCCCTGTGGCAAAGCTCAAGACGCTCCCCGAGGATCTCCCAGAAGGCGTCGAGGTCGCCGTCCGCAGAAAGCCCCGCGTCCACGAGGTTCACCGTCACCACGCCCTGGTTGAACCTGCCGTAGTATTTCGGCCGGCCGCTGGCGTCGAGGTAAGGCGTGAGGAACGAGCGGCAGCCCATGCAGGTGTAGCAGTTCCCGTCGCCCTTCGCGTCGACCTTGTTCTTCAGCATGATCTTCTCGCTGATGTAGTCGGGGACCATGCGCTTCGCCGTGCAGCGGGCGGCAAGCTCCGTGAGATACCAGTAGGGCGAGTCCGGCTTCGCGTTCCGCTCCTCGAGGACGTACACGAGCTTCGGGAACGCCGGGGTCACGTACGCGCCCTTCTCGTTCTTCACGCCGAGGATGCGCTGCTTGAGGACTTCCTCGATTATGGCGGCGAGGTCGCTCCTCGTGCGCTCGTCCTTCGCCTCGCCGAGGTACATGAACACCGTGATGAACGGTGCCTGCCCGTTGGTGGTCATGAGCGTCACGACCTGGTACTGGATCGTCTGAACGCCCTTCTCGATCTCCTTGCGGACGCGCCGCTCCACGATCTCGTCGAATCGCTCGTCGGGCATGGAGATGCCGCCCGTCTCTTCGGCGAGCTCCTTCCGGATCTTCTGCCGCGAGACCTCCACGAACGGGGCGAGGTGCGCAAGCGAGATCGACTGCCCGCCGTACTGGTTCGAGGCGACCTGCGCGATGATCTGCGTCGCGATGTTGCAGGCGGTCGAGAACGAGTGCGGGCGGTCGATCATCGTCCCGGAGATGACCGTCCCGTTCTGGAGCATGTCCTCGAGGTTCACGAGGTCGCAGTTGTGCATCCGCTGGGCGTAGTAGTCCATGTCGTGGAAGTGGATGATGCCCTGCTCGTGCGCCTCCACGACCTCGGGCGGGAGGAGGATGCGTCGAGAGAGATCCTTCGACACCTCGCCCGCCATGTAGTCCCTCTGCACCGAGTTGACCGCCGGGTTCTTGTTGGAGTTCTCCTGCTTCACCTCCTCGTTGTTGCAGTCGATGAGGGCGAGGATGTTCGCGTCCGTCGTGTTCGCCTTGCGGGCGAGCTCCCTCTGGTGGCGGTAGCGGATGTAGTGGCGGGAAAGCTCGTAGGCCCCGACGGCCTGCAGGGCCTCCTCCACGTAGTCCTGCACCTCCTCGACGGACGGAGCGCGTCCGAGCCCCGCGCACCGCGCCGTGACGCGCTCGGCGACGCGCTCCGCGATGACGTCGGGGATGCGGTCCTTCTCCTGGACGCTGGCGTTCGCCTTGCCGACGGCGGCGAGGATCTTCGCCTTCTCGAAAACGGCCTCCGAGCCGTTGCGCTTGATGATGTTCATTCTCTTTCTCCTTCAAATGCGAAAGGACCGAGGCTGAAGATCGCTCAACAGCCCCGGCCCGGGGTTCAGTCCGCCTTCGCGGCGGGCGCGTTGGTCGGCGCAAGGCGCTCGACCGTGCGCTCGTACACCGCCTGCGCGGCGGCGTGGAGGTACGCGGCCTGCTCGTCCGTCACCTTCCCGTCCGTGACGAGCCGCTCGATGCGGTTCGACACGATCTCGCGCCCGCCCACGTCGTAGGCGAGGCGCATCACCTCGGCGATCTCCGCCTTGACGGCGGCCCGCCTCACGGGATCGCCCCCGTTCACGCAGCCCGTGCAGGCCGCGAAGCCGATCACGAGGGCCGCGACGAGAGCCGCCGCCCAGATTTTCACGCACTTCTTCATTGCTTTTCTGCCTTTCCCTTCTGGTTTCCTATACGACCGCGCCGGTCACCTGCCGACGCTGATCAAGCTGATGGACTTCGAGTCGCTCCAGTCCGGCGACCCGGACTTGATGACCTCCGTCTTTATCGCGCCGACCGTCATTCCGTCCTCGCGCTTGAACGCAGTCTCGGCGGTCGGCTCGTAATACTCGAACTGGCGGATGCACTGGCTGGCGCAGCCGCAGACGAGCGCGGCCGCGCCGAGCGCGAGGACGAGGGCGATGCGCTTCACTGCACCGCCTCCGCCCCGCCGCCGTTCTTCATCGCCGAGAGCATGACGGCGGCGTTCGCCTTCTGCTCCTCGACGTCCTTCGCCGTGAACGGTGCCATCCACGCCGCCCAGCCGAACTTCTGGCAGATGTTGCCGAAGCGGCGGGCGGAGTTCATGACGGCGTATCGGCGCGGGTTGTACCATGCGTACTCCGCCTTGGCGACCTTCGCCCCGTTTCGTTTGAACCGCTTGTTGCTGGCGGTGAAGGATTCACGCGTCCCGTCCGAGAGCGACCACTCGATGTCGTGGATGAACGCGACCGGCGCAAGGGACGGATGGATGAAGTCGAGGACGGTGCGAAGCCATCCGGGGAAGCTCTCCGGCCCGATGCCGTTGTACAGCGACCCGAGCTGCGTGTTCGAGAATCCGTGGATAACCTCGCGCCCCTCAAGCTCGTACTTCTCGCACAGCTCGGACAGGCGTTTCACCTCTTTCAG
>JBNMKZ010000016.1:0-42646 GCA_050874585.1 Verrucomicrobiota bacterium | reverse complement strand
CGTGCCCATCAGACGCAGACTTACTCCTGAGTAAATCAAAACTTACTGCCGAGTAAGTCTAAAGTTACTGGGCAGTAAGTTTCCTTCCGATGGGCATCCCAGCGCGGCGGCCTGCCGACGAAACGCCGCGCCGCAGGCGACACCTCCTCGCCGCGATGCCCTAACCGAACATTTTCGCTCCCTTTTCGGGCGAAACGCGGCGGTTACGGAATGCCACGCCGTTGGGCTATGGCCGAATCCAGCGATAGGGCCTCCGTCTGCCGCGTCCATGAAAAGTCCGAACTCGGCCCTTGGATAACGCCTCCGGACATGAGAACGATTTTTTCGCAAAATCCCCCCTTGCAGGCCGCGCTGAATTTATGATATACTATGCGGCGTTTCCACGAATGGGGAAGTAGCTCAGTTGGTAGAGCATCACGTTCGCAACGTGGGGGTCGAGAGTTCGAATCTCTTCTTCTCCACCATTCGGCAGGAAACGGGGCAAGCGGCTTTCGTCCGACTCTGGACGCGCCGCGATTTTTTTTGCCCGCAAATCCACAGCACGGTCATCCAGCGGCACAAAGCGCCCCTCCTCTTGCCTAAACTTCGTTCCCATAGGCGGACAACAGCCCTCCCGCTTGCCGAAAAAGTGTGATGATTTTGCCCAATATTTGATTCCCAACACGCGGCAAATAGGGTACAATATCCGCCATGAAGAAAGAAATGTTTGCCCTTTGCGCGGCTTTGCTCGTCTCTTCGGGCTTCGCCGCGTTCACGATGGACAAGTCCGTCATGTCCGATGCCTACTGGAAGATTTGGAATGAGGACGTCCAAAAGAGGATTGACGCGGACATCGAGAAGTTCCGAAAGGCGGACGCGTCCGTCAAGATTGCCGCGCCGGATGGTACGGAAGTCTCCGTCGAGCAGATTTCTCACGCCTTCTTCCTCGGTGCGCACATCTTCAACTTCAACCAGCTCGGCAAGAAGGAGTGGAACGACCGCTACAAGGAACTGTACGGGACGCTTTTCAACTCCGCAACCGTCGCCTTCTACTGGCGGACGCTTGAACCCTATCCCTACGCGCCGCGTTTCACCGAAAGCTACCAGGATACGGAGGACTACTGGAACACCTGCCCGAATCCGCAGTACCAGCCGCACTGGCGGCGGCCGGCTCCCGACCCCGTCATTGACTTCTGCCGCGCACGCGGCGTTCGCATTCACGGGCACCCCCTCGTCTGGGGAAGCAACGAATGGCACATCCCGACCTGGCTCTGGGACGACTTCAGTCCGGAGGAGGAGAAGTTCGCCCTCGAACAGCGCACGGGGGTCAAACTGCCGCGCCGCGACATCACGAAACCGATTGGTGTCAAGGACGTCCCGCGCTGCTTTGACTGGGACAAGGCCTGGAAGAAAATCTACGCCCAACTCAGTGAAGAGGAAATCGCCGAACTCGTCCCGACATTTGTCAAGGCGCAGAAGGATTTCATGGTGCGGCGGATTACGGAAATCGCGGCACGCTACGGCAGTCGCGTCGATTCGTGGGATGTCGTCAACGAGTCCGCGACCGACTGGGCGCGAGGCGCAGAACGGCAGTATCCGGCGGGCGAATCGGCGGCCAAGAACTCGCTTCCCGTGACGAAGAGTTGGTATGGGCTGATGCCGGCGAACTACGCCTACGAAGCCCTGACCCTGGCGCGCAAGCTGATGGGTCCGAAGGCGTGGCTGAACGTCAACGAGTACAACATGACGGCGTTCCCCGGACAGATTGCGGACCTCGCGAAGCATGGTGCGGACTTTGATGTCGTCGGCTCGCAGATGCACCTGTTCAATCCCACGGAATCCGTGCGGATTGCCGCCGGCGACGGCGCACCCCACCTGCGGCCCGAGAATGTGGCAAAGACCTTCGCCCGCATCATGCAGGCCGGCGGCGGACGGCCCATTCATCTGTCCGAGATTACCATCACGGCCCCCGACAACACGGAAAAGGGACAGATGATCCAAGCCATCATCATGCGCAATCTCTACCGTGCCTGGTTCGCGGTTGAGAAGATGAACGGCATCACGTGGTGGAACGTGGTCGACAACTGCGGCGCACCCGGCGAGCCGTCCATCTCGGGCATCTTCACGCGGGAGATGAAGCCGAAGACGGCGTACTTCGCCATGGACGATCTCGTCAACCGCGAATGGAAAACGAAGACCACCGTATCCGCAAAGGGCGGAAAGGTTGCATTCCGCGGCTTCCGCGGCAAGTACCGTCTCACTTGGAAGGACGCAAGCGGAAAGTCTCAGACAACTCTCATTGAGGTGAAATAACAGCAATGAAACGACTCATCCTTATTCTCGCCACCCTGTCGTCCGTCGTCGCAACTGCCGCGATGCGCCCAACGCCCGACTACCTCAAGCGGGCGACGGTCTACCAAATCGTCCTGCGCAACTTTACGCGTGACGGCAACTTCCGCGCCGCGACGGAAATGCTGGACCATGTCCGCTCGGTGGGCGTGGACATCGTCTACCTCACGCCGTTCGTCACCATGGACTGCGACATGAATCGCTCCGGGTGGAGTCCGCGTCAGATTCGGAGCGGCTTCGGCAGCCCGAAGAATCCCTACCGAATCTCCGACTACGACAAGATTGACCCCGAATACGGAACGGATGCCGACTTCAAGGCGTTCAACGACAAGGCGCACAGCCTCGGCATGAAGGTCTACATGGATCTCGTCTACCTGCACTGCGGACCGAACAATGTCCTGAAGGACCACTTCCCCGATGCCTTCCAGAAGAATCCCGACGGCTCGGTGAAGACGACCATCTGGAACTTCCCCTATGTCAACTTCGCGTCGAAGGATGTGCGCAAGTACCTCATCGACTCAATGCTGCACTGGATGAGCCTCGGGTGCGATGGCTTCCGTTGCGACGTCGGTGACGAAGTGCCAATCGACTTCTGGGTCGAGGCCGTGACCGCCTGCCAGAAAGTCAACCCCGAACTTGTGATGATTAACGAGGGGACGAAAGCCGAATGGCTTGAGAAAGCATTCGATGCCTGCTACGCCTGGCCGTGGAGCTTCACCGTCCGGGAACGAATCGCCGCAGTTGGGAACCGAAGCCTCCCAGAGCGAATGGCCGAGGTGCGCACCTACGAGGAGAACGTTCCGAAGGAGGCCCTCATGTTCTGCTTCCTCGACAACCACGACACGGCGGCGGACGACTGGGAGAGGCGGTTCGACCGCACACTGCCCGTCGAAGCCGGCAACGCGGCGTTTGTGCTGACATTCCTTCGCAAGGGACTCCCCCTCATCTTCAACGGCAACGAGATTGCCGACAATTCGCTGAACTCCTTCTTTGGACCCGTTGAGCATCCCGCCCGTGCCGCGAAGACGGTGGACTGGGCGCGGGCACTCCAGCCCGATGGGCAGAAGCGACTCGCACTCATTCGAGAGCTCGCGAAGATGCGTCACGAGGATCCCATCTGGAGCGAGGGCGACATGACATGGGTGACGGACGGCGAGAAGAACGGCATCATCGCCTTCACGCGGACGCTCGACACACGCACCGTACTTGTCGCCGCGAACCTGACGAACAAGACGGCGAACGGCGGAGAAACGATTGGGATGCTCAAGCCCTACGAATACGTCATTCGCGAGAAGTGAGCGATTGGCACTCAACCGAAGATAACGCACAAGGGACAAAATCCAACAAATGAACATCAACAAGATAAATCCGTCCACGCTTCGCATTACGGACATGCGCTTCGCCGACATCGACGGCGCTCCCAAACGGTGCACCCTTCTCAAGCTTTACACGAACCAGGGACTTGTCGGCTATGGCGAAGTGCGTGATGCGAGTTCGCGCACCTATGCCGCGATGCTCAAGAGCCGCATCCTCGGCGAGAATCCGTGCAATGTGGAGAAAGTCTTCCGCCGCATCAAGCAGTTTGGCAGCGATTCGCGGCAAGCAGGCGGCGTGTGCGCGATTGAACTCGCGTGCTGGGACATCTGCGGAAAGGCGTGGGGTGTGCCGGTCTGGCAGCTCCTCGGCGGACGCTGGCGCGACCGCATTCGCTGCTACTGCGACACGGACTCCGAGGGTGGCGGACGCGATATGGGCCGCGCCCTGTGCGAACGGATGAAGATGGGCTTCACATTCCTCAAGATGGACCTCGGCATCGAACTGTTGATGAATGTGGAAGGTGCGCTCATCGCCCCGCTCGGCTATCTCGACTACATGCGCCAGATGAAACACGTCATTCAGACGCCGCACGGCTCAATCGACCCCCGTTCCATGCGCGGCGAAGCCTACGACCTCTTCAACACGGCGCATCCGTTCACGGGCATCCACATCACCGAGAAGGGTCTTGACTACCTTGAAAAGTACATGGCCGACGTGCGCGAGGCAATTGGCTGGGAAGTCCCGATTGCCATCGACCACCTCGGTCATATCCCCTACGAGGATGCCGTTGCCCTCCTGCGCCGTCTTGAGAAGTACCATCTCTCCTGGGCGGAGGACGTCCTCCCATGGCAGATGACGGACCAGTGGAAACTCCTTCACGCGGCAACGACAACGCCGCTCGGGACGGGCGAGGACATCTATCTCAAGGAAAACTTCAAGCCGCTTCTTGAATCGGGAGCCTTGGCCGTGATTCACCCCGACCTGCTGACGGCTGGCGGCATCCTTGAGACGAAGAAAGTCGGCGACCTGGCCGAGGAATGTGGCGTTCAGATGAACATCCACATGGCCGAATCGCCCATCGCCTGTCTCGCGGCAGTTCATGTCGCGGCGGCCACGCGGAACTTTATGGCCCTCGAACTCCACTCGGTCGACGTCCCCTGGTGGGGCAATCTCGTCAAGCCCGCACTCTCCTACGAAGGCGGCTTCATCTCCGTCCCCGAGAAGCCCGGCCTCGGAATCGACGAACTCAACGAGCAACTTATCGAAGCACATACATGCCGCGAATTCCCGGCTCCCTGGGCCTCCACGGAGCAATGGGACGGCGAATGGGCAAACGACCGCCGCTGGAGCTGAAGTGCCGCGCAGAAACCTCTTTTACGAAATCGACTAAATAAAGGAATCCAAGAATGGCCGAAGAAAACCAATTGCAAAAAGAAGCAAAGATGATGAAGCTTGAGAACCTGATTCGTGAACGCGAGACCGTGTCGACGAAACCGTTTCCAATCCCAGACGATGAGCTTCTTGCACGCTACGAGAAACTGTACGCCGGATGCGTCTCGGATGTCCTGCGCGAATTCTGCCGACTCGACCAGGCGCTCCCGTGCGAAATCCATCCCCTGCGTGACTCCGATGTGGTCGCCGGCTTCGCCTTCACCGTGAAATCCGCTCCCTGTTGCAAGATTACGGGCGAGATGAGCTTCCGCGGCCAAATGCTGGACGAGATGGGCAAGAACCACTTCGTCCTCTGGGATACATCGGGCGATGTGGATGCGACGCTCTGGGGTGGCGTGATGACGGCGACCGCCTACGGCAAGGGCGTGAAAGCCGCCGCGATTGACGGCAACATCCGTGACACAAAGCAGATTCTTGAAAAGCCCTTCCCCATCTTCTACAAGCACCGCATGCCGAACGGCTCACTCTCGCGCTGCCAGATTACGCATTACCAGATTCCCATCAAGATCGGCAAGTGCTTCATCAAGCCGGGTGACGTCGTCTTCGGAGATATTGATGGTGTCGTCGTCATTCCACGCGACATCGCCTACGATGTCCTGCTGCGGGCGGAGGAGATTGTCGCAAACGAGAAGAAGATTTTCTCCTGGGTCGCAAGCGGCGAAACCATTGACCAGATTACGCAGAAAGGCGGGTATTTCTGATGCTCCGCGAAAAGTTCAGTCTCCGGGGACGCACGGCATTCGTTACCGGTTCGGCACGCGGCATTGGACGTGCCATCGCCCTCGGGTTCGCCGAATTTGGCGCACATGTCGTGGTGCACGGCTCACGCGAGTCCGCGCCACTGGAGGAGGCGCTTAACCTCGCCCGTCAGTACGATCCGAATGCACAAAAGGCTGTCGCCGACTTGAGCGACCCGGAAGCCGTGGAGCATATCTTTGACGGTCTCCCCGCAACGCCCGACATCCTTGTCTGCAATGCGTCCATCCAGTCGAACATGAAGTGGTACGAAGTGCCGCGTGAGACGATGCTTGCGCAGATGCAAGTGAACTTCAACGCAACATTTCGACTGTTCCAACTCTGCCATCCGCGTCTCAAGGAGCAGAAATGGGGAAGACTCATCACGGTCGGCAGCGTCCAGGAGCGACGCCCGCACCCGGAAATGCCAGTCTATTCCGCCTCGAAATCGGCACAGGAGAATCTCGTGCGCTCAATTGCACGGCAGGTCGCAAGCGAGGGAATTACCGTCAACAACCTCTGCCCCGGTGTTTTCGCGACGGACCGCAACCGCGCCGCGCTTTCGGACCCCGTCTACAACGAGAAAGTCCTGCAGGCGATTCCCATGCACCTCGCGGCAGAACCAGCCGATGCCGCCGGCGCGGCGGTTCTGCTCGCCTCGGATGCAGGGCGCTACATCACCGGCACAACACTCATGGTCGATGGCGGACTCAGCCTTCCTGGGTGAGTCCGACGCGAGGCAAATCGCAAGAAGGAATCGCGACGCAGCATTGAGGGGGCCTTGAAGAAGGCTCCCTCAACTTACCAGATTCCGAGGCAAAGATAGGGAAGAATCCTCTTCTCAAGGACGACATCAAGGTCAAAGAGTGCAACACCCGCAAGACCATAACGACGCGAGAGGTTAATCTGCTCAATGACCTGCCGCGCATCAAGTCGCGACTCGTTCGCCGTCACACCAATCCCTGCAATCGTTCGCCGCGCATGCGCCTTCACCGCCCCCTGCTGCGCGACATAGCCCTCGAATCTTGACGCACTGTCGGTGTAGTCCATCGGCACGACATAATCCACCAGTCCGGCATTCAGCCACCCGTCCCAGTCCTGCCCAACGCTGGCCACACAGGCCGGATACTTGCCCAGCACCGCCGTCGTCAGCCAGCGCGGACGCTTGACGCGTCCCCGCGCATCACCCACAAAGCACGAAATGACACTCGCGGCATTCTTCGGCTTCGGACTGCGCTCATACCATCGGACAAAGTCAAGGTGAATGCCGCCGAGTGCCGGATACTTCACCTGTAGTTCGTCAATCGCATTGAGAATGTGGTCGCGAACCTCCGGCTTCGATGGGTCAAGGTACTCCGTCAAGGAGCCCTCCCTCGTCTTCAGTCGCCATCCCTGCTTGCGGAAGATTTCCAACTGCTCAGGCGTTGCCCGCGTTGCCGTAAAGCACAGAATCCAGGCATGAACGCGAATGCCACTCCCCTTGGCCGCCGCAAGGCAGGCCGCCAACTGATCACCCTCCTGAGCATAAGTTCGTGAGCGCGGCAAAACTGAGGAGGGATAGTGGGCGAAGCCAGCCCCCGCGACATTCACGAAGAGGTCTGTCACACGCGACTCCCTCAGAAGGCGAATCGTCTTCGGCCAATTGCCAGGATAAAGTCCGCACCCCGAATGATCCCAGACCGCGTGAATCTCGCCCTTGCGCGGCACTTGCTTCAGGGCGAGGGCACGCGTCGCCTCGTGCCGCGCTCGATCCCGCTCCGCGGCCGTTCGCACATTCCACAACTTCGGGTCGATGAGTCCGCACATCGCGGCAATCAGCTGCGCCTTCAGGTCTTCATCGCCATCCGCCAGCAGGACATGCGTCATCCAGTAGCCGGCATCCGTCGCAATCCATGCGGCCTCACCATTCGACTTTCCCGTCCGATCGGACCATGTGGCCAAGACATATCCGCGCCCCTTGAGAGGTGTCGCCCGCTGAAGGACGGTGGACGTCTGGCGGATGGACTTCGGACAGCCCGGCATTGCCCGAACGTCAAAATCCATCCGACTCCACGCACCTGGATAGGGAGCCTTTCGATAGCCCAGCGGCTTCACGCCCATCAGGGAAGCCAGCGCAGGCGATGCGGAATGGAAGACGACGAGCTTGCCCCCCTTCGCACGAAAGGACTGCAGGGTCTTCAACTCCGCCGCGTTCGGCTCATTAAACCCGAGCAGAAAGGCAATTCGCGCCCCGGCGAGTGCCTGCGGCATCTCCTTCGGGGTTGAGACGGTCGCATCAATGGACTGGCCATTCAACCACCGCTTCGCATGATTTGCAAGGGACGTGTAATAGCCCAGGTCGTGAGCGATGACGGCAACTGCACCCGCCTCCGAACGATCGGCCGCCCGAACGCCAGGCATACCGAGCAGAAAAACGATTACGCCGCAGGATGCCAGAAACCGCAATCGGCGCATCCAGGCATTCAGTCGATTAGGCGTAAAGGTCCACACGCGTCTTAAGATATTCATCCTGTCCTTCAATCCAACCCCTGAAGAGGGCACTCAATTCTCCATTTGCCAATGTGTCGCGAATTTCCGTCGACCCGGCCAACTTGTCCAACCACTCAGGCCGCGCACCAAACGCCATCTTGTCAGCATGATGCTGCAGGAGTGCCGTAAAGACGAGCATCCCCGCCGTGACCGGATAAAACGCTCCGGGATTCTCAACGGAAAACATGATGCCATTGAGAATGCATCCCGCATAACTACCCGACGACGGGGAATAGCGATAGGGACGCATCCCGACGCCACAGCTGGAAAGCCCGGGCGCAAGGTCGTGCATCAGCCCCTTCTGATCCATCCAGGGTGCGCCAATCACGCGAAACGGCATCGTCCCCGAACGGTCGCAGTCTACCGCCGGATAGGCCTCGGTAAAGACAAGCATTGGATAAAGCGCGGCAGAATCCCAACTCTTGATGGCAGGGGACGGCGCGACAAAGTTCATCCATGGTTCAAGGTGATGATGATTCCAGTCGGAGACGCGCACGACATGAAGATCGAGGCGTAGGTCCTCCTCCCGACAAATCCAGGTCGCCGCCTCACCCGGTGTCATGCCATGGCAGAGCGGCACATTCAACGGCGCAACGAACGACTCGTACTCCGGCAGGCGCATCGGCCCGTCAAGAATGCCCCCCAGCGGAATCGGCACATCGAGAACCGTCACGGGGATGCCCTTCTCGGCACACGTCTCGACGACATTGCGCAATGTCGCCAAATATGTGTAGCACCGAACGCCAATATCGCGAAGGTCAATCACCATCCGCCCGAGGCCCTCCAGCATCTCATCCGTCGGACGGCGCACCTGCCCATAAAGCGAATGGATTGGAATGTTGTAGTAGGGGTGCCACGAACTCGCCGCCCGCTCACCCGCCGCGACAGCCCCAAAGAAACCATGCTCGGCGGAAAAGAGTGCCTTGAGTCTGGACGGAAACCGCTCGTGCAAAAGCGACGCGGTTGGCGAGGCCTGCATGGTCAGGAGCCCGAACGGCGCATTGTCCGCTGCCAAATGTCGGATGAGTCCTTTGTAGTCAACCATCACACACCTCCGTTTCCGTCTTGCCTATCGGTCGAGTTCGGTTCGCAGTGAACCGATTTCCGAAGCCGTATTCACGAGCGAGGGGTCCCGATGCGCCGCGACCACGCAGTCCGATGCCGCCGAATGCATCCAGACGCCCGAAGCGGCCGCCGTAAAGGCATCGCCCTTCAGGTAGGCCCACCGCGCACCAATCACGCCCGCCAGCAAGTCGCCCATGCCACCCAGTGCCATGAACGGATTCCCACTCGCATTCTCGTAAAGGCGCTTGCCATCCGCTGCGAGAACGAGCGTATGGGCACCCTTCAGGACAACCGTCGCACCATACCGTTCGACAATCTCGTGAATGGCGGCCACACGATCCGCCGCGACCCGCTCACGCGTCCAGCCAAGCAACTTCGCAGCCTCGCCTTCGTGCGGCGTCAGGACAAGTTCCTGTCCATTCGCGGGATCGTATCCATCCGTCCGCCCATACCATCCGGCGAGAATGGCGAGAGCATCCGCATCCAAGACGAAACGCCCGCGCGCACCCGAGAGGAGTCGCGAGATGAGGACTTCCGAATTGACGGTTCGCCCCAACCCCATGCCAATCACGGTCACGTCCGCCGCCGGCGGCACACACGTCGGCATCAGCTTCACAAATGTCGCCTCGGGGAGAAGCGCACCCGCACAAATGCGCGAAGCATCCGGCACCACGAGACGCACCAATCCGGCACCGGCACTTCGTGCACCCAGTCCCGCAATGACTGGCGCGTGAATGTAGTGCCCCGAGCCGCCGACGATTGTCACCGTCCCGACCGAGTACTTGTTCGCATCCACGGCTCGCGGCAGAAACGCCGCCTTCAGTTCCTCTGGAGGTGTTGCCTTCATACGGTAATTCCATTCTGACGCGCCACGAGTTCCGCCGCGCCGTATATCTGCCGCAGTTTCGGTTTCTCAATCTTCCCCGTCGGATTGCGCGGCACTTCTGCAAAGATAATCTTGCGCGGACGCTTGTAGCGCGGCAAATCGAGGCAGAAGTCGTTCACCTCACCCTCCGTCAGGCTCATCCCAGGCTTGACCGCGATGATGGCAGCGGCAATTTCGCCCAAGCGCGCATCGGGAAGCCCAATGACGGCGACATCCTTGATGGCCGGATGCGCCCGCAGGAAGTCCTCTATCTGGACGGGATAAAGATTCTCTCCACCCGTAATGATGACATCCTTCGCCCGATCGACCAGATAGATGAAGCCCTCACGCTCCTCGGCCATATCACCCGTCAGCAGCCAACCGTCCGGCTTGAGAATCTCCGCCGTCGCCTTCGGGTTCTTGTAGTATTCCTTCAGGACACCCGGTCCCTTCAAGGCGAGTTCGCCAACTTCCCCCGGTGCGACGGGCGTGACACCATCCGATTTCACAATCTTCGTCTGCCACCCATAACCCGCAATGCCAATGGCACCGACATGGTCGATGTTCTCGATGCCGAGATGGACGGCACCAGGCCCCGTCGATTCCGACAGTCCGTAGTTCGTGTCGTAGTCGTGATGCGGAAAGACCTTCTTCCACCGGCGAATCAAGGCCGGGGGAACCGGCTGCGCCCCGATGTGCATCAGCCGCCACTGTTCGAGTTTGTAGTCCGACAAGTCCACCTCGCCACGCTCAATCGCATCGAGGATATCCTGCGCCCACGGAACCAGCAGCCACACAATCGTGCACCGTTCCTCCGAAACGGCCCGAAGAATCCATTCAGGCTTGACGCCCTTGAGGAGAACGGCACGACCGCCGACCAGGAAGCTGCCGAACCAGTGCATTTTCGCCCCCGTGTGGTAGAGCGGCGGAATGCACAGGAAGCAGTCGTCCTTCGTCTGCCCATGATGCGCCTGCTCAACGCGGCAGGAATGGACAAGGCACCGGTGCTGCAGAACAATCGCCTTGGGGAAGCCCGTCGTGCCCGATGAGAAGTAGATGGCCGCCTCGTCCTCAGAAGTCAGCGGCACGGTCGGGGCCTTTGCCGAACAATAGGAAGCAAGGTTGCGATAGCTCTCCGCAAAACTCGGGCAATCGTCCCCGACGTAGAACTTCGCCCGCACACGCGGCATTCGGTCGCTAATCTGCTCAACACGCCCAATGAACTCCGGGCCGAAGACAAGGGCTGCCGCATCCGCGAGGTCGAGGCAATAGCGAATCTCGTCCGCCGTATAGCGAAAGTTCAGCGGAACGGCCAGGCATCCGGACTTCAGAATGCCAAAATAGATTGGCAACCACTCCAGGCAGTTCATCAGCAGAATCGCAATCTTGTCGCCACGCTTGAATCCACGCGCCAGCAGGAGGTTCGCAAAGCGGTTCGCCTTCTCATCGAATTCCGCCCACGTAATCTCACTGCGAAACGCCTCAATCGGCGAGGACTCAATCAGCGAATACTCGCGCCAGGTCGTATGCCGCGCCTCAAGTTCCTGTGGATTGATCTCCACAAGCGCCACGTCATTCGGCCATTCACGTGCATTGCGCTCCAGAATCTCAGTAATGCTGTTCACGTCCATTTTCACCCCTCCATTAGAAGGCCCGTTCCGCCCACTGAAGGTCGGCCAGGCTGTTCTTCGCCTCCTGAACGACTCTCGGATTTTCATGTTTCTTGAGCGACTCGTAGGCCTTCATCGTCATTTCGATCTTTGCCTTCGTAATCTTGAACTTCTGGCGCTTGGCCTTCGGGTCGTAGTCACGGGCACGCCGCGCAAACTCCACGAGCTTGGACAACTTGTCAATGTCAGGGATGCCCTTTAGTTCCTTGTAGAGCGCGTCATAGGCCGCACCCTCCTTCGGGAATCGCTTGCGGAACTCCGTCAGATGCAGATAGGTGCGCCCCGGCAGGACGTCCTTCTCGCTGTCGATGAGCCGTTGCCAGTAGCTCAGGTTCGGTGGTGCGCCGAGGTTGGTGATGGCCCGCACGACCGCCTCCTCGGCCAATCGCTCGTCCCGCCCACGATAGACCACGCGCCCCGTGGCATCGATGACATACAGGTAGGGCAGGCCTTCAAAGGTCGGCTCGCCCGACGAGAGCCCCGCCCCGCGATAGACGGGATACGAAACATCCTTCTCCTTCAGCAGGCTCTTCACCTCCGCCTCGTCCGCCCCCGCCTCGCAAAGGCTTCCAAGGAGCACGAACTGCTTCGGCTTGAAGCTCGTCCATACCTGCTCAAGGCGCGGCAACTGTTCCTGGCTCGCCGCATTCATTCCGAACTTGTTCACCAGGACAATCTTGCCCTGCAAGTAGCCCGACGAGACCTTTCGCCCGCCAAGATAGTCGTCCTTGTCGACACCCGTCCAGCCGACCAAACTTGCCAAGAACAATGAAAGAATCAGATTCATACCTTGTCCGCATCCCCGCTTACTTCCGCCGCGCCATCATCTCGTGGTAGTCGGAATAGCCGCCCTCGAACCAAACCGTCTTGCCGTCGCCCTCAAAGGCGAGTATGTGCGTGGCGATTCGGTCCAGGAACCAGCGATCATGCGAAACAACCATCACGCATCCGCCGAAATCCTGGAGGCCCTCCTCCAGGGACCGAAGCGTCGCCACGTCAAGGTCATTCGTCGGCTCGTCGAGCAGAAGCAGGTTGCCACCGCTCGTGAGGAGTTTCGCCAAATGGACGCGGTTGCGTTCACCACCCGAAAGCACCCCGACCTTCTTCTGCTGCTCCGCACCCCGGAAGTTGAAGCGACTGCAGTAGGCGCGACCGTTCATCATCGTCGTTCCGGCGAGGTTCACGAATTCGCCGCCACCCGTAATGGCCTCATAGACGGTCTCCTCGGCCTTCAGTTCGCTCCTCGTCTGATCCACGTAGCTCAGTTTCACCGTCTCACCAACCGAGAAGGTCCCCGACACCGGCTTGAGCTGTCCCGTAATCAACTTGAACAGCGTCGTCTTGCCCGCGCCGTTTGGGCCGATGACGCCCACAATTCCGCCACGCGGCAGATCGAAGTTCAGGTCGTTGTAGAGGACATGGTCGCCAAACGCCATCTTGACGTGCTCGGCCCGCACGACCAAATTTCCGAGACGCGGACCCGGCGGAATGCGAATCACGAGATCGTCCTCACGCGTCGAAACTTCCTGCTTCTGCAGTTCCTCATACCGCTTCACACGGGCCTGGCTCTTCGAATGGCGACCGGACGGATTCGTCTGAATCCACTTGAGTTCGTTCTCGATGAGTTTCTGCCGCGACTTCTCCGCCTTTGCCTCGCGCGCCAGCATGGCCTCCTTCTGCTTCAGCCATTCCTCATAGTTGCCCTTGTAGGGATAGCAGACCCCGTGGTCAAGTTCAAGGATCCAGTCCGTCACATCCGACAGGAAGTAGCGGTCGTGCGTCACGACAATCAGCGTCCCCTTGAACGGCTTCAGGTAATCCTCAAGCCACTGCACGGTTTCCGCGTCAAGGTGGTTCGTCGGCTCATCGAGCAGGAGCACGTCCGGCTCGGTCAGGAGCAGGCGGCAAATGGCCACGCGGCGGCGTTCACCGCCCGACAGCACACTGACCGGGCGATCGGCGGGCGGACAGTGCATCGCCGCCATCGACCGCTCCACCAGGGAGTCAACATTCCAGTAGTCGTGCGCGTCAATTTCATCCTGCAACCGCGCCATCTCGGCCTCTGCCTTCGGATCGTCCAGATTGCAGCACAGGTCCTCATAACGCTCAAGCTTTGCCTTGATCGGGGCAATGGCCTCGGCGACCACCTCGCCAACCGTCTTCGTATCGTCCAGCACCGGCTCCTGCGGCAGATAGCCAACCTTCGTCCCCTTCGCAACCTGAACCGTACCCATCAAGTCCGTATCAAGCCCCGCAAGAATCTTGAGCAGGGACGACTTGCCCGCGCCATTGCCACCAATCACACCGATATGCGCACCATAGAAAAAGGAAAGGTTCACATCCTTGAGGATGGTTTTCGTACCAACCTGCTTCGTCACATCCACCAAACTGAACTGGTATTCGCCTGCCATGATTTCGCTCTTTTATCCTTACAAATGGGGGTCTAATTTCAAGATAAGGGGATTATACCATAATTTCGGCCTCGGGACACGCCGAACACCCCGCCTCTTGGCTTTCACGCGGCGGCTTGGTCGCGAAAGACACTCTAACGGCGCGGCAGAATGACCTTCAATTCCGCCGTGAAGGACAAACCCCGACCCTCTACTTCCGACGACACGGACCGCGCGAGTCGACTTTATCTGTGTCATGATACCTCCTTTTCTTCTTTTCCGCTTCAGTTCCCGGTCTTTTCTGGATGGGATACGCACGGCAAGACCAATCCGTGCGCACTTGGAACACCTGTCGTGCGCTCCGCAAACTGCCGCGCTACGCAGGCCGCGACGTGACGCGGCCCCTCTTGGCGAGGAGTTCCTTGGAATGGAGCACACAGGGCGGCACACTGCCAACACTCCATATCAGTTAGTGTCGCGACGAGGGGCAAAAACAAAAAATATTTTCACCCTGAAGATATTTTCTCCCTGCGAAGCCGGACACGAAACCGCCGCGTCTTCCGTAGTTGAGCACCCTCCTCACTTTCGTGTCCCGAAGGGCTTTCGCGTCCTTTCGTGTGCGGCCGCAAGGCCTCCCCCACCTTCAGTGAATTTCAGTGTCGGTCGCCAGACCGATTCTGTGTGTTCAGTGGCAGAAAACATCCCCCTTTCCGTGGGGCAATTCCCCCCCGAATCCGCCGCGTCAACGCGTCAAAGGGGGTCTGCGAGTCCGCCCTAATTCCCCCTCACACACGCTTTCGCCTTGACGCGTGATGTCTCTTATATAATATATATATATTTTTTTATTATATATATAGATACACTAACTTATCCCCTGTTTTTGGCGTCAAAATCGCGTCAAAAACACGTCAAAATCGCGTCAAGGGGTTTGACGTGGAGGTTCAAAAAACACCGAAATCCGAACAAAATTGACACTCAGACGTCAAACCCCTTGACGCGTCATTCTGCCGCGACCTTGATGCGCGTTATGCGCCCGACATCCTCGAAGAGGGCCGTTCAGCCTAATACTTGTCCCCGTCGGTCCACTCACATTCAATCGCATCGGCCTGACTCGCCACAAGCCCACAAACGGACTTCAGGTCGGCTGAAAGGATGTCCTCCGGCACCTGCGCGGCAACAAGAACCTCGTGCGCACCACGCGTATTTGCACATGGCTGAACCCGATAATACCCAATGGGCGATGAGGACATCAGCAGTTCCATGGACATCGCTTTCGTCAGCCGGCCACAGTAGCCGACCGAATAAATATGAAAGACCTTGTAATTCTCATACCTATACGGATAGGGATTAATGTACACAAACTGAAGGCGATCGCCCCCCGTCTTGAATGTCACGCGGAAATCACCCGCCTTGGTTAGATCACAACCAAGGTTGGTCTCCCGCAGGAGTTTCGCCATGTACTCAACCTGTTCATTTCTTGCCGTCTGGGCCTCGCCCTGCGCCACGGCCTTCACCTCATTCGTCCCGGCGGCGAACAGGCCAAGCCCGACAAGGCTCAGTCCTATAAACAGCATTCCCGACTTCTTCATTTTGCCTCCTTTTTGATTGCCGCGTTGCGGCATGACACGTCTGCCAGGTTGTGCCCCAACCATTATGAGACAATTATATCACATTTCATCTCACCCGTCCCAAAAGTGCCGCGCTCGGGACGGCTCGCGGACTGGTCGCCCTGTCAGCCGACGACAAGACCGCAGACTTCCGGCTTGAGTGAGATGCCGAAACGAAAGTAAACCCGATTCCACATCAACCGCGCAAGCGCGAGGAAATCCGATGCCGTCGCCCCCGAGCCGGACACGATGACATTCGCGTGCTCCGACCAGACCTCGGCTCCACCGACCTTCAGGCCCTTGACGCCAGCCGCCTCCAGCAACCGCCCCGCAAAGTCACCAGGCGGATTCATGAAGACGCTCCCCTTCGTCCCCGGCGGAAACTTCTTCCGCCGCGTCCGATAATCCGCCGCGCTCGGTTCGTTGGTCGCGCCGACCTGCGGCTTGAGGACGAAATCCTGTATCTCACCGCAGATGTCGGAATGACGATAGGAAAAGCCGCAGTCAGAAGCCGGAATCCAGACCCCGTCCACCTTCACACGGGCAATTACCTCCGAAATCGAATGCCCAAACGCCCCCGCATTCATACGAATCCATCCGCCCACGGTCCCGGGGATGCCAGCCATCCAGGGGATGCCGAGACTTGCGCCGGGCTGGCCGGCCGGACCGGTCGTCCGCTCGTAGACCTCGCCCGTGCAGAGGTCGCTCTTCCACGTGTTCGACCCGGCACCTATCCAAATGTGCCTCGTTGGAGGCGTTTCCCAGGACTGGACAAGCGGCACAAGGTCGATGATGCTCCCCGCACCCAGCAGAAGGACAACATCGCCCTCCTGAAAGACGGTCCGCGCGTGCCACCACGCCTCCTCGCAGGATCGCGCCAGCTTGACGGGTACATTCTGCCGCCGACACGCGGCGTAGAGATCGGCAATGTCACCGCCTTCAATCGGCGGCTCAAACGCGGCATATGTCGGGCACAACACCACCTCGTCCGCACCGGCAAAGGCCTTTGGAAAGGATTCGAGCAACGCCTTGGTGCGCGAATAGCGATGCGGCTGGAAGAGGACGCGCACTGTGCCACGGCAGACCGCCCGCGCCATTGAGACCGCGCACGCCATCTCGGTCGGATGATGCGCATAGTCGGTGTAGACCCCCTCGCGCAACTTCTGGAAACGGCGATCCGGCAAGGCGGCGACAACGGATGGCAACGCCGCCGCAATGGATGCAAGCGAATGTCCGCGCCGCCGCGCAACCTCGACCGACGCGCGCGCATTGCGCCGATTGTGCGGCGCAAGGTCCAGTGCCTCCACAAAGTCCAGCGATTCCAGCGTCTCGCTCTCAATGACAGCTCCCGCCTGTCGCTTCGCCGTTTCGTAGCAGGCCGCATAGGCCTCGGGCGTCTTGAAGTGGTCGGGATGGTCGTACTCGCAGTTGGTGACGACCAGCGTCTTCGCCCGGTAGAGGGCCAGCGTCCCGTCGCTCTCGTCCGCCTCCACAACCAGGACGCAGGGTCGTTCGGCGGGCCCTTCCCGTCCAGCGACGGGGAAGGAACCCGTCTCGCCGCCAATCGCCCACTCGACGCGCTCGCCCAACGCCAGCAGGAGTTTCGCAATGAAAGTGGATGTCGTCGTCTTGCCATGAGAACCGCAGACTGCAACCGAATCGCAGGCACTCACGACCTCGGCCAACACTTCACCGCGATAGCGCAGAATGCCCCGTGCGGCGGCCTCGCGGCGTTCGGGATTCTCGTCCGAAACGGCGGGTGTCATCACCACGCGGTCAACCACCGCGACATGGTCAGCGGAATGGCCGATGAGGACGGGTATGCCCCGCCCCTCCAACCATTCCGTCCGCGGCGTTGCCCGAATGTCGCACCCGGACACGTCGTGCCCGCGCTCCTTGAGGAGGAAGGCGAGAGCCGCCATCCCAACGCCGCCAATGCCTGTAAAGTGAATCTTCACGCCGCTTATTATAGCACATCCGCCCGGCTCAGACCTTCGGCAGGTGCGCAAAGCCCTGCGCCAGGTCGGCATCCGTCGGCACGTAGTCGCTCATCGTGCCGTCGTTGAACTTGCCGTAGGCGACCATGTCGAAGTAGCCGGTGCCCGTCAATCCGAAAACAATCGTCTCGGCCTTGCCTTCCGCCTTGCAGCGGAGGGCCTCGTCAATCGCCACGCGAATGGCATGGGACGACTCGGGCGCGGGGAGCGTCCCCTCCGTACGGGCAAAAAGCGTCGCCGCCTCGAAGACCTTCGACTGCTCAACGGCGCGGGCCTCAATCAGCTTTTGGTCATAGAGCTCCGAAAGCGTGGCGCTCATGCCATGGTAACGCAGGCCACCCGCATGGGACGGCGAGGGAATGAAGCCACTGCCCAGCGTATACATCTTCTGAAGGGGACAGACGCGCCCCGTATCGCAGAAGTCATAGGCGTAGCGTCCACGCGTAAACGACGGGCAGCTCGCCGGCTCAACGGCTATAATCCGATACTTGTCCTCACCACGCAAGATCTGCCCCATGAACGGCGCAATCAGTCCCGCCAGGTTCGAACCGCCGCCCGCACATCCGATGAGGACATCCGGGTGAACGCCCAGCTTGTTCAGGGCCGCCTGGGTCTCAAGCCCGATGATGGACTGGTGCAGGCAGACCTGGTTCAGGACACTGCCCAGCAAATAGCGGGCATTCGGCAGCTTGGACGCCGCTTCGACGGCCTCGGAAATCGCACAGCCGAGCGAACCCGTCGTGCCGGGATGCTCCTCGTTGATCTTGCGCCCGATTTCCGTCGTCAGGGAGGGTGACGGCGTCACGTCTGCACCGTAGGTGCGCATCACCTCGCGGCGAAACGGCTTCTGCTCATAGGAGCACTTCACCATGTAGACATGACACTTCAGCCCAAAGAAGGCACTCGCCATCGAGAGTGCCGTACCCCACTGACCGGCCCCCGTCTCGGTCGTCACGTCCGTGAGTCCCTGGGCCTTCGCATAGTACGCCTGGGCAATGGCACTGTTGAGCTTGTGAGAGCCGGAGGTGTTGTTGCCCTCGAACTTGTAGTAGATTTTGGCGGGCGTACCGAGGGCCTTCTCAAGAAAGTAGGCACGCACGAGCGGCGAAGGGCGGTACATCTTGTAGAAGTCGCGCACCGCACTCGGGATCGGAATGTAAGGGGTGGTGTCATCGAGTTCCTGCTTCACGCACTCCTTGCAGAAGACGTGCTCAAGCTCCTCCGCCGACACCGGCTTCAGCGTCGCCGGATTCAGGAGCGGAGCGGGCTTCTTCTTCATGTCCGCCCGCATATTGTACCACGCCGTCGGCAGCTCGTCCTCGCTGAGGTAGGTCTTGTAGGGAATCTCACTCATTTTGCATCGTCCTTTCGTTTCTGATTTAAATCGTCGCCCTTCACGCACCGCTTCCGCTGGTCACGATTCAGGAAGCCCGCCGTCAAGCGAACGGCCTCGGCAAAAGCCGTCGGTTGGCCGGGAACCGTGATGAAGAGGTGCGTCGCACCCGCAAACACGTGGTAGTCGACCGTCACACCATTCTCCCGAAGTCGCCGCACGAATGCCGCGCCTTGGTCAAGCAGAACATCGTGTCCCGCCGCAATGACAAGCGTCGGCGGCAGTCCCCGAAGTGCCTCGTCCGTCGCACATTCAACCGACACGAGCGGACTCCGTCCGTTCACTCCCGCATACGCCTCCTGAAACGCCTCCATCAGTTCCGCGTCATTCCCGTACCCCGTGCCATACGTCCGCCAGGATTCGGTCTCAACGGTAAAGAGCCGCGTCACCGGGTAGATGGGCACGATTGAGTGGACACCCGGCTCGGCAAGGGCCGCAGCAAAGGCCAGGTTGCCGCCTGCGCTATCGCCACCAATCGAGATGCGCGACGAGTCACCACCCCATTCCGCCGCGTGTTCAAGCAGATAGCGGAAGGCCGCGCGGCAATCGTCCAAGGCCGCCGGATAGGGATTCTCGGGCGCAAGGCGATAGTTCTGCGCCACCACGCAGACATCCCCGGCGCGTGCCAGCGCGGCACAGAACCGGGCACAGCTGTTGATGCTGCCAAAGGCCCAACCGCCCCCGTGCAGGTAAAGCAGAACGGGACGCGGACGGCTCGCCGGTCGGCTGGGGGCGAACAGCGTGAGCGTCGGCGTGAGGTCGCGTCTCTCCACGCCCTCGGGCAACGCGGGTGGCGAATTGCGCCCCTCGCGAATGGCCGTTAGCTCCCGACGGTCACCCCGCATCGCCGCACGAACCGCTTCGGCCTGCCGATGCTGAACTCCTGCGGGTCGCGACTGCAGAAAGGCCTTCTCCTCCATGCGCATCCGCGACTCAAGGTCGTCTCCCACGCAGGTAGCCGAAACAAACAAGCCGAGCAACAGGCAAAACCGCGTCATTTCTTCTTCGCCGCCTTTCCTTCAGAAGCCGCATCCAAAACCTGCACCCTCGTTTCCTCATCGCGATTCAGCACCTCGACCAGATAGGGCGCGTGTCCTCCGCGGCAGAACAGCCCGTGGACGGCTCCGGCCCCATCCGTCGCAATGACATCGTGAATCAGCCGAATCATCGGTTTCGTGATGCGAAGTCCCGGAATGAAGACAGGAATGCCCGGTGGATAGGGCACGAGGAACTGGGAGGCGATCCGCCCCTCGGCCTCGTCAATCGACACGAGCTCGCCATCGCACAGCGCGGCATCGTGCGGCAGGACGACGGCCTGCCCCGAAACGGCCTCGATGACGGACTGCGCCGCGACCTTCTCGCGCCGCCCGCCCGAACGAGCCGACGACACGGGCGACCCAATCAGCCGCTTGTACTGTCGGCAGACGCGGAAGAGATACTCGAAATGCTCCTCCACCGTCCCAGCCGTCACCAGGAAGAGAATCGTCGTTGCGCTCGCCTTCTCCCACCGAATGTGCGCCTTGAGGAGCATCTTGCGGAAGGTTGCACACGCCTTTGCCGAACGCAGCATGAGGACAATCTTGAGCGGATCCTTCAGATAGCCCTGCCCGCGCCAGTCCACGCCCTTGCCGGCAATTTCCTCAAGCCCGGCGAAACAGGCGTTCTCCGGCTTGCCGCACTCGTCCGCCACGCGCTTGCGGAAGGCCGCCGCCCAGCGAATGCGCTCGTCGATAATCTTCAGTCCCTCTAAACGCATTTGAACACCGGCAACATCAAGTGCCGCGAGGAACGGATAGTGCGGCGAGGTCGAGTGCCAGTAGCGCAGGAACTCGTGCAAGTCGTGGGAGAACTTCTCGTAGCTGCCCCGCCCGTGCAGGGCGAAGCGCCGACGAAGCCAGCGGAAGGCGGGCGACGCATCGTCCTCAAGCAACTGCTTGAACCGCGTCGAAACGTGAATCATCGAGGCCTGCGAAAAGGCCGCCAGCGTCTTGTGCGTCGACTGCACGGCAAAGTGCGCCCCGCACGTCTCGTTCACCGCATTATACCGAACGGCATCCCCTCCGCCGCGCCCGAACGTGTAGTACGGATGAAAGTTCAGGTAGGCGGCCCAGGCCTCGTCCGCATAGAACAGAACGCCCGCCCGCTCGCACTGCCGCGCAATCTCCCACACGGGATAAAGCACGCCCTCATAGGTGCATGTCGTCAGAATCAGCAGGCGCGGCCGTTCCGCCTCGGACGCAACCGGCGACTCCAAAGCCTTGCGAATGTCCTCAAGGGCAACAGGCCCCCACACGCCGAGGCTCGCATTCCAATGCGCCGGCAAATAGCGCGGCACAGCCCCGGAGGTCACGACCGCATGGTGCACGCTCTTGTGGCAGTTGCGGTCAATGAGCACGACCTCCCCCGGACGCAACAGCGTCATCAGCATCGCCTTGTTCGAGGTCGAGGTTCCATTCGTCACGTAGCAGCTCTGCGCCGAGCAGAAGATTTCACTCGTCAGCTTCTGGGCCTCCGAAAGCGGCGTACGCGCCTCTGGACTCGACAAATCGCCCAACGGCTCCACCGACACCGAGAGATCCGTCCTGAAAATCGTGCTCCCGAACGCCGCGTAGAACCCGGAAAGGAATGGCGAATTCTCGAATGCGCGCCCGCCGTTGTGCCCGGGCGTGTGCCAGTTCGTCCCGGCCTTCACCTGAACGTACTGGCGGAGCGCCGTCGCAAAGCGCGGCATCCAGAAACTCTTGAACAGGTGCACAATCCGCGCATGGCACTTCGAGGGACGCTCAAAGACGGTCGCATCCTTCTTGATCCAACGACGCGCCGGCAGCGCGACGTCCGAATGACCGGGACGCGTCAGCACGACCTTCGGAATCGCGGGAAAGAAGAGCTTGAGCCAGTCGCGCAAGTCCTTGCCGCCAATCGACTGCCCGATGAAGTCGTCGTCAATGAGGAAAAGAGAGCAGGACCGCCCGAGCTCGGTCAGTACGCCGCGCATGCCACCGCTGGTGAAAAGCGTCTTCGCAAGCCCGTCCGTCGTATTCGTCGTCGCAAGGCGAAGCGGCGGATAGTCTTGGGGACCACGCATATCGAAAGTCTCGCGGCAGAAATCGCGAAAGGCATCCGTCAGCCCATATTCGATAATCGGCAGACGCTTCGCGTCCACACGACTTGGCTTGTGCAGGTAAACGACAGTAAGGGAACGAAACATAAGTTAGTTCTTAGCGAAATCCGAGCAGCTTGTGCAGTTGCACCGAAAGGGACCAGCCGTCCAACTTGGACAGAACGCCTTTCGCAGTGGCAAAATCCATCTTCCCCTCGCGCTCACAGGGTGAAATGTAGTAATCCGTTGCAGAAACCCGCGTACGCACCGTTCGGCAGAAATCGACGATATCCTCGGATGAGGCGACGATGCGCACTTCGTCCGCCGCTGTCAGAACGAGTCGGTCGGGATACTCCGCCTTGGGCGAACAGGCGACGTAGTCGATGAAGCCGAGCCAGTCAGGCTCGTTCGTCCCGTTCGTCTCGACGGCAATCCAGTAGCCCCGCTCCTTGAGGGCTGCGACGAGTTCAGGCATCCCATCGACGAGCGTCGGCTCGCCCCCGGTCAGGATGACGCTCTTCGCACGGAATCCGCCGATTTCACGCACCAGGTCATCCAGCCCGATGGAAAAGTGCCGCGCCCGATCCGTATCGCACCACGGGCACGCCAGGTTGCACCCGGCAAAGCGGACGAAGACGCAGGGCCGTCCCGAATTGCGCCCCTCGCCCTGAAGCGACTCGAATATCTCGACCAGGTTGTACGTCATGAAACCCTCGCGTCCTGCATGGCCTTGAGGATGGCAACGCCGTAGATGGCCGCCGTTTCAGCCCGAAGGATGCTCGCTCCGAAGCTGACGGGCGTTGCGACCCGAAGAAGTGCCGCGAGTTCCTCAGGGGTGAAGTCCCCTTCCGGCCCGACGAAGACGGCCGGTGGCCGCCCCGTGAAAATCGTCTCCCGATGCAAGTCGAGTTCACGCAGAATCGTCGGGGGCGGCGGATTCGTCAGTGCACCCACAAGGCAGTTCGTTTCGCGCACACGATCCAGTGCAGACGCGAAGTCGACCGCCTCGTCGATTTCCGGCAGCCACTTCGCATCCGACTGCCGCGCCGCATCTTCGGCAATCCGAAGCCACCGCTCGCGTTTCGCCGCCCGCTCGTCAAGGGCAATGCGCACGATCGTTCGCGCCGAGATCACGGGGACGATGCGCGAAACACCCAGCTCCGTCGCCTTCTCTATCGTCCAGTCCCAGCGCGACCCCTTCGTGATGCAGGCGAACAGGACGAGACTCGGACGGACGGGGTGAACAAGAACCTCCTGCGGATGCGCAAGTTCCCCTCGCGCCGCGTCAAAGTGATAGACACGCGAACGGCCCTTCCCGTCGAAGAGTTCCACCGCCTCGCCGTCCTTCGGGCGCAGCACGCGCAGGTGCTTCCGCGCCGCCGCGCCAAGTTCGGGCCGCTCACTTTCAAGACTGGTCGTATCCGCAAGAAGTCGATGCATAATCAGAGTCGGCTCAAGACCGTACGGATGGAACGCTCACGCGCCTCAATCGATTCACACAGCCGGAACTGAACACGCGCACGGTTCAGGTTCTGCTCGGGCTGTTTCGTCTTGAAGTAGACGTTTCCGTTCAGGTAGTCCTGGAAGAACCGAAGCCCAAGCTCAAAGGGCAGCAGGCGAATGGAGTCGTAGAGGTAGTTGCGGTCGGCATCGGTCAGGAAGGCCCCCGCCTCGCGCATGTAGCCCTTGCAGAATGCCGTCGCCAAGTCCTCGTCGAAGACGACCTTCGACAGGTTCGACTCCTCCTCACCGGCCGGGTTGCAGATGGAGCGGAGGGCATCGCCGAAGTCCATGTGGATGAGGCCGGGCGAAACGGTGTCGAGGTCAATCATGGCCGTTCCCTTGCCGGTCACGTCATCAATCATGATGTTGTTCACCTTCGGGTCGCCGTGGAACATGCGCTTGCGCAGTTCGCCGCGCTCCTCCGCCTTCTCCAGCGCCAGCGCAAGGTCGCGCCGGTCCTCAATGAACCGCGCCAGACGCTTCGCCTCCATCGACGCCCCGAGAAGCGCCTTCGCCGTATCCTTCGTCAATGTGGCATCGTAGGCCTTCAGGTAACCGCTTGTGATGTGAAAGCCGGGCAACGGGTCGTGGATGCTGTCGGGGTTCATGTCCGAGACGAGATAGTGGAAGTGCCCAAGAGCCGCACCGCACTCAAGCGCATGCTCCGGGCCTTGCGCCACATCGAAGGCATGCGCCGACATGATGCGCGTAATCACGCGCCATACGTCCCCGCTCTCGTCCGTCACATAGTCCGCACCCTCCTTCGTCCGCACAATCTGCGGCATCTGCCACACGCGGTCATCCCGCCCAGTCTCCGCATCGGCCTCAAGCTTCTGATGGCAGTGCTTCGTAATCTCGTGCATATTCGCCATGATGACTTCCGGCAACGGGAAGACGGCACGGTTCACACGCTGCAGAATGACCTGCGTCTCGGAAAACGTGTTGCGGTAGATGGCCAGATACGTGTCGTTGATGTTGCCGCTCCCAAAGGGCTGAAGCGACACCAGCCGTCCAGTCACGTCGAACTTGTTGATGAGTATGCTCAGGTCCATGTTGCTCTCTCCTCCGTATTGTTAGTCGGGAATCACCTGTGTTTTTTCCGCCGCGCCTCCCGAGGGACGACGACTGGAATAAAGTCAATTCGCCGCAGGCGAAAGTCAACGCTCGCCACGCGGACTTTCATGCGGTCGCCAATCCGCCAGCTCTCACCGCCCGGCGCCGAAAGCGAATGGTCGGACTCGTTGTAGCGCACATAGTGCCGCGAAAGGACGCTCACGTGCACCAGCCCCGAAATCATCAGCTCCGGGATGTCGACAAAGCATCCAAACGGCGTGCACTTCGAGATGACCGCATCGTATTCGGCCTTCTTGCCCGACTTGAGCTGCGCCTCCATCAGCCGGTACTTCTTGATTTCCAGAAGCCCACGCTCGGCCTCCGCCGCGACCTCTTCCATGGCGCTCGTGTGCTCCGCCCACTGCTGAAGCGTCTTCGGCGGAACGCGGCAGTTCTTCTTCGCAAGGTAGGCCGCCAGCTGCCGATGTAGCGTCAGATCGGGATAGCGGCGAATCGGCGAGGTGAAATGGGCGTAGTACTGCTTCGCCAGCCCGAAATGCCCAATGGCCGTCGCATCGTAGACCGCCCGCTTCATCGACCGCAAGACCATTACCGAAAGCGTCGGGTAAAGCGGATTGCGCTTAATCGTCTTCAGGAACCGCGCAAAAACCTTCGGATTCTCGATATTGCCCATCTTGACGCCCAGCGAACGCAAGTCGGCCCGAAGCATCAGGATCTTCTCGGGATCCGGCGCCTCATGCAGACGGGCGAGAATCTTGACACCCTTCGTCCACAACTCCTTCGCCACCGCCTCGTTCGCCGCGACCATGCACTCCTCGACCATCTGGTGCGATTCGTCGTAGGGCCGCGTCACAATGCCCGTCATTTCGCCGCGCTCGTCCAGCACAACCTCCGCTTCGGGGACCTCAAGATCCAGTGCCCCCGCGTCAAACCGACGCTTGCGCAACTGCTGAGCCAGACCGTTGATTGCAAGAATAACCTTGACCGCCGCCTTACCGCCCTTGCCAGGCTTGCCCCCCGAAATCATAGCCATCACCTGCTCGTAGGTGTAGCGGGCCTTCGAACGGATGATGGACTTCGCAAACGTCCGCTTAATCATCTCGCCCTTGCCATCAAACGTCATGAAGACCGAAAACGCAAGGCGGTCCTCATTCGGCACAAGCGAGCAAACGCCATTGCACAGTTCCTCGGGCAACATCGGCACAACACGGTCAGCCAGGTAGACGCTCGTCGAGCGCGCGTACGCCTCGCGGTCAAGGGCCGAACCGGGCTGGACAAAGTGCGAGACATCCGCAATGTGAACACCCAGCACCCGATTCCCCTGCCGGTCCTTCTCAAGGCTCAGCGCGTCATCGTAGTCCCGTGCCGTCTGTGGGTCGCAGGTGAAAATGAACTTCTTGCGCAGGTCAAGGCGTTTTCCGGGCGATTTCAGCCGATCACTCACATGCCGCGCCTCTTCAAGGACTTCCGGCGGAAAGGACTTCGGCAACTTGTAGAACTTCATCACGGACGCCGTGTCTTCACGCGGCGTTCGCCCCGGCTTCGGGAACAGGACCTGACCATTCTCATTTTTCATCCGTCCAGCATTATACCATTTTCCGCCCCGCCGTGCGGAAGAAAACTTGCGCGGCACTTCGACCCCCGCGATTCGTCATAATAGCGAGCCCCCGACCGAGACAGGACGAATGGCATTCGAGGATGCGACGGCGCGAGTACCCATTGTGCGCAGCAAAATCTTCGGGTGCCCAGGGTACAAAGCAAACAAAAGCGCAAGATTCATTCACATATTGGCAAAAAAAATTGAGAGGAACGCCATCCGCCGCGCGACCTCTCGGTAGTCGCCGGGATTCCGATACCCGTCAGTGGCAGACTTACTCCCGAGTAAGTCTTCTTCCGATAGGCACGAGAACTTCGCGAGATGCGCACGGAACGCATTTCTCCTGCGCACGACAGGAAATTCGGATGCGCACAAGCAAGCACTTCCATCGGCGCAAGACAGGCCATCCACAGGCTCATCCAAACGGAGGCAAGCCCGACCATTGCGCGGCGGACGCAGACGCGAGTTTCTCGGGCTGCGCCTTGCACAAGAATGACTCAGCCGAGAACTGCATTCGCTTCGTCAGACCCCCAAGGGAACAGACTTCAGCCGCGTGGCGTGGCGCGGCGCGATGCTCCTCCACCCATTTCCTCTCCGCGTCGGTAAGTTCCACCTCGCCGACGTCCTCACGGACGAGTTTCGCGACATACGCGCTCACGGTCATCCGGCAGCATCCGCCTTGGGCTTCAGTACCGCCCCGTCCACGAGCGAACATCGGAATACGATTGCATCCGTCTTCGGATTCAATTGACAAGCCTTTTGGCACTCCTCCTTATTTCACCTTGCCAATCTTCGGATTCCCTGAACTATAAGGATTACCAACATAGTTAAAACTACGATATGCTTTTAATAATGCCGTTCGCAAGGATTCGCCATGCAAATCTTGTACCGCACCTTCCGGGATGATACCAAGAACCAATTTCTCGTCTTCGTAATTTGCCGCAAAAGTTCGATTCCACTCTTCATATTCCCTGCGAGAACATTTCTTGCCAGAAAGTTCGTATGAAATCTTATGATTGATGTTCTTTTGAAATTCCGGCGAATAAGTGGATTCATCTTCCTCCATCGACCAATATTCGCCATTAAAAGATTTCCCATCAAACGTAAAACCGCGTAAGCCATAGGCCACATATTCACAACGGGAATCGGATCTTACAGAGCACTTGGATAGATAACACCTTTTACCGGTCATCTTATCACGGACTAATCTAGTATCTTTATCCCACCAAGCACCACGCCAGTCATCAAGACACGCCGATCCATTATACTCAACTTTCTCAACAACCTTTGTCGCAGGATTGACTCGATAGAGGGTAGAATAATAACAGCACGCGCTCCCCTGGCATTCCACCGTCATCAATTCACGGACACCGTCGAAATCTATATCCAGGAAAACGACAGATCCGAGATACGGAAGAATAATGCGATCTTTTTCCCACAATCCCTTCGTTTCATGATATTGCATATAGGCATCTATGGCATTGCCATCTGAAAGCCACGGTATCTTCTTCACTTGAGCAACAGGACTCGTCTTATTTAAAGCGAACTTAGGAACACGTTCTGCATCGTACCTGCATCCAGATAACAACAACATCGAAGACAATGCCGCACCTGTGATAACAATTAGTTCTTGATGCTTCATCACATTTTACTCCAGTTACTTTTTAGTTCTTTACAAACGGCCACTCGCATCACGATAGGCAACGCGCCAGGAAGAAGCCGTAGGTGATTGTTCACATTAGTTACACAATGAAGAAATATAGTGATTTTTGCACCGCATCTATAATGGAAGCAACGCCCCCAAGCACAAAGGTCTGCAGCACAACCCACCACCCTTGCAAGTCTCCCTCTCGCACGGCAGGTTGAGATCAAAGCACGGCGAATCGGCGGATGCCCAAGATGCATAATCATCGAGGTATAGCTCAACGGCGTCGCTTCTCAGTCCACTTCTGATAAGCCTTTTTTGCAGGCTCATAGCCCTTGTTCGCCGAGCGTAAAATGTACGCCATATACCCCTTTTCTTCTTCGTCGCATCGCTTAACATCAGTACAATATCGATTAAGCTCATCCCACTCTAAAGGCGCCAACTGCTTCTTGGCATGTTGAGACCAAAGGTACTGAATACGCTTCGTGTTCCACCGGGCATTGAACTTATCCCAAATTTGATTTCGACCGGCCGTCCCATACCAATATGGATAGTATTCGTTATCGGGCTCGTCCCTCATCGCATCAGAGAAAATCCGCAGGGCGCGAGGATAGTCGATGCAACGTCCCGTTCCATACACGCAAAGATAACCAATGTTGATGCGGGCACTGGCCCAAGAAGAATCAACCTTCAGACAACGCTCAAAGGCATCCTTCGCCTTGATGTCCGACCGCATCGCTTTTGGTCCCCCACCATTCTCTTCGTCATAACAATAGAATTTGCCCAATCGAAACCACGCCTTTGGCACTCCAGCCACTCCAGACCATTGCCAGTATCGCACCGCATCATAATAACGCTTCGTGCGATACGCCTGATTGCCAAGGACCAATCCACCCTTGCGACGACCTTTCTTATATTGATCCTCAAACCAAGGCAACACAAGCTTCCAATCATCATCATCAAGCGTATCGAGTCCATCGTCAAGATCACCTTCTTCCCAGCGCTCGACGAACACGCGTTGTGCCGTTGGATTGTCCTTCGCCGTCTTATACAGAACCTGGACGCCCTTCTTGGCATTCCGCGTCTTTCCATTGCGGCCAATGATGTAATCAAGTGCAACTTCGATATAATCGACCTCACTCCGTTCTTGCTCCGTTTTAGCCACCGCAGCCGCAATCTCTCCGCTGTCGCCTTTCGCCTGCGCACGATACCGAGCCGCCATGACCGGGTCTTTGCCGACAATCGTCCCCGTTTCATACAAATCCGCCAATCGCCCACAGGCCTTAGCGTGATTCTTATCCGCAGCTTTCCTGTACTGAACGACAGCCTTCAGTCCATCCTTGCGCACACCATCACCATTTTCATATCGCCAACCAAGTTGCCACAGGGCTTCTGCATTACCTTCCGATGCCAACTTCTTGCACTCGTCAAGTGTCATGCTCATCGCTCCTGCATTCAGCAACAAGCTGCACAGGGCAAAGACGATAAGATGTTTATTGCACATGACCATCATATCCTTCAATGAAATGAATGACATCTTCCTCATTAACAATCCAATTGTACATTGCCCTTCTGCTAATCAATGCATCCCGAAAAAGACACAGCTCATCAAACGAAACCGTGTCCGTAAATATGCGGACGTATGTCTTTTCGTCAAATCGTTTCTGCAACTGGGGCCAAATCTTGCCATGCAAAAAGAAATCGTCGTCAACTACGACACCGCGCCCCTTAACTAACTCGCAGTCCCATCTCCTTTTTCCATCCTCTGTGCCCACAACAACTTCCCTGACATTCCGCTTATCATCCATCATATAGAGGCGACGCTCATGAAGCCAGACATTGACAATCTTCAGCCCCTGTACTTCTCGCTCCCTTGGTGTCCTGACCGCCCGATGGCGATCAAACAGCGGACGACCAACCTTCTCCTCAAGATCTTTCAGCAGCCTCGTCAGACGAGCCGCTTCGCGGCGACTATATGACGCGTGGGTCTTCACTTTCGCCAACTCGTCCATGTATTCAATGCGCTTCTTCTCAAAAAGGCGGATCTTCTCGTCATTAGCCGCAACTTCTGCGGCCATTCTCGCCAAGTCAGCCTTGACAACGAGACCCGTCGCTGCATTCTCCACGAACGAAGAATAAATCCCAATCGTCCGTCGCAAGACATCACGCCGCTCGCGAAGCCTTTCCGCCTCCCTATCGATTACCTGCGCTTCGCTGATGCTCTCTTGGGCTTGTTCATTAGAAGCTTTTGGCAACGTAGCGGACAAAATCGCAACCATCAGCGCAATAAAAGACACGCCTCCGAATGTGTTGCACATCGTGTCAAGAAGCATATCCATGCTCCCGGAATCAGATGACCTGCGCCTCATTTACCCTCCCGCACCTCAAAGGCAACTTCAAGGTGTTCTTCCAAGGGATCGCGACCGTAAGTGAAACTATGGTTCTTCAAAAGTTCAATCGCCCGATTCATGCATTTGACACCCGACGGACGCACCAGCAAGACAACCGAATGGGTTGTGTGATCCAACTCCCCAAGAAAATCATTGAGTTCGGTCTCTATTTCGTCTGGGCCAATGCGGACACGAGGTTTTCTCTCGAAGGGACGGTGGATATCGATTCCCGCCCATGAACAGACCATATAAATGGGTATCTTAAATTCGCCGCGCTCAGGGATGAGCGTCACACCTCGACAGCGCTGCATGCCCGCAATCTGCTGTTCCAGCAGCCGACGCGTCCGCTCCATCTCACGAACTTTAGCTGCATCTTCTGCATCTGCCTTTCTTGCCGCCTCAACCTGTGTTTCCAAGTCATGGACTTGCGAGACAAGTGCGGCAACGATCAATTCCTTCTCGGTTAAATCCGCCTTTACCTTCTCGGCATCGGCGAGCCGCGCCTTGTCCTGCACGGCGACAACCGAGCTTGCCGACTTCCGCTTGCTTGCCTGCAATTCCCCTTCAAGCCGCGAAACCTCTTTCTTGAGCGCATCGCGTTCATCCTTCGTCTCAACGGGTATGGGCGCTGACGCACCACGCGCATCATGTCCACACACGAGATCAATAATCTGAACAAGAACCATGAAAATCATGATTCCGCATAACCCTGTGATAATATCCTGAAAGGAAAACAGGGACAGTGGATTCTCACGTCTACGCCGCCGCATCATCCTTCATTCGCAATTTTGAAATGACATTGACATGTGCATAGTCGCGGCAGGCATCGAGGAACTGATCTTCCTTTTTGCGCAGGACCGTCACCAGAAGTTGGATGACCATGGCAAAGATGAGCGCTACGAATGTCGTATCAAAGGCAATCCCGAGATTCGATGTGACAGGTGCCAAGGCACTCCGCAACGACTCAACCGTCGCATCTGCGCCAAGCACAGTGCCAAAACCGCCAATTGCCCCCGAGAGGCCAATAACTGTACCAATAAACCCAAGAATCGGTATAACCCAGACAATTCCCGTCAGAATTCCATAGCTCGATTCCGCGTGATTCTCATCGTTCTCCGCTTGCGCACGCAACATCTCTGACACATCCGACAGATTGCCGATGTTCTTCAGGTTAAGGAGAGCCCGCTCAATGCGATTGAAGAGGACGAAACGCTTTGGCTCATCCACGAGCGAATTGAGTTTGGCGATAACATTAACCGCCGTTTCAGGTGTCAACGCAAAACTCTGCTCCATCGGAATCAGTTCCAGACGAAATGCGCGCTTCTGGAATTCGAGCTTGCGCCATTTGATGAAGAGGATGCAGCCGGCAAGAACAGCCAGGAAGAACATGGCATACGGCGTCCACCCTCGGTTCAGAAGCATTTGAATATACGAGATTTCGCGAACGGCGGCTGGCACATGGCACAGCCCGATGTAAAAGAGAGCCGTTAACACCCCTGCCAGAAGCGTGGCGAAAAACATATTGACATCTGTATATTTGCCGCCCGAGAAGCCAAACCGTTGCTCGAAGTCCCCAAGATGCCAATCGAGTTGCTTCTTCTCCCGCTTATTCCTCATCGTCATCATCTCCTTGCTCAAGTTTTTTGAGTGTTTTGTTGAGATCTTTAAGCTGCTGGGTATTCCGATCCATATAATACTGAATACCTTCCAGATACCAATCGACAGACCCTTCGGGGGAACCCTCGCTATAGCCATGTCGCATCAGCGGATCTTGCCAAGCGGTTTCCGTTAAAAACTCCCTGGCCATCATCAATGCATTCTTGCGTTTCGACAAGAATTCACGATATTTAGTCTTCACTTTCTCCCATGTTGCATCAATCATCTTGTTCTTGTCAAATTCATCAAGTGCCTTTTCTCCGCGCTCTCGCGTCAGCCTTCCCGATTGAATAGCCTCACCCAAGCTCTTACTAAATGCATCGCGCTCTTGACACAGATTCCGCCATCTTTGCCAACTCGTCCCTCGCCCAGCGTAAGATCGCGAGACTTCCATCAACATCTCATGAAATCCCACATCATCGCCATCGAAACTCTTCCGATCCACATCCTTGTGTTCGAGTTTCAGCTGATTGAGCCTTTCCTCTGAAACATCCTGACAGATGAGATAGGGAAGCAAGTAATTCCAATAGATGCCCATGAGATCAATCTTCGCGCAGTCCTGTTCGTACTTACGACGATTAACAGCAACCCAATTGACATTGACAGCGCGAATGCCAAAACGACGGACACTATCAAAGGACGTATCCCTCGTCGTCCAATCCTGTCCCCTGGCTCCGCTTAGTAAATAAGCGGCGACAGCCACGACCTTCCCATCCTTGCCCAGAATTGGGCTTCCGCTGTTTCCTTTAACGATTTCTGCGTTGACCTTCAGCACTTTGTTACCCACACCCGTTACAAATCCACGAAGTGAGGTAATCACGTCATCGCCCATCGAATTACCATACACCCATACCTCGTCATTGTTGTTTGGGACCTTATCACTGAGTTCAAAGTATTCGCCATCGTACTGGACCTCATAACGCGCAAGATCCCGATCTTCCGCAATTGACAAATTTCCGAGTTCGATGTTTGTTCCATCCACAAGCACCGCCTCAGGCGTTGTCTTGCTGCGAATCACATGATCGTTCGTCAGCACATATTTTTTACCGCCCATCTTCACAAGGAATCCCGTACCGCTGCCTTCTTTTGTATGAATCAGCACGACCCGCTTCTTGATTTCCTCAAAGTCATCCGCCGCTACATCGGTCTTCTTAGACGACTTCTCTTTTTTGGATGGCTCTTCAACCACGGGGACAGGAGCGGGCAAATGCGACTTCTTGCCCTCGATCCGGAGAACGCAGATAAGCGCACCAATGATGAGCGCACACGCGACGCTCATGATACCAAGAACCATCTTATGGCGCAACCAAAAACTACCACGATTAGGTGTGCGCGGCACGGCCTCCCAATCAGGCCCAACAGTCGAAGTAATGGGTTCTGGTTCCTCTTTCATCACCTCCTGAGCATGGACGATGCTTCCGATTTTTGTCCGCGCACATTCCACTGGAATATCCATCTCCACGGGTGCACGCACGACAGGATTCCAGAATTCAGTCTGATCGATTCGTTGCCAACTCTGCCTATCGGACGAAATCTTATGGAGTCTCGTAAAGACATTCTGCTGAATGCCTTTACGAATCTGCTCATCTGAATAAGGCCCAGAAACACTACCAAACTTATTCACCCACCACATATTACCGATCTCCCATCGAATACAGCGGAATGCATTTGATCTGACGCTCCAATGCTTCAAGTCCCGCACGCTTTGCCATTTCTTTCAACGCGTCTTGAACATCGATGAACCTTCCCCTGGAAAAGACATGATACAGGGGCTCGCCAAGGGCATAATCTTCTCCTGCCAGCCCCATCTCATTACACTTGCGCCATCTTGCCGTCCTGCCCGGCTCAAAGGCGCGAACAAGCGACACCTTACCATTTATCTTTCGAAGCACATAAAGCGGATGATCTGCCGCCACATTTGGCGCGGACACATGGAGAGCCTTCGGATCTTTCTCGTACGCTGGGTCGAGAGGATCAAACTGTACCTTCCCAGCGTACACAACCTTCCACCCCTCAATGACCGCCAATTCTTTTTTTGAAGCCTTCACCCGACGATAACGGTCAACCCAATCCGATGGCATACGGTTCAAGACTTTCGCGCATTCAATTGTACGACGACGGATACGCTCATCCCAGATGCAAATCCACGACAATGACTCGTCAACGCCGTCGACTCTGATATCGGCTGACAAGCGATCCAGTTCGTTGTACCACCGAGACAACTCCGCGTCGTCTGGCATCACTTTCAGATCTTCCTTCAACCAGCGCATATACCACGCAAGGAACTGAACTCGCCTGAAAGGACTCATCCACCCGCGAATCGGATTGTAATATGTTGCAAACTTCTTTTCGCCCTTAAGGAATTCATTTTGATGCCCCTTGACGATGTGATTGTTTATTACCTTGAGAAGTTCGTCTTCAAAACCAACAACCGTCAGGTTTTTTCTCTCGGCAATCTCTACAATCGTTTTCATCTCGTCCGAGGAAGGCATCAACACCTCATCGACACCATTGCGACTCTTCATCTCGGAGACAAGGGATTTCTTCCCAAAGTGCAAAAGATCCCCTTGTTCACTCGTAATCTGCCATGTTTTTTCGTAGCTTGGCTTATGGATCTTTGGCTTTCCCTTGGATAGTGCCAGGATCTTGCCGGTCATATCTCTCTTGTCAATCAGGCCGTAAAGCGCGTAATAAACCGGGGAATCCGCGATGGTCAGAACATTTTCCTTGATAAAGTTCTCAAACTCCGCTTGTGATATTCCACCCCTCATCCTCGCCAAGAAGGATTTTACTTCCGAAGGCTCTGACGATAACGCGTCTTTGATTTCATCAAGATCAACATCCAACGGCTGAAGCGATTTGGCCTCCGGATAATTCCCGTGAACCTCAATCAACTCCTTACGTGCCGTCAGAGTCTCGTCGGCGGTTCTCGCCGCCACCAATTTTCCCAAGGCATTCGTATAGGCACACTGCTCTTCGACCGCATCGTTGAAGTCTCTCTCCACATCCAACATCTTTGCTGCCAATTCTTCGTCATACTCACTGTAATTCGCTTTCCACTCGTCCAAAGAGACCCAGCACTTCCGCACTTCCTGCTGGAGCTTGGCACGAGCCAACTCCTTAGTCAGGCGTTCTGCAATCATGCGCAGTTGTGGCACGAGGATATCGTAGAACTTCGAAGCGCGTTCACGGCACTCAGCCTCCTTTTTCTCAACGGCATTCATCCAGGCGTCCTTGATGGAGAGCAGTCGCGCACGATATGTGTCGTCGTCCTTCGCCAAAAGCGCTTCGACGCGGCAGATTCGACTCGTGACAAAAGATGAATCGGTATCACCCGCCCATGCATCAAACCGCACGAGCTCAAGTTTGCGCAAATCCTTTTCAAGTTGATTCGTACGCGCCACATTTGCCGCGATGACGGCCTTGAGGCGTGCCTCAAACTGGTTCACCTTCGGGTACGCGTAGACATCCGGGTCGTCACTTTTCAACTTGGACAAGACGGTACCCATTCCCTCAATGGCATATTTGGGCCGCTCCTTTGACTGTCGCTCCAAATAGGCGAGGTCTTTCGCCGCGTCATCGCACCTTTGGGCGAAGAGTTTCTGCTTCAGCCACCATCCGGAAACGCCCAGCACAGCCAACACGGCGAGGAATGAGAATGCGGCAATCTGAAATGTCTTCCTTCGACGCGACGCGTCCGCGTGATCCAATATGTCCTGCGCCTGATTGAGCATACCATCCAACGGATCTCGATCCAAGAACTCAGGAACGGACAAGGCCTCGCGAATGGCCGCGCAATCCTCTTTCTGAATGGCGGCATGAAGCTGTTCATTTACCTCGCGCCATCTCTTCTCGATTTCATCCTGCTCAAACTCCTTTGCGCACCGGGCGCGGCACAAGTCAACCACTTCACGATCTTCATCCGGAATTGCCCACTTCTTCTCCACAAGCCCGTCAATGGACTGAATTATCGAGAATGCCAATTTTCGATTCCATTTCTCATCCAGACATTTTCTCAAGATGACGATATTCTCGCGCCCCTCGGCATCACGCCGCTTGGCCTCTTGCTGTTCGCGATAACGCCTGATCTCGTCAACACCCTTGACCGAAAGTCCATCTTTCCAAACGCCATCCAAGAGTTCCTGTGCAAGCCGGTCGCACGTCTCCTCCAAGCCTTTCCGCCAAGCGGCATCGAATTCCTCGACGATGAGGGACTGCAACTGCCGCTCGGACTGCTTGAGATTGTGCGACCAATCCTGCGAATGGTCAAGATCCACAAGACGGCGCAAGCTCTTTACGGCAAGGCGCACATTATTGACCCGTATCGCCTTCTTGTACATCGCGAGAAATGGCTCAATCGCGCCTTTCGTCTCACCAATCTCGACGGCACGTTCCATCGCTTGCTTGTCAATCTTCGGCGGAACCACCCAACCGTTCATCTCGCACAGGCTTTCCCAGTCCTGCAGCTGAAAGAAATCAAGCGTACTCACTTCCTCAAGAAGTGGTGGCTCTTCAGAAATCAGGCGGATGGCATCGCCGATGGACTTGGCATCAGCCGCCGCAATCACGGCTTCAAGGCGCGCATTGGCCTTGGCAACGGCGGACGCGTATTCGTCGGCAAGGGTCGCACCGTTGCCCGAAGAATCGGCCGTCTCAATCGTTCGACAAATCTGTGAAATCAAGACACGACTTCTCATCGTCACTCCTCATTCTTCGAACCAATACCACGGGGCCACTTCACCGTATGACAAATCTTGCCTCTATCGAGAAAGGTATTTTTTTCGTCCTCGGGAAGGTCATCTAAAACATAGTTCGGCACTTTTTCAATGGCATCAACTTTATAGGCACAGCCCTTACACTTATCACGATCCGACTCTTTTCCCTTCTTTTGATCCTGAGCAGTCTTCAGTTCCTTCTTAAGGTTGTTCAACTCATTTTCCAAGTCCAATATCGTTCTCTGAGTACTCTCCTTGTACTCCGTTACTGCACCTTCGCACTCTTTTGGCGTAATGCTTTGCAGTTCAACATAAAAGACTTTGTCCTTATCGCGTCGCTTGTTCTTACCATTGAATTTCTTTTTAAATGTCTCACACTTACTAAACACTTCATACGCACCATTCTCCAACTTTTCCATCTCACCTTTCAGCATCTTTTTCTTATTTTTGTCCGCATCTTTCATATCCTTCTTCAGCTTCGCATAGTCGTCAAGATGCTTCTTCATCCTTTCACACCAATCATCCGAATCTTTCAGGAGCTTCCGAGCCCGTTCTATCGCATTCGTCTTACTTGGAATTTTATCCTCCTGGAGGCTTCTGATCTTTTCCTCTAGATTTTTTATTTTCCCGTTAAGTTTCTCCCAGTTTGGCTTGAAGCACTCAATCGAAAGTTGTGGGCTCGACTCGAAGTGTCGCCACTCCTCATTGCGCTTTCCCCATGACACAACATAGACGATGTCCACTACTTTTTGCTGATACACCTCAAATGCCTCGTTTGTACCGCCAAAGAGAATCTGAACAAGATCGACGGTGTCGCTCGTGGCGAACAGCGTCGCCTTCTCAGACTTCCGCCATTGCCAGTAGACTTTTTGCAGGGACGGAATCTCAATCACGCACCACCGCGCTGATGCCATCTCAGGCTGAACAATCTTATAACTCGTGGTCTCTTTCTTGGTTCTTGAATCCTTCTTCACAACGGCGTTGACGCACCCCGGCTTGTTCGTGATGATACCATTTTCCAAAAAGAAGAATCTAATCGACCCTGGCGACTGCAATCTCGCTTTGTCAGCATTAGAAATCTCATCCTCCCATGTCGAAGAATCGGGGATAACCTTCGTAATCTGAAGTTCCTTGAGAGATTTCTCGTTCTGTTTTTCAATCAGTGCAGCGACCTCTTTTTTTGCGACCTCTTCCGCTTTGCACTTCCTCCTCGTTTCTTCCTCTTTTGACTTCTTCCGTCTGTCTCCTTCCTCCTTCCACTTGGTTTCTGTTGCAATTTCTTCGTCTTTCAATTTCTTCAATTTTAAAGAAATCTCATCAATCAACTTCTTATATCCATCCTGTGCATCTTTCAGCTTGCCCTCATCATTCGCCACACCACTAATCTCATCCTCCCATGTTGATTCAAGTCCCTCGTATTTCGAGTGAACAAGTTTCTCCAACTTCTCGACTGCCGAACTCGTCTCGCAATCCGAAAGATCCCGTCGGTATCCGACGATTTCATTTGTCTGATTGCAATACCATTTCTCAAGCCTCTCCTGCCGTATACGTTCCAAAGAATATTGCTCATCGGCGGCAGAACGAACCTTCCTTGGTTTACATACATAAACGACAGCACCTATCACAACAAGTGCCAGGCAAGCACCAACGACGATCCTCAAAGTCGATCTTTTTCTGGATGCAGGCTGAGATGTCCCGCTTGCTCCCCTACTCGATATCGGCGCATAGCGTTGCACGCTCTTATCCGATTGCAATGCTCCCCCGAAGTCGCCGCGCATGGGCGTTTTCGCGGCCACCGAACCACTCGTCGCAACGACGGCATCCTCTTGCGGCAACAGTTCCGCGTGCCTCACGCAACAATTCTCACAATCCACCCAGGGCTGCAGGGACGCTGCCGATTCAAATGCACTGTCCTTGCCATAGACACCTCGCAAATGACAGGAAACACCGTTTGGGACACAGGGTGCAAATGTTGCGAACGACACCTGCGCGGCAATCGATTTCGGCAAAAGGTTGATTAAGTCCGAAAACAAACCGAGCAATCGTTTTCCATCGGCATCTTCCTTCGCTGCCTTGAAATAAATGCCCCTGTTCGTCCGTATGTTCTGTGCAAGAAGCGCGGCGAATTTCTTGGCATAAGCCAGACCATTTTGCCCGAACATCCGAATCCAATGTTTGGGCTCCGCACCGTTTGGACGGTCTACCATCCGAAGTCGTCCAGGTGTCGCCTTATCGGCTGGGAGGAATTTCGGCTCACCGCTCCATCCCGCACAAAAACGACTTGCCTCCTCAAGCAGAACAGAAGCGCCACCAGCAGTCGGCATCTCACCGGGTGGAAAATACAGCGTATGCGCAAGCCGATTCGTCCGACCCGTGTAATCAAAATCAGCCGGTGCTGTTCTCCCAACAACATGGTCGCCGCCCGGCAACAGGAGATGGAACCAGTTAACGGGATTCTCGGAGAAGTAGGTCGCATCGTGTGCACTGGTACGATGGGGGTAGGCGCAGAAATTCTCGACTCGCCGACGAATCGCGTCCGGCATCCCCTTTGTCATGGCAACAGTCGCAAAACCGTGCGTTCCAGCGATCAAACCATTCGGTACTGACGTATTGATGAGTTCGTACATCGGCACAACCTCCTGACGCGGTTAGCCCAGCGTCCCGTTAACGGTGGGGATGAGCCCCTTTAAGGCCAAGGTAAAGGCCACCGGCAACTCCGTCCAAACGGGCCTGATGTCGCACGGGCGTACGCCTTCCCTCATCGGATTGTGCCCCAGGGCACTCACGGGCAGGAACCAGATGTCATCTGAAATATCACGCGCCGTTGCCGAGACCTCGGGTACATACCGATCAAGAAATGCCTCCGTCCTTTTGGAAACTTCTCGGAGCGCGGCGACATCGAGCGCGAGATGCCCCTGTTTCGTAGCCCGATAAACCTCCATATCCATCGGGAGTTCACTCCGAAGCATATCGGCCTTCGAGATCGCGAACAGCAAGGGCTGCTTGAGTTTGCGCTCTCCTCGATTGCCCATGTACTTCTTCGCCTTCGCCGCCAATTCTGCAAGAAGCACGTCCTGCATTTGGGCATAATTTGAGGCCGTTCCCGTGCCGCGATCCAACAGGGACCTCATTCGAGGATCTGCCGATGGGTCGAACAGGAACAGGATCGAATCGGCCGAGAGCGTGTGCAATGTCACCAACGACGAATGCACATCAGCACCCGGCAGGAAGTGTTCACCGGCGCAATCGTAAACCAGAAGGCACTTCTCCCATTCGTCTTTCATCCCGCCATTCAACCGAAAATACGACGGCGTTGGGAGCAGGACGGATTCGCCACCGAGGTTCACGCTACGACTGATGTTCGAAGCCTGGAGATCCGTCTTCTCAATCTGCTGAAGTTTCGTATCGTCCTGCTGAAAGAACAACTTTTCCTCGTATGCACGAATCCACGTGTTCCACGCGGGTGCCAAGTCGCGGAACCCAACACCAAATTTCAACTTGAGGACCTGCCGACACTGCCAAATCGAACTCGCAAGAAAAACGGACTTTCCCGCACCCGCCGTCCCGACAACCGACATGACTATCTGTTCAAGTTGCAGCAAATCCTGCGGAATCGACATGTGACAACAAGGGCAGGCAATGTCCGTGCAGATGCCACCCTCAGCATCAATCGCGAGACCATTGTCCGTAAAATTTGTCGGCGCAAAGCGGGATTGCTCGCCATCGCCCAAAATTGAATCCCCCAAGAGTCCTGGCGAAACCGAAACCGACAAGACGTCGCCAATATCACTCACGGTTCGGCAGTAGGGGCACTTGAAGTTCTCCCCCAGCTCCACAACGGCCCCCTGATCGACCGTGACAAAACGCCGCTCCGCCACCTGTTCGTTGACAGCAACCACTGCTGGTTCCGGACCAAAGTCAACGAGTTCCGATGCCGCGAACACCGTCGAAGGGTCGTGTGCGAACCAGACTTTCGAATCACGGCCAAGGACTCCGTTTTCACACGCCTGAACAAGTTGTTCACCCGTCCATGGGCCAAGTTCACGCCCCCCGGCCCGCGCCATATAGAACTCGACCGTCTGTTCAGAGACAGCCTCCCAAAGTGCCTGGTAATCCGTGCCCACACCGATGGTGGTATTGCCAGCCTTGATGATATGAACCCCTGGCATCAAGCGGCACCTCTTGCTCACGACAGTGCCGTCAACCGTCGCCGGATTTTCCGATGCCTTATTAACATAGAACACCAACCCCATTAGCGACTCCAGCATAAACTGAGCGCGAGACATTGAGGGATCCTCAACCTTGAATGAACTAAGCCCGCGCGGGGCACGACCAACCATGAACGGAAAAGCACTAACCTTGAGTGCCTTCTTCGGCGCAAGGCATACGACATACCAATCCATTGTAAAAGTCCTCGCTTAGTAACAGCAAATCCTGAAGCCAATCACAAAATTGCCAAAACTTGCGCATTCACCAAATGTTATCGATGGATTGCAAAGTTCGGGCAACGAATCATAGAACCCACCCTTGACGACCCGTTTACAACTAAATCGGCGGGAAGGCACAGCTCCGGGTGCCTGCGTACCGATGTTGTCAAGGCACCACTCATGAACATTTCCCTGCATGTCATAGAGGCCAAGGGCATTCGGCTGACGCGAACCAACCTCGGCAGGGGCCGTACGCGAAGGCTCCGTAGGGTAGCGACTAAAAATGGCGTTCTTGTCCAACTGCCGCGCATCGATGTATGCGCCTCCCGCACTGCAACTGTATTCCCAAACGCTTTCCGACGGAAGATCGAGAGCCTTAAGCCCCGTCTTCTGCCGCAGAATTCCCATGAACGACTGCGCGTCCACATCTGTGCACTGAGGGTAGTCAGCCCCTTCGCAACGCCCCCGAATGTCGTCATAGGACACATTTTCAACCGGCAGTTTCTCCCAACCCTCGACTGGAGAATAACGACTGGGCCTCATGCCGGTCACATGCTCATACTGACGTTGCGTGATTTCAAACACACCGATGTAAAACGGCTTGTTCACTGCAATCTCACGCGGAACATTATCCGTCTTCCGCTTCCAGGCTTCTTCTGCCGTGCATGCCTGATGCCAATAGGAGCCTGGGTTCACCTTCCGCAAGACAATCTTCCCCGTCTTGTATTCGTCCCCCCAGCCCTCGGACGGCACTTTTTCGAGATAGGTCACCGGCCAATTTGCCGCAGCCTGTCCACCGGAGATGTCAATGACAAGATAGCGTTCCTCAAGAACACCCGACCGAGCCTTGGGGGGCGCAACATCAACGATGTTATTGGCGTTCTTTGTTGGTTCTGGTGATACGGCCTCTGCTGGCCCCACCGTTTCACATCCACTCAGACCTGCGGCCGCCCAGATGCCCAGTGCGCCGCATTGCGTCACAATCCACAAAGTATGCCCCATCCTCATCGCCACTCCTTAGGCTTGCCCGCACGCAAGACAAGATGCCCCCATTCCGCGTGCGGACAGAACAAGGGACGATACGAATAAAAGAAGTTAAATTGTCGAAAAAAGACGACACACCGACACCAAACGGTCCGTGCGCCGATACGCGAAGAAACCCGACTTTTCCGGTCAGTTACTGGGGGGGGG
>JBNMKZ010000015.1:0-43222 GCA_050874585.1 Verrucomicrobiota bacterium | reverse complement strand
CGTTGCAAACATACCCGCCGACAGGTTGCAAACAGCCTTCGGCTGTTCACAACCTGATCGACGGCTCTGTTCACAACGCTTTTCACCTCAAAAATACCTTTCCCCAGCTAAATCAGACCCACACTTATGCCCGAAGCCTCTGTTTTATTTCCTGATGGAACTGCGGCCCGATCGTTATGTCTCGGGGTCGTCCATGGCCTATAGCAGTCTTGCCAAGGTCGGGTTGCACAGCGGCCCGAATCCGACGACGCTGACTCTGGCGAGCTACAATGACTGTCAAGCCAAACAGGATATCGTTCGCGACAAGATGCGAGAATTGGGAATTGGCCAATCAGCCGTTGATTCTTCCGATGCCGATTATATTACCGTGAATGAATTCCTTTGGTTTGTTGCCGATCACGGGGGGCACATTTCGTGTGAGGAGACTTCCAGGGTGAATGATGGTGACATACACACCACGCATGAATCAATTGGTAGCCTTGAAACCTTTGTCTTGGCATTTGCCGCTGCCCTTGAGCGAAGCGGACTTACTTACGATCTCACGCTCATAGTCCGTTTTGTTGCGGCACTTCTTTCAAAGCCATTCGTTGTGCTGACGGGCTTGAGTGGAAACGGAAAGACGAAACTGGCCCAGGCCTTTACCCAGTGGCTTGTCGGCGAGAACACATGTCGGCTTATCCCGGTTGGGGCTGACTGGATGAATAACGAGAAACTCCTCGGCTATCCAAACGCCCTTGACGCGACGAACTATGTCATGTCGGATACGGGGGTTCTCAGATTCCTAATGGAGGCAAATGAACGGCCGGAACTACCATACTTCCTCATACTGGATGAGATGAACCTCAGCCATGTCGAACGGTACTTTGCAGATTTTCTCAGTGCGATGGAGAGCGGTGTTGACATTCGTCTTTATGACGGTCAACCCCGTCGGGCAAGTGACGGTACGCCAATTCCATCGGTTCTTCCATTTCCGAAGAATCTTTTTGTCATTGGCACGATGAATGTTGACGAAACCACGCATGCGTTTTCACCCAAGGTTCTGGATCGTGCACAGGTCATCGAGTTTCGGGTTGACGAGCGGCAGATGTCCTCGTTCCTTGATGCTCCGAAGAAGCCGAATCTTGCATTACTGAAGTCGAGGGGGAATGCTTACGCGGCGGATTTTCTGCGCCTGCATCAGACATCCTTTCCACTCGATGCCGCCGATCGAAATGAAATCGCTGGCATGCTCAAGGAGTTCTTTCCCATTTTGTTGGAACTTGGAGCCGAGTTCGCGTTTCGCACAGCAATCGAAATCTTCCAGTTTTGCGGTTATGCGCGGCAAGCGGGCCTTTCCGTTGAGGAGACAATCGACGCGGCAATTCTGCAAAAACTCCTCCCGAAACTTCACGGCTCGCGGCGGCGTTTGACGCGCTCGCTTGAGGCCTTTTGGTCTCTCTGTCTCAAGGGTGAATGCGCGGCAACATTGGCGGACTTCTGTCGGCTGGGGACGGCTGGAGCGATTGCAGAGGTCGCAAGGTTTCCGGGAAGCGCGGAGAAGATTCGGCGGATGTACAAGTCCGCAGATGAAAATGGCTACGCAAGTTATGCAGAGGCATAGCCGTTATGAATTGCGGTGACCAAATCCCAATCCGACTCACGCGCACTGGACCGGATGCCGGGGCGAACCTGTTCCTCTATCCAATCGGCGAAGCATTCTGTCGCAAAATTGATGCCGACGAGGCACTGTCGGCAGGTGAAGCTGAATGGCAAATTCAGGAGGGCGGCGAATATGAGTATGCATTGCCGAATGGGTGGCACTTCAGGCGCCATGTGGTGGTTTCGCCATCGGTACGGACGGCAAGTGAGGGACGAATACGTCCTGGCAATTACGTTGGACGGCTTGTGCTGGAAGTCGAGGATGACACCCGTGGTCTTGTCGGTGTTGTGGAACTTGAGTCCACGAGCGTCAAGTTGGACTATCGGACGGACTACCAAAGGATGCTGAACGACCTGGCCGCAAAGTCGGCTGAACTGCTGATGTCCAGTGACGAACCGGTCCTTCAGATGTTTACCGTGGATCCTATGGCTGATACCGAGACGCTCTACCAACGCTTTGTCTTCGCCAAGGCACTGCTGAGTTCTGAACAGCTTGAGTCGGCTCTTGTGCGTATTTTCGCCGCGCCAACCAAGGCCGTGCGCTCAATGAGGGTGATGCATCCCACGGCGACCATAGGGCACATGGGGAGCTGCCACTTGCGCCAGTTTGCAACATCAGGACATCGGGACTCGTTGCCGTCTTCTCATTGGATGGCTCAGAACTTTGGATGGTCGAGCGTTCCTCATGAGATGTTGACCTCTATTCACAGCGAGACGGTGGATGTGCCCGAGAATCAGTTCGTGAAGTTCGTTCTTGAGTCGTTCGTGATGTTTTTGTGTGATATGGCAAAGCACGAGAATTCGTCCGCATCACTCCGTGCCGAGGCGGCGGCCTTGGCGCGGCGAATCCAGTCCCACATAGACGAGCCGCTTTTTCGGGCTGTATCGCGGTTGACGCGTTTGCCGCTCTCAAGTCCGACCCTGCAAAGACGCGAGGGTTATCGTGAAATCCTGAAGATCTGGCTGATGTTTGGCTGCGCATCAAAACTTGCCTGGAATGGCGGGCATGATGTCTACAGGGGTGGCAAGCGGAATATCGCCGCGCTGTACGAATACTGGGCCTTCTTCAAGTTGCTGGATGTTGTCGCGTCGGTATTTGATTTTCCGGAAATGGAGTTCACGAAACTTCTTTCTCCCAGTCGAAATGGACTGGAACTTTCTCTGCAACAGGGATGTTCGACGACATTTAACGGCCAGTTTGCGCCGCCTGACGGATCGCGTCCGTTGTCAGTTCAGTTTACGTACAACAAGACATTTCGACACAAGGACAATCTTGATGAACAGGGGAGTTGGACGGTTGATATGCGTCCAGACTACACGCTTTCGATTTGGCCGTCATCCTTTCGGAAGGTTGATGATGCTGAGAAGGTGGGGGCGATTGTCCACATTCATTTTGACGCGAAGTACAGGATTGACAAACTTGTCGAACGGACAGACTCCGGTGCACAACCTGGAAGCGAACTCGCGGCGGAGGATGCTGATGGGGATGCCTTGAAGTCAAGTTGGAGGGGCCTTTTCAAGCGCGAAGACTTGTTGAAGATGCATGCCTACAACGATGCCATTCGCCGGACATACGGTTCGTACATCCTCTATCCCGGCGACAAGGATGATGTGATGCTGCGTTATCGTGAGATCCTGCCAGGCCTTGGAGCATTCATCTTGAAGCCTGGAGATCAGAAGGAGACCGACTTGAGCACGATTGAAGCCTTTATTCGCCGCGTGGTTCGTTCCATCCAGAATCGGGCATCGCAGCGTGAGCGCATGGCCGTCTATGGCTATCGCGTCCTCCGTTCCGTGCCAGCCGAATTGACGAAAGTCGCACGGAACATTGTCCTTCCAGATGTCAATGGACGAGGGGAGTCTTTTGTACCAGCGGAAGAGCCGTTGATTGTCGCATACTGTCGTCCTGGAGAAATAGAACGGATAGAATCGGACGGATATCGATTCCGTCTTGGATTGGAAAGAGGGGAACTGTCCATCACGAGCGAGATGTTGCGTGCTGACTATATTCTTTTGCATTCGGGGACGGATGGGGCAGGGAAGTTCTTTCGCATGGATCGCCACCTGAAGCCAAGACTGACAATCTTACAAGACTGTCAGGACTTCAAGAACAAGACGACGAATGAAAGGGCTTGCCTGTCTTTCCAACTTATTCCGATTGGACAAGGCGAGCCTTTGTCTGGAGTGAAGTGCAATGTCGCGAGGTTGCTTCGGTCCGTTGGAGAAAGTGCCGAGGTGGGTCTGTTTGCCATCACTTTTCAGGACTTGTTGCTTTCGATGTGAGTATGGCAAGACCGGGTGTCTCCGCCTGCTCGTTTTGCCGCGACCCCTGCTTTGCTAACCGCCGCGCCGTTTCCGTGGTTTGGAATCAGACGCGCCTCGTAGGCTTTGTGAAGGCGCAGACGTGGCAGTCTGAATGGCCGAGGTCTGCCGGACGGCAGGCCGGCAAAACCATCTGCCGCGGGATGCCTGTGGTCGGCCTTGTCCCTCCTCTCGGGCGAGGGGGTGAGCGCGAAGTGTCGCGAGTGAGGTCTTCCACGGGGAGCCACCGTAGGAGTTGCTTTGTCTGCAACCGGTGATAGTCGCCGAGGCAAGGCAGGCTAAGAAGACTTTGTTGTCGAGGTGCGAGAGGTGAGCGCAACCGTGGAAGCCGAGACCGAGCGACAGCTTCGCGCAAGCCCCCGAGCAAGCGGTTCCTGCGGGGCGGACACGAAAGCCGCGCGGGCCCTTGCGGGCGGCTACGCCGTTGCTGCGCAACCTGCCCTCCGAACCGCAAGCGGTTCTGCGGCGCATTGACGGCGGACACGAAACCGCCGCGCCCCTCAGTGAATTTCAGTGTCGGCCGTCAGGCATGCCAAAGGCACCCCCCCCCCTTGCAAAAGGGACGGGGATTTGGTACAATTACGAGCTTCGACAGGAGTGAGCCTCCACTCAAAATCACGGTGAGGCCGCCTCGTCAGCAGTTGATTTTATGAGTCGCTGCGAGGGTCGTAATGATGTCGATACCCCCGTGCGCCCGCCGTTGGGTGCGTGCCCAAGGGTCGTGCGGGGACAAGGAGAATCCGTAGAGGAGGATCAGAAATGACTTTTAAGTCGGAACATCAGATGGGGTGCGCGGCGGATCTCGGTCCGTCGGCCACCGGAACACGTCTCGCCAACCACGCCGCCGCGGAAGGGGGGTGCCGATGCGTGCACCGTCACCAGCCGAGGACTCCATCGGAGTCCCCGGGGTTCGACTTCCCGTCCGCACGCGGGGAGGTGCCACCGCTCACAAGTTCCACTTGCGCTTTCGCCGCGTTCGCCTTCCCGTCCGCGCACGGGGAGACGCGTGCAGGCACAGGGATTGATTTGACGCTCCCCACGCGCCCGGGCGTGGAGGACGGCGCCGTCCACGGCGCGGGCCGCACGGCCGTGCCGGCGGCGGCCTAAGACGCAGGCGACACATGCCGGCGCGGCGGTTGTGACCGCGCCAAATGGCGGGTGGGGCACTGTGCCCCACCCGCCGTTTTTCAAAAAGCGCGGCAGAATTTCTTTGGGAGACCGACTTCTCTTCTCCCAAAGAAGCGAATGCTGTCTCCCAAGGAAATCCGAAAATCTCCCAAAGAAGAGTTTGCTATCTTCCAAAGAACGCACTCGCTTCTCCCAAAGGACGAAAACCTTTCTCCCAAAGAAATCCGAAAATCTCCCAAAGGAGGGGTTTGCCGTCACCCAAAGAAAGCACTCGCCTCTCCCAAAGGACGAAAACCTGTCACCCAAAGAGGCGCATCCGCTTCTCCCGGTCGCGGCACTCCCGGCGCACCACAGGAAACGTGCGTTCACGGCGGGGCGAATTCGTCCTCCGAGAAGAAGGGCTCGGCGGATCGCGGCATATTTCACTTTTCCGACGACCCCGGCATCAAGGGGACGCGGCGTTGACGGCCTCGTCTTTTTTTGATATGATTCCCGCAACCTTGTGAACGGAACTTCCACCCTTATTAGGAGTGATATGAGCATATCGAAAGTTGTTGCGGCGGTTTGTGTTCTGTCCGTTGGCCTTGCGGCCTACGGCGAGACGCTGACATACCAGGGGGGGGTATTTGGGATTCCTCTTCGCTGACGTGGAAGAACGAGTCCGGCGAAGTCGTTTCGTGGGCGGACGGCAACGCGGCTGCGTTTCCGCAGGGTGGTTCGATTACCCTCGCGGCGGATGTTCAGGTCACGACGCTGACTGTCGGCGGTTCGGACTTCGTCCTTTCCGGTCGTGGCGTGCTTGAGGTTGGAAAGGTCGTCACGAGTGCCTTGAGCGCAGAGATTGCCTGCCCGGTTTATGCTACAGGTGATTTCGCGATTCAGTCGGGCGTTGCCCAGGTCAAGGGCGAGTCGGGCGTCTACCTCTCCGCAAACGAGTGGCGTAAGATTGGCGCGTCGCTTCCGCTGGCTTCGGTGGGTGGCTTTTCCATGTCCGACCACAGCATCGGGTGGAATGCCGAGGGGAGTTGGAACGGTGGCGAATGGAAAGACAATCCGGAGCCGGGCATCCAGACGGTTGACACGCTCGCCGCCAATCTCTCCGCTCGCAAGCTGTTCGTCGTGAGCCGGGCGGAGGAACGGATGGTCGTTGAATATCGCCGCCTCTTTGAGAGTTACGGCGTTTACTGGCTGGCGGCCATGCAAGTTGAACTTAAGACCGAGGGCGAGGCTCTCCTTGCGAAGGTCATCGGCTCAAAGACCCTTCGCGTGGGAGCGAACAGTGGTTTGGCCGCATTTGACGATTGCTCGTACGAGACGCTGGAGAGTCGGGGCGATTCGGAGAAGGGCGGGAGCGTCTGGCCGTTCCTGATTTACGATGAGGCACCGTGGACGAGCGAAACGCGTCCGCAGTGGAAGGGGGTCAACGCCGCGGGTGGCGATTGGCGGTCGTCGGATTTGGTCGGGGCCATTGGCGATTTCTCGGACTTTGCATTCATGGTCACGCCGCAGATGCGATTCTCCGGCCGTGTGCTGGCGGGGGGCAAGATTTCGGTTGGCGAGAACCTGGAGATGACGTTTGCCGGACCGCTCTCCGACATCGGTCGTGCTTCGGAGTCCGCACGGGATTACCTGACGGGCGATTCGTTCGTCGCGGCGCTTTCGGGCGACTTTGAGTCCGCGGCGGTTCAGACCGTGCTCACGATGGGCGGAAGTCAGTCCTTCGGTGGGACGATTCGAACGGTGAGTGGCGGTGGCCTGACCGTCGCCGCCGGGACGGAAGTCGTCCTGTCGGACGCGGCCTACGCCTCGCGTCGGGAAAACCACTCGGCGGCCTGGCACATTTCCGGCACGGTTCTTTGCGGGCGGAGGTATGGCTTCTCCCTCGATGCGGCGGCCGGCTCTCTGCAGTCCGAAGTCCTTGATGGGGGCCGCATCGTCTTCGACTTCGAAAACGCGGTGGGCGGAACGCAGCCCCTTTTCATCCGCAAGGGCGGAACGCTGGTTCTCAAGCGCCGCAACTGTCTTGGGACTGACAAGATTGTGACCGTCGAGGCGGGCGGTGTCGTGGAGAACGCCTGGATTGCGGACGGCTCGGACGGGACGCATGATACCGACAGGCAGACGGTTCGCGGCAATCCAATCCTTTCTGGCGGTCAGTTCGTCGGAACGACGATGTGGTTCGGTTATGAGTCGTGGGGCTGGAAGCCGACCGAGCTGAGCGTTTCGGGGTATTCGGCTTCCGTCCTTTCCGTTGATCGGATTGTCATTGACTTCCCCGGTGGTATGCTGAGGGGGACGTGCACGGCGGATTTTGCCGTGTCGGATGTCACGAGGGATGAGGCTTCTGATTTGCTCGTGGAGTCGCCCATCGTCCGGCGGAGCGATGGCAGTGAGCCGACGGACTACACGCGCTGGGCGTATGGCATCCGCAAGAAGGGCGCGGGAACGCTTGAATTGCGCCAGGTGTGCACATTCGGCGAGATTGACGGGACGGCCGCCGGGCAGACCTTCCTCGAAGAGGGGACGCTACGCCTTGCGTCTTCAGCCACCGGCTCTCGTCTGGGCCGCCTGCAGGTAGACGGTTCGGCCAGCCTTCAGTTGGATGAGGGCGTGAGCATCGCGTTTGCGGACTCGCGGGAGATTTCGGGCACGAATCCAAATGATAATGGTGCGGCCTACACATGGGCATGGGCGACGGATGCGACGCTGACGCTCAAGAACCGTCTTGAGCGGAATGCCATCCGCTTTGGGACGGATGCCAACGGTTTGACCGAAGCCCAACTCGCGGCGATTCGGTACGCCGACGGCGTGACGACGAAGACGCCTGTCTTCACTCTTAGCGAGAGTGGATACCTGAAGGACGGCCTGGATGGCGGGTTCTTCCTGCGCATCCGCTGACGGCGGGACGCGCAGGCGTTGAGTCGTCGCAGGCGCGGCGCTTTGCGTGGCCTGCCGGACGGCAGGCCGGCAAAACCCGCGAACGCCGCGGTGCCGGCAGGCAGCGGCAGTCCGGCAAAACCGTCTGCCGCGTTCCAGCCTGTGGTCAGCCTGTCCCTCCTCTCGGGCGATGGGGTGAGCGCGAAGTGTCGCGAGTGAGGTTTTCCACGGGGCGCCACCGTAGGAGTTGCTTTGTCTGCAACCAGTGATAGCCGCCGAGGCAAGGCAGTCTAAGTAAACCTTTGTTGTCGAGGCGCGAGAGGTGAGCGCAACCGTGGAAGCCGAGACCGAGCGACAGCTTCGCGCAAGCCCCCGAGCAGACGGTTTATGGTATAATATCCGCCAATTCTAATGGATGTTGAAGGAGAAACGTGTATCATGAAGAAGTTCCTCAGTGCGAATGAGGCGGTTGCCCATGCGGCGGCCCAGGCTGGATGTGTTGTGGCCTCGGCCTATCCGGGTACGCCGTCAACCGAGATTCTCGAAAACATTGCCAAGTTCAAGGATACGGTTCGGTGCGAATGGGCGGTGAACGAGAAGGTCGCCATGGAGACGGCCATCGGTGCGTCCATGGCCGGTGCGCGTGCCCTGACGGCCATGAAGCACGTCGGGCTTAATGTGGCGATGGACCCTCTGATGACGTTTACCTACGTCGGAGCGACGGGTGGCATGGTCATCATTTCGGCGGACGACCCGGGGATGCATTCCTCGCAGAATGAGCAGGACAACCGAAACCTCGCCAAGTTCGCCCGCGCGCCGCTCTTTGAGCCGTCCGATAGCCAGGAGGCCTATGACATGGTGCGCGAGGCCTTTGAGATTTCGGAGAAGTTCCAGGTTCCCGCCATCATCCGCCTGACGACCCGCACCAGTCATTCGGCATCGCTCGTCGACCTCGGGGACTTCGATCCGAAGCCCCAGGCCCTGATTCCCTACGAGAAGAACATCCGCAAGACGATCCCCGTGCCGATGTTCGCCCGTGGGCAGCGCCTTGCCGCGCAGGAGCGGACGCTGGCGATGGAGAAGGCCGCGTGTGCGTCGGGTCTCAACCGCATCATCCCCGGCAAGCGCGAACTCGGCATCATCACCTCGGCGGTGGCCTACCAGTACGTGCGCGAAATCTTCCCCGAATACACGATTCTCAAGCTCGGGTGGACGAATCCGCTGCCGAAGGCACTTGTGGCGGACTTCGCCAGCCGCGTCGACCGTCTGCTGGTTGTGGAGGAACTGGATCCTTTCCTGGAGGATCAGGTGAAGGCGATGGGGCTGAAGGTCGTCGCCCACACGACCGAACTCAATATGCTTGAGTTGAACGCTGATCGGCTTCAGAACCTTCGCCATGAGATTCTCGGCGACGTGCCGGAGGCGAAGTCCGTGCCGGTGGATGCGGCCCTGCCGACGCGTCCGCCCGTGCTGTGCGCGGGGTGCGGGCATCGCGGCGTTTTCTACGTTCTTTCGAAGCTGAAGGCGACGGTGACCGGTGACATCGGCTGCTACACGCTGGGGGCCTTTCCTCCGCTCAATGCGATGGACTCCACGATTTGTATGGGGGCTTCGATTGGCAACGCGGCGGGCATGCGGAAGGCTGGACTGAAGGGGCGCATCTGCGCGGTCCTCGGTGACTCGACGTTCTTCCACAGCGGCATGACGGGCATCCTCTCCGCCCTTTACAACGGCACGCCGGTGACGACGGTCGTCCTCGACAACCGCATTACGGCGATGACGGGCCACCAGGACAATCCGGGCACGGGCAAGACGCTGACGGGTGACCCCGCTCCCGTCACGGAGATTGGCGACATCGCCCGCGCCATGGGCTACAAGAAGGTCGTCAAGGTTTCGGCGGACGACCTTTCGGCCCTTGAGACGGTGCTAAAGGATGCGATGGACGGCGATGAGGGTGCGCTCATCATCGCCTATGCGCCCTGCCGAATCGCGGCGAAACTGACCAAGGAGGGGCTGTGCGAGGTCGATGCGGAGAAGTGCCGCGCTTGCGGGGCCTGCTTCAAGATGGGGTGCCCAGCGATGACGCGTGGCAAGGAAGTGCGTCCCGGGGCCTTCCAGATGGTCATTGACGCGAACCTCTGCGCCGGCTGCAAGCAGTGCGGGCAGGTCTGCAAGTTTGGCGCCATTCGGCGCGTTCGCTAATGGGAGCGCACGGGATGACGAAGATTGTCCTCAAGCCTGGTCGGGAGCGGTCGGTTCAGCGGCGGCATCCGTGGATTTTCTCGGGCGGCATCCAGGAGGGTGCGGCGGAGTCGGGCGAGACTGTGGAGGTCTGCTCGGCGAGCGGCGAGACGCTCGGGTATGGGAGTTTCTCGCCGACTTCGCAGATTCGCGTCCGGATGCTCTCCTTCGACGCGTCGGTTGTGCCGGACGAGGGGCTGATTTCGTCCCGCGTCGCTGCGTCCGTCAGCCGTCGGGCGGACTTCTTCGCACGGGCGGAGACGAATGCCCTTCGCCTTGTCAACGCCGAGAGCGATGCGCTACCCGGTGTTGTCGCCGACGACTATGCGGGGTGGGTCGTCTGCCAGTTCACGAGCGCAGGGGCCGAGCGGTGGAAGCAGGTGATTGGCGAGGCCCTGATGAAGTGCGTTCCGTCCTGTCGGGGTGTCTGCGAGCGCCGCGATGTTGACGTGCGGAAGAAGGAAGGACTTCAGGCAGAGGGGTTTGGTGTGCTGGCGGGCGAGGAACCGCCGGAACTCGTGGAGATTTCCGAAGGCCCCGTCAAGTATCTCGTGGACGTGCGGAAGGGCCACAAGACGGGATTTTATCTTGACCAGCGCGATGCGCGGCAAACGGTTGGTTCGCTCTCCAAGGGGGCGGAGGTTCTGAACTGCTTTTCCTATACGGGCGGATTTGGACTTTTCGCGGCGGCGGGCGGTGCGGCCTCGGTGACGCAGGTCGACGTTTCGCACGAGGCCCTTGAACTGGCGCGGCGGAATGCGGCGCTCGTTGACTTGGGTGATGCGAAGATGGAGTATGTCGAGGCGGATGTCTTCAAGTATTTGCGCACTTGCCGCGACAGCGGGCGGCAGTTTGACCTGATTGTCCTCGACCCACCGAAGTTCGCGGAGTCGCGTTCGCAGGTGATGAAGGCGGCGCGCGGCTACAAGGACATCAATCTTCTCGCGATGAAGCTCCTTCGACCGAATGGAATTCTGGCAACGTTCTCGTGTTCAGGGGCAATGACGGCGGATCTCTTCGACAAGATTCTGGCGGAGGCGGCTGAGGATGCGGGGCGCGATTTCCAGATGATCGCTCGCACACGCCAGGGGGCTGACCATCCGGTCGCCCTCAGCTTCCCCGAGGGGCTCTACCTCAAGGGCGTCATTTTGCGCGCCATGTAGTTTTTGCGCGTGATGGGCGAAGAGACGGCATTTATGTTATAATATGCGCCAATGTCAGCGAAACGGAAAGATCCGCGTCCAAGTTGGGACGAGTATTTCATGGAGATTGCCCATGTCGTGGCGAAGCGCTCGAACTGCTGCCGTCGTCACGTGGGTGCGGTCATCATGAAGGATAACCATATCCTTTCCACCGGCTACAATGGGACGCCGCGTGGCGTCAAGAACTGCTTCGACGGTGGATGCCCGCGATGCGCCGGCACGGCGGCGAGCGGCACTCACCTCGACGAGTGCCTGTGCACCCATGCCGAGCAGAACGCCATTTGCCAGGCGGCCTACTACGGGCATGGCATTCAGGGCGGGACGATTTACATTACCATTTCGCCCTGCCTGACGTGTGCGAAGCTGATTATCAACGCGGGCATCCGCGAGGTTGTCTATGGCGGCGATTATGCGTTTCTCGATACGGTCAAGGAGATGTTCGCGGCGGCGGGCGTTCGCCATCGCGAGTTCTCCGGCTTCGAGAAGCATGAGGATGTTCCCTGTGGATGTGGTGATTGAGCGATTTGAATTTGAATAAGTAGTAATTCAGTAATAAGGATAAAAGGAAAATGCGCAAGAAAATCATTGCCGGAAACTGGAAGATGAACGTCAAGCCGTCCGAGACGGCGGCCCTCGTGAAGGGCGTCGCCGAGGCGACGAAGGATTTCGCGAATGTTGAAATCGTGTGCTGCACGCCTGCGATTGACGTTCCTGCGGCCGTTGCGGCGGCGGCTGGCACGCAGGTCGGCATCGGCACCGAGAACGCCCACTGGGAGGATCACGGTGCGTTCACGGGTGAGATTTCGACGGGCATGATTGTTGACGCGGGTGCGAAGTACGTCATCATTGGTCACTCCGAGCGTCGCCAGTATTTCGGCGAGACGGACGAGACCGTGAACAAGCGTGCCCATGCGGTCATCGCGGCGGGTCTTACGGCGATCGTCTGCGTTGGCGAGACGCTTGAGGAGCGCGAGGCCGGCAAGCTCAATGAGGTCATTGAGCGCCAGATGAACATTGGTCTCAAGAATGTTTCCGCGGCGGATTGCGCGAAGCTCGTCATTGCCTATGAGCCTGTTTGGGCGATCGGCACGGGCAAGACGGCGACGCCTGACCAGGCGCAGGAAGTCCATGCGCTGATTCGTGCGACGCTCGCCAAGCTCGTCGGTGCTGAGACGGCGGAGACCGTCCGCATCCAGTACGGCGGCTCCATGAAGCCGGGCAACGCGGCGGAACTGCTCGCCAAGAAGGATATTGATGGCGGTCTGATCGGCGGCGCGGCGCTTAAGGCGGCTGATTTCGCCGGCATCATCGCGGCGGCTGCCAAGGCCTAATTGGGCGACCGATGTCTGGCAGAAGGCTGATGATCCAAACCCTTGCGATCGGTGCGCTTGCACTGGTCGCGGGGTGTTTTGACGAACCCGTGCCGGCCCGTGAGACGGTGCCGCCCGAGGCGCGTGTCTATCTGAACGACAGAGGCTTGAACGACCTTCGCGGCGCATCGTCCAATCTATCCTACGGGGTTGGCATTGACTATCTCAACCTCGATCGGAACCAGTTGACGAATGTGGACGAGGTCGTGAGCCTGACGGGCCTCAAGTGGTTGCGCCTGAATGGGAATCGGCTTTCGGCGTTGCCAGACTTGTCGTCCCTGGTCAACTTGCGTCGGATTTATCTGCGCAACAATCTCCTGCCGTCCGTTCCGGCGACACTGGAGTCGTTGCCGAATCTGACGGACATTGACTTGTCGGGGAATCCGATTCGGGAAGTCCCAGATTGGTTGGCGAAGAAGGGGGGGCTTGAGAATCTCTCCTTTTCGCGTACGCTCGTGACGAAGTTGCCGGACGATCTTTCGGCCTGGAAGGGACTTCATTCGCTTCAGTTGGGTGAATTGAAGCTTTCGCTCCAGGAGATGAAGCGGATTCGTGCGGCACTTCCGGATGTGGCGATTGTCTACTGAGTCGACTGTATGGGCGACGGACGAAGGCGAGGGTGTTGTTCCCTCGCCTTTTTTGTTTCTCAGGCGTCATTTCCCGCGCTTGAATGTCGTCCGCACATTTGGTAAAATTTACATTCAATGAAAACCAAGGTGTCGTCTGAAATTGAGGTTCTGCAGGAAATCACGTCCGCTGTCGTTCGGGAGCGGAATGTGCGACTGCTGCTGAACGAGGTCATTGAGATTCTTGAGCGGAGCATGGGGATGTTGCGCGGCACATTTACCTTGCTTGAGGGTGACGAGTTGCGCATCGAGGCCTCGACGAAGAAGTTGAATGCGGAGGAGCGGGCGCTTGGCCGCTATCATATCGGCGAGGGTATCACGGGGTTGGTCGCCAAGACGGGCCGTGCGGAGGTCGTCCTCGACGTGCGCAAGGATCGTCGCTTCCTGAACAGGACGAAGGCACGGGGCGTGGATGAACCGCTGTCGTTCGTGTGCGTCCCGCTGATTCATCTGGGGCAGGTCATCGGGACGCTCTCGGTTGACCGTGAGATGAATGGCGACGCGGGATCGCTTGCGAAGGACGTGGCGCTTCTGGAGATTATTGCGAACATCACGGCCGAGGCGGCGGCGGTTTGCCGCGAGGAATGCGCCGAGCACGAGGCACTTGTGGAGGAGAACCGCAAGTTGCGCGATATGCTGTCGGACCATCCGGGTCGGCTGATTGGCAACTGCCGCGAGATGCTGTCGGTCTACGAGCAGATTCGTCAGGTCGCCCCCAGCGAAGCCACGGTTTTGATTCGCGGCGCGAGCGGAACGGGCAAGGAACTCGTGGCGCGGGCGATTCAGGGGCTTTCCGAGCGAAAGGACAAGCCGTTCGTTGTGCTGAATTGCGCGGCACTTCCCGAGGCCCTCGTCGAGTCCGAACTCTTCGGGCATGAGAAGGGGGCGTTTACCGATGCGCGTGAGCGGCGCATCGGGCGGGCCGAGGCGGCGAACGGGGGCACGCTCTTCCTCGATGAGATTGGCGATTTGACGATTCCTGTACAGGTCAAGTTGCTTCGATTCCTGCAGGAACGCACCTTTTCGCGGGTCGGTTCGAACGAGGAACTCAAGAGCGACGTTCGGTTCATCGCGGCGACGAGCCGCAACCTTGAGGACCTGATGGCGAAGAAACTCTTCCGTGAGGACCTCTACTACCGGCTTTCAGTCTTTCCGATTACGATGCCCGACCTTGCGCGGCGTTCGGGGGATGTCATTCTCCTTGCGCAGCACTTCCTCAGCAAGATGAGTGTCAAGTACGGAAAGAACGTGACGCGAATCTCGTCACCGGCCATCAATATGCTTCAGGCGTACTCGTGGCCGGGGAATGTCCGCGAACTTGAGAACTGCATTGAGCGTGCGGTTCTGACGGCAAAGGATGACTGTATCCACAGCTACAACCTGCCGCCGGCCCTGCAGTGCGAGGAGTTCGCCGAGGATCCGTTCCGCCCAGATGCGACGCTGACGCTGGATGAGCAGTTGGCGGCCGTCGAGAAGCGGATTCTTGAGGGTGCGCTCAAGCGGCACAATGGAAACCGGTCCGCCGCAGGGCGTGAACTGGGCGTTTCGCCGCGCATGATGAACTATCGCCTCAACAAGGCCGGCATCAACTGAATGGCAGCCTGCGGACAGGGTGGTTTCATTGCGAGGTCGCCACATTCGTCTCGTGCGCAAGGCATCACATTCTGATGCGCAGGGGATGGGCTTCTCGTGCGCATCAGAACCTCCTCTCGTGCGCACGGGCAATCCGTTCGAAGGCTGGGTCTGTTGTGGTGGCTTGGACGGACGGCGATTCATGCGGCCTGTGAGCGCGGCAGTTTTCGCCCAAACGAACCACCGAAGGCTGAGCTCCACTTTTCGCCGCGCAAGCCCTCGCCACGGGCAATCGAATTTTGTGGTATAATATCCCGACCAACCGAAAGGTATTTCTGACAATGAGCGATTCTAATGACTTCATGGTGTTTTCGGGCACGGCAAACCTGCCGCTGGCCGAAAAGGTGGCGAACTATCTCGGTAAGCCGCTGAACAAGATTGACATCAAGCACTTCCCGGACGGGGAGACCTTCTGTCAGGTCCTCGACCCCGTGCGCGGCAAGGACGTGTTCGTGATTCAGTCGGGTTCGCCCCAGCCGAACGAGGCTTATATGGAGCTGTTCGTCATTATGGATGCGCTTAAGCGCGGTTCGGCGGCTCGCATCACGGCCGTGTTGCCCTACTACGGCTATGCGCGGCAGGATCGCAAGGACCAGCCACGCGTGCCGATTACGGCGCGACTGATTGCGAACCTTCTCCAGACGGCCGGTGCGGACCGCGTGCTGACGATGGATTTGCACGCGAACCAGATTCAGGGCTTCTTTGACATCCCGCTCGATCACCTGCGGGCGGAGCCGGTGATCCTCAAGTACATCCGCGACCAGCACTGGGCGAAGCCGGTCGTCGTGTCGCCGGATACCGGCGGGGCGAAGACGGCCTACGGCTACAGCCGCAAGATTGGTTGCGGGCTGGCCATCGTCGCCAAACAGCGCACGGGCGACTCGACCGTTGATGCGTTTAGCGTCGTCGGCGATGTGAAGGATTGCGACGTCATTATGGTTGACGACATGACGGCGACAGGCGGTACGCTGAGCGCGGCGGCCAAGATGTGCCGCGATAACGGTGCGAAGAGCGTCCATGCCTTCGTCTCGCACTTCCCGCTGACCGAGAAGGGCGTTGACCGTCTCACCCATGAGACCCAGTTGGATGAACTCGTCGTGACGGACTCGATTCCGCTCCGCAAGGGCTTCGACCCCTCGAAGCTGCCGTTCAAGCTGACCCAGCTTTCCGTTGCGCCGCTCATTGGCGAGGCCATCAAGCGTACGCACATGAACGAGTCCATCAACGATCTCTTCAATCACGAGTGACGTGAAGGTTATTGCAGGACTTGGCAATCCGGGTGCGCAGTATGAGAATACTCCGCACTCGGTTGGTTTTGAGGCCGTGGATGCAATCGCGGCGGAAATGGGCGTTGCCTGGGAGACGAAGAAGGCGTTTAACTGCCTGATGGCCCGCGGCACTTTTGCGGGGCAAGCCGTCATTCTCGTGAAGCCGCAGACCTACATGAATCTCTCGGGCGATTCCATCGCGCCAGTCGTGAAGTACAGCAACGCCAAAGCATCCGATCTGCTGGTCATTCAGGACGACATCGACTTGCCGGTCGGGCGTGTGCGCATCCGCAAGAACGGCAGTTGCGGCGGGCACAACGGCATTCGCAACATCATCGAGCGGTTAGGGACGCAGGAGTTCGTCCGACTAAAACTGGGCGTTGGAAAGGACCGTTCGAACGTCATTGCGCATGTCCTCGGCAAGTTCGACCCTCAGACGCGCAAGACGATGAATCTCGTGGTCGAGGAGGCCGTCCGCATGGCGGAGGCGATTCTGAAGAATGGGCCCGATCAGGCAATGAACGCCTACAATGGGTGGAGTGCCGTCTGAATGGCTGACCTGACGGAGACGCCGCGTGGCAACCGAATCCACATCGCCGTCTTCGGGCTGCGGAATGCGGGGAAGTCCACACTCGTCAATGCCCTGGTCGGGCAACCCGTCGCGATTGTGAGCGAGGTGGCCGGGACGACGACCGACCCCGTCTCAAAGGCAATGGAAATCAGTCCGCTTGGGCCTTGCCTGATTACGGACACGGCGGGGCTGGACGATGTCGGCACGCTGGGTGAAATGCGCGTACGGCGGACGCGCGAGGTCCTGTCCACCGCTGACGTGGTCCTCTGGGTGGCCTCGTCCGCCGCGGAAGACCGCCCCTATCGCGAAGCGATTGAGGCGGAATGTCGACGGCGGAATGTGGCTGTGCTCGTCTACCGTCGCGGTGGGAGCGTCAACGAACTAAAGAACCGAATTGCCGCGCTGACGCTGGGCGAAAAGCCGCCTCCGCTCTTGGCGGGGCTTGTCACGGACGGTTCGCGAGTCGTCTGCGTCTGTCCCATTGATGAGTCTGCGCCGCTGGGTCGGCTGATTCTGCCGCAACAGCAGGTCATCCGGGCCTGTCTTGATATTGGAGCGTTCTGCACCGTCTGCCAGCCCGAGACCTTGGGGGCGGCCCTTCGCGGTGAATCGCCGCCCGACCTTGTCGTGACGGATTCGCAGGCGTTCGCCGCCGTGCGGTGCACGATTCGCGCAGTCGCCCCCACGGTGCGGCTGACGTCCTTCTCCATCCTCTTTGCGCGGCAGAAGGGGAACTTGGTCGACTACGAGCGCGGACTTCGGGCGCTGGACGGCCTGCGCGAGGGAGCACGTGTGCTCGTTGCAGAAGGGTGCACCCATCACCGTCAGTGTGCGGACATCGGCACGGTCAAGTTGCCGAAGGCCCTGCGGAAACTGGCGCAGGGGGAACTCGCGTTTTCCTTTGCGAGTGGTCGCGATTTTCCTCTGCTGAATCCGGAAGGGCGCGAATTTGACTTGGTTGTCCAGTGCGGCGGTTGCATGCTGACGCGTCGCGAAGTCCTGGATCGAATCGCCGCCTGTCGCAGGGCGAACGTACCGATTGTCAATTACGGGATGGTGCTTGCGGCAGCAAGCGGCATCCGTCTGATTTCTGGGTCACCGCTTGTGAGGATATGAACAGATGAAGGCAAACTACCATACGCATTCGACCTGGTGCGACGGACGCAACACGACGGAAGAGATGGCGGCCGAAGCGATGAGGCTTGGGCTGGAGACGCTCGGCTTTTCGTCCCACGCCATGCTGCCGGACGAGTCGTACGACTGGGTTCTCTCGCGCGAGAAACTGCCGCGCTATGTCGGAGAGATTCGGGAGCTTGCCACACGGTATCGGGGAAAGATGAGAATTCTTTGCGGAGTTGAGGCCGACTACATCCCTGGGCGTTCAAGTCCCGACCGCGCCGTCTACGCGCCCTATGGCATCGATTATATCATCGGGTCGGTGCATTGGGTCGTTGCGCCGGATGGTGGACTCGTTCCCGTGGACGAGTCGCCCGAAACTCAGCGCGAGGGCATTGCGCGGCACTTCGGTGGAGATGTCGCGGCGTTTGTGCGTGCCTACTACCGCCAGGTTCGCGACATGCTGGCGACATGCGACTTCGACATTCTCGGGCATGTTGATCTCGTGCTGAAGTTCAACGAGAAACATCCCACCATTGACGAACGGGCGACCTGGTATGAGGAGGAGATTCGCCGGACGATTGAGGCGATTGTGTCTTCTACAAAGGTCGTGGAATTGAATTCGGGTGGCATTGCCCGTGGGTGGCGGACGGACTTCTATCCGTCGCGGCTCTTTTACGGGCTACTGAAGGCGCAAGGGGGAAAGGTTCGCTATGTGCTTTCATCGGACGCCCATTCGGTTGCTGACCTTGGCGTTCCCTACGCGTTTGCCGCGCAACGCGGCGACCTTCCACTATGGTGTGGAACGCGTCAATAGACGAGAAAATTCGTATATGGTATAATATGCGCTCAGAGAAGGTTTCTCAAATAAGTTGTAAAAGTGTGGACATCCTAAATGGATTTTGAATAATAAGTAAACAGAATGGGCGAACGCAGGCGAATTATTATCCTTGGGGCGACGGGTTCAATCGGCATGAATGCAATTGATGTCGTGCGGACGCATCGCGATGCCTTTCAGATTGCCGCGCTTGCCGTTCTCCATTCGCGTGAGAAATGTGAAGCCTTAGCCCGTGAGTTTGGTGCAAAAGCCTATGTCGGTGAAGACGCGGCCATTCGTGCCGTCGAGGAAAATGATGCCGATGTTTGCCTTGTGGCTACCGTTGGCATGAGTGGACTCCGCCCAACTTTGGCCGCGATTGAGAAGGGCATGGACATTGCCTTGGCAACGAAAGAAGTTATGGTGATGGCCGGCGAATTTGTCACGGCGGCGGCGAAGCTTCGGAATGTTCGCTTTCTGCCCGTGGACAGCGAACACTCGGCCATTTTCCAGTGCTTGCAAGGTGGTGGACCGATTGAGCGTCTCATTCTCACGGCTTCTGGTGGTCCATTTCTTGACGAACCGACCGATCTTTCGTCCGTCACCGTCGCACAGGCCTTGAATCATCCTCGGTGGAAGATGGGGCCGAAGGTGACAATTGACTCTTCGACAATGATGAACAAGGGCTTTGAGGTGCTGGAGGCGAGATGGCTCTTCGATGTCCCTGTTGAGGACATTGAAGTCGTCGTCCATCCTGAGTCCATTGTCCATTCCCTTGTGACGTTTAAGGATGGTGCGACATTGGCCCAGTTGTCACCACCGGATATGCGTGTGGCGATTCAGTATGCGCTGACATGGCCCTCGCGCTTGCCAGCCGAACGGGAACGGCTGAATCTGTCGGCGATTGGCAAGTTGACCTTTCGCGAACCCGATCCGCGCCGCTTCCCTTGCCTTCGACTCGTGAAGGAAGCCCTGTCAATGGGCGGATGTGCCACGGCAGTTTTGGCGGCGGCAGATGAATGGGCTGTTTCTGCTTTTATCGAGGGTCGGATTGGATACTGTGACATTGCCAACACGGTTGAACGGTCTCTTGAGAAGGCTCCGCACATGGCTTGCGATTCGCTTGATGCCGTTTGGGCGGCGACAAATTGGACGCGCCGCTATCTCGAATCAATTCGGAACTAATACGAAAAACAGAACGAAAGATATTGATCAATGGAGATTCTGATTACAATTCTTTACATTATTGCCTGTGTCCTTTTGTTTTCGCTGACGATTGCAATTCATGAATTCGGTCATTTTATTGCCGCGTTGAAACTGGGCCTTCGGGTGGAAGTCTTCTCGCTGGGGTTCGGTCCTGCGCTTTGGAAGAAGCGAATTGGAGGAGTTGAATACCGCATCAGTGCCATACCGCTCGGCGGGTACGTTTCGATTCCCGATGTCGATCCTGAAGGAACGAAAAAGTTGCAGGGCGACCGGTCGGCAACCAACCGTCGGCGAATCCCTGCCTGGAAGGAAATCATCGTTTCGGTGGCTGGTCCCTTGATGAATGTTGTCCTCGCGGCGGTTCTTGCCATTGTTCTCTCTCTTGTGCCAGGGGCAAAGTTTGGGGAACTTCCGCCCATTGTTGGGGGCGTGATGAAAGGTGGACCTGCCGAAGTGGCCGGTCTCCAGGCTGGCGATCGCATCGTCTCCGTATCTGGCCGTCCGATTGCAACGTGGACAGAAATGCAGACGGAAGTGCAGATTACGGGCGGAAAGTCGTCCCCGTTTGTCATTAACCGAGACGGCGAGGAACTGACGCTTGCGATTACCCCGGAGCGCGAACCCATGACGGGGGCCTACTTCATTCAAGCGGTGAGTCAGACGAATACGACAGGTGCCGTCGCCTGGATGCCCCATCGCAGCCCCTTGCGTCAGTTGGCCTGGGATGCCGGCGGTATCTTCCGCGTCCTGAAGGGGCTCGTTACGCCGCGAGAGACGAAGGCTGTCGCGGGTGCGTTGGGCGGCCCTGTGATGATTGCCGAGGGTATTTACGGTTCAATGCGACGTAATGTGTGGGACGGTATTGGGTTTCTGCGCTTTTTGAATATGAACCTTGCGGTCTTGAACCTCCTGCCGATTCCGGTATTGGATGGCGGTGCCATTCTGTTCGCACTCATTGCCCTCATCTTTCGTCGGCGAGTTTCCGAAAAGTTCGTGAGTGGGCTTTCAATGGTATTCATGTGTCTCCTGATGGCTCTGATGGCAATCTTGATTGTCAAGGACGGCTTCAGGAGTTGGCGCATCCATACTTGGAAGCCGAGCGTTGAAAAGTCGGCTGCAGTTGAAACGAATGAGATTGAGAATGCAGACACGAGCACTCAAGGTCGGTAATGTACCCATTGGGGGCGGTGCCCCCGTGAGTGTACAGACGATGGCGAACGTCAGTCCGCATGACGCGTCGGCTCTTTGTCGTCAGATTGAGGCCTGCGCGGCACTTGGGTGTGACATTTTTCGCCTGACGGTTCCCGACATCGAGGCGGCGCATGTCCTTGGAGAGGTTCGTAAGGCGAGCCCCATTCCACTTGTCGCCGACATTCACTTTGATTATCGGTGTGCATTGGCCGCGATTGACGCGGGGACGGATGCCCTGCGGCTGAATCCGGGCAACATCGGCTCTCGTGAGCGCGTTCAAGCTGTCGCCCGAGCCGCGAAGGGACGGGGTATTCCCATTCGCGTCGGAGTTAACCTTGGTAGCCTTGAGAAGGATCTCGACGAGCGAGTGCGTGCGGGAACGCTCTCCGTTCCTGAAGCCCTGTGTACCTCGGCCTTGCGGCACGTTAAACTTCTGGAGGATGAGGGCTTTCGAGACATTGTCATTTCCGTTAAGGCTTCCAATGTCGGCGACACGCTAACCGCTTATCGGATGCTTTCCGAGAAGACGGATTGTCCCCTGCACTTGGGGGTCACGGAGGCGGGAACCTTTTTGCCGGGGACCGTTCGCAGTTCTGTCGCCCTTGGCATTCTCCTGTCGGAGGGGATTGGCGACACGATTCGCGTTTCCCTGACCGACAAGCCCGAGCGTGAAGTCCGCGTTGGAATGGAAATCTTGCGATCTCTCGGGATGCGTCCGGCGGGTCCGTCCATCACTTCGTGCCCGACATGTGGGCGTACACAGGCGGATGTCTTTGGCGTCGCGGCGGAAGTTGAGCTTGCGCTTGAGGGGCTTTACCGCCAGCGCATGAAAGAAGGTGATTCACCCCGTCCGTTTCCCCATGTCGCCGTCATGGGCTGTGGTGTCAACGGTCCAGGAGAGGCGAAGGGGGCGGATGTTGCGCTCTGCGGAGGTAAGGGTGAGTTTCTCCTCTTTGTCAGGGGGCAGTTGGTTGGTAAGGTTTCCGAAAAGGATGCCGTGAAGGAGGTCTTGAATCATGTTGTTCGTCTATAAGAATCTGTTGGCAATGGTGCTTGCGGCAACTGGCGCAACCTTTGCCTGGCTCTATGGTGGGACGATTGGTGACATCATGTTGCGCGTCACCCCCTGGCTTTGTGTCTTGATGCTTGAGGTCATGTTCTTCTTTCCACAACGCCGCGTCAACGAAACGACGTATGAGGCCCGGGAGCGCGTGTGGGAATCCGTGTGGCGCGATCCGCTGACGTTGGTTTCGGTTGGCTTCCTGATTTTGTTGGCTGTTCCGTTCCTGAATGGGGGGCTTTGCCCAACTTGCGATGCGCTTCAGATTGCCGAGGGGGCGAATCCAGAACCTCCCGTTCGTTTCCTGCCGTCTTGCGTGAACCCGTTGCATCACCTCGGAGTCTACCTCTGGTTCCTTCCTGCGCTCATTGCCATGGTGGCGGTGCGCCATTCTTTGACGCGGGAGGGGAAGCGGATGTTTCTTGAGATGATTGTCTGGAATGGTGTCCTCTTGGCGGCGATTGGTGTCGTTCAGCAGGTCTCGGGGGCGGAAGGTCCCTTGTGGTCGGGCCTGCTGGGCGGTCAAGCATCCTACTTCTTCTCAACCTTCGGCTATCCGAATATGGGTGGGGACTACTTCACCACGCTATTCGGTCTTTCGGTGGCCCTTTGGCGTTTGCGGGTGGACGAGGTGCATCAGGACGAGCACATGCTTCAGAAGGAAGGCCAGACGATGGGGCGGCGTCTCTTCTGGCGCAAGCACTATTTGCTGATTCCTGCCAGCATCAATTTCATTGCGGCGATGAGTACGCTTTCGCGTGCGGCGATTATCCTCTCCTCGACACTTGCCGTCATTTTCTTCTTCCATACGGCAATTTCGTTCCTTTCCAAGATGCGCAAGGCCGCTCGGGTGAAGGCGGGTGCCTACAGTTGCCTTGTCCTGATACTCATTGCCGTGATCGTCTCAATTTTCATGCCGGACGACATTCAGCGTGAAGTCTCGACGATCAATACCGATGCCGTTCTCAAGCGAGTGACGGGTAAGAACGATGCCTTGGCTCGGCAGGGGATTGAACTGTGGAAGGACTATCCAGTCTTTGGCTGCGGAGGCTGGGGCTTTTTGCATCTTCAGCGGACGACGGCCAATGAGGATGAGCTCAAGATGGGTTACGTTGGCGCACGGGGTGCCATCAACGTGCATAACGACTACATTCAGTTCTTGGCGGAGCACGGAATCGTTGGCTTCGTTTTCCTGTTGGCGATTGTCACGCTTTTGGTTGCGCCCACGGCCCACGTGTGGCGCGTCCTGGCAAAGGCCGCTCGATTCGTGCCAAAGGAACTCGCGCCGCCTTCGCCGCGTGCACTCTTCGCGCTCCCCGCCAGCGCGTTCTGTGTCCTTGCGACGGCTGTCGCGACGCTGATTCATGCCTTTGGTGACTGCCCGTTGCGGTCCCCGGCCGTCCTGTTCCTCTTCTTTACCGAACTTGCCGCAATTGACGGGTTTCTCCCGCGAGGCATCATCCAGAAGGAAGACAAAGAGAAAGAAGACCATCATCATGCTTAAGGTTAATCCGAATTACGCGAAAATCAAGCCGACCTATCTTTTTGCCGAGATTGCACATCGCGTGGCGGCGCATCAGGCGAAGAATCCGGACGCGCAGATTATCCGTCTTGGTATTGGGGATGTCACGGAACCCCTGGCTCCCGCCGTCATCGAGGCCATGCACAAGGCCGTCGACGACGAGGCGACGCGGGCGAACTTCCACGGGTATGGGCCTGAGCAGGGCTATGCGTTCCTGCGAGAGAAGATTGCCGAGTTTGACTTCCGCCAGCGGGGCATGGACATCGCGGCGGATGAGATTCTCGTCTCGGACGGTGCCAAGTGCGACTGCGGCAACATTCAGGAACTCTTCGCGGCGGATGCGAAGATTGCCGTTGGCGATCCCGTTTACCCGGTGTATGTCGACACGAACGTCATGGCTGGCAGATCCCAGATTACGCTTCTTCCGTGCACGGCGGCGAATGGGTTCGTCCCGACGCCTGAAGGCCTTGATGCGGATGTCGTCTATCTCTGCTATCCGAACAATCCGACGGGGGCGGTTGCCACAAAGGCCCAGCTTCAGCAGTGGGTCGACTGGGCAAACGCACGCGGCAGTCTGATTCTCTTCGACGCGGCATATGAGGCGTTTATCCGTACGCCGGGCATTCCTCATTCCATCTACGAGTGCGAGGGTGCGCGGACATGTGCGATTGAGTTCCGCAGCTACTCGAAGACGGCAGGCTTTACGGGTGTCCGTTGTGGCTATACGGTTGTGCCGCGAGACCTCGTTGTCCGCGACGAGTCGGGCAAGTCCGTCGAACTCCGCCCGATGTGGACACGTCGTCAGACGACGAAGTTCAATGGGGCGAGCTACATTACCCAGCGTGGCGCGGAGGCCATCTACACGCCCGACGGTCGCGCACAGGCGAAGGCGACGATCGACTTCTACCTTGAGAATGCGAAACTGATCCGCGAGGCTCTTGCGGCCAAGGGCTATACGGTGACGGGCGGTGTCGACTCGCCGTATGTTTGGGTGGATGTCAAGGGCGACAGCTGGTCGTTTTTTGATTGCCTTCTGGCCCATGCGAATATTGTCACGACACCGGGTGCCGGTTTCGGCAAGGCCGGCGAGGGCTACATTCGCATTTCCGCATTCAATTCGCGTGCGAATGTGCTGGAAGCCATTGAGCGCTTCAAGAACGTGCTGTGAAACGGTTGATTGGCGCCTTTCTGCTTTCCCTGTGCGTCGCCTGCGTGGGCGTTCGCACGGGGGTGTTTGAAGGTGCAGATCTTGCCCCGGGCAATCCGCGTGCCCCCGATCTGACGGAACTGGCGACGCTTTCCTATCTCGATGAGTCGCCGGTTCTCGTCGTCTCGACGAATGGCGTTTGCCTGCCGATTGTCGTTGCCGATGACGATCGGTTCGTTTCCGCGGCGTTTCATCTGGCCGCGACCATTGAACGGATGACGGGTTTTCGCCCGTCCGTTCTGCGTGAACTCCAGGGGCAGTGTGCAACGAATGCCCCGGCCATTTACATTGGTTCCCATGCTTCGCAGGGCGCGGGCTTCTCGGTTCTTTCGTCGCATCCCGAGGCGTTTCGCGTCGTCTGTTCGGGCGGTTCGCTTCACTTTCTCGGTCGTTCGGATTTCGCCGTCTATGACTTCTGCGAACGGATTCTGGACGAACGGATTTATTCGGACGATCCTGAGGCGGACGCTGACCTGACAGTGCGGACGCGAGGATTGGCCGTCCCTGGCCTGGACTATTCGGATGAGCCAGTCTTTGAGCACCGCATCGTCGGGTTTTATGGAAGGCGCACATGGGGTCGCATGGGAAAGGTGGGGAGTTCCCATCGCGGCAAAGTCGTGGCGCACGCTCCTGCGCACTGGTTTGCGGATACGAACCTCGTGATGCAACTTCCGGAGATTTTCGCCCTGACGGCGGATGGCGTTTGGGCCGCCTCACCCCAACTTTGCTACGGCAACCCTCGGACGCTCGCTTACTACAAGCGGCGGATTGAGGAGCAAATTGCCGGACTTCGTGATGCGGATGGAATCGTTGACACCGAGCGACGGACGATTTCAATCTCCCCATGGGACGCGGCCGTCGACTGCCGTTGTGCCGATTGCCAGCGCCTGCGCGATTCGACGGCCGATGTGTCGGGGACGGCATCGGCCTTGCTCTGGGCCGACTTTGCGCGAAAAGTGGCGGAGTGGGCACGCGTGGCGCATCCAGACTACCTCGTCTGCATTCTTCCCTACTTGGATACCTGTTGCGTTCCGAAGGGGCTTGACCTGACGGATGTGGGGAATGTCGAGGCGATGGTCTGCACGATGCCAGGGTTGGCGCTCTTCAAGAATAGGGCGTGCCGCGAGCGGGAAGAGAAGCTGATTCGCGACTGGGCCGCCGTCACGGGACGAAAGGTTCTCAACTGGCATTACGTCTGTTGGCCGGCCGAGTTCACCGATGCACCCTATGTCTTCGGCAACCTTATCCGTGAGCATTATCAGCGGATGCGCGATGTGTCCGCCGGGTCTTTCGTCAACACGAGCGGCGACCGCGTCCGTTTTTCACTTTCCGTTTATGTCTGGATGCGATGCCTGTGGAATCCCTCCGTTGACGTGGAGGCCATCTACGACGAGTTTGCGCGGCGGATGTTTGGTCCGGCGGCGCACCCCATGCGGCGGCTCATCGCCCTTCAGGAGAAGGGGTGGAGCCGCGCCTGGCCGAATGAAAGCTGCCTCGACTCGAATGTCTTCGGCATCTCCTATCCGCCCGATGTCACGCGTGAAATGCGAACTCTCCTTGAGTCGGCCTGGCAAATGGCGGAAGGGGACGCGCCCTCTCGTCGGCGCATCGCCTGGTATGCTTCTGGCTTTGCCCGCTTCTTCCGACAGGCGGAGGCTTTGGAGCGCGGCATTCGCCCGTCCCCGCTCGTCTTTGTGCGCTCAGATTGTCCGATCCTCGTGGACGGTGAACGGAATGAACCTGCGTGGTCCAAAGCCCCGTCGCGTGACTTCGTTTCCTGGGACGAGGAGGAGACTTCTTCTCCCAAACAGCCGACAACCGTTCGCACGCTGTGGACGCAGGACGGAATGTTCTTCGCCTTTGACTGCCAGGAGTCGTCCGCCCCCGCGCTCGACGTGAATGCCGCGATGGTCGACGATCACAACCGCGAGACACTGAAGGTGCTGCTTGCGCCACCTGGCGAGGACGGCGCTACCTGCCTCCAGTTCCTCATAGACCTCAAGGGGCGCGTCGTTGCTTCCCGTGATGGGCGCGAAATTCCCACGCAGGGCGTCCGGGCCGCCGTGCGTCTCAAGGAGAAGTCGTGGACTGCCGAAGTCTTCGTTCCGTTTGCCGCGCTGGGACTTTCGTCGCCCCCATTGGGCTGGAAGGGCAACCTCATCCGTTGGCGCATTGGGGATGGCGAGACGGAATGGACGCGCCTGTCGACGCGTGGAATCTGCCGCGATCTTGACCGAAACGCCTTTGCCACTTTTGAGTTCGTGCCATGAAACATTCTCTCTTATCTTTTCTGTTGGCTCTCTTTTCGGCGGTGACACTGCTTGCCACCGAAACGGACATTGCCCTGAGAACGGATCCAATCGCGACCCCTTTCGCCCGGAAGGGCGGGACAATCCGACTCAACAGCACACCGCCGCGAAGCCAGAATGGCTATGTGGATAGCAACACCCACACGCGCATGATGTTTGACCTAATGTACGAGTCCCTGATAGGACTCGACCCACAGACGCTGGATGCCGTTCCCGGGTTGGCTCGGTCGTGGACGATTTCGTCCGATGGAAGGGAGCTGTCGTTCGAGATGGATTCGCGTGCCCATTGGTCGGACGGCAAGCCCATCACGGCCGAGGATGTGAAGTGGACGTTCGACACGGTGATGGATCCAAAGCATGACACGGGGGTCTGGAAGGTCGTTCTCGGTGGATTCGACAGCCCGACCGTGCGCGGCAATACGGTGATCTTCAGCCGGCGCGGCGATTCCGAGCGCGACTGGCGCGACCTCATTCTGGTGGGAACATTTCCCATCCTTCCATCCCACGCACTTGCCGGCCGCGACTTCAATCGTCTGGACTTCATCAACGAACCAGTCTCGGGTGCGTATAGTCTCGTGCGCATAGAGGAGCAGGTCGAGGCTGAATATCGCCGCCATGGCCGCTGGTGGCGGCAGGACTATCCGGCCTATCGCAATGTCTGCAACTTTGATCGCATCATCCTCAAGTATTATGTGGATAACGAGAATGCCTTTGAGGCGTTGAAAAAGCGCGCCATTGACATTTATCCCGTTTACACGGCGCGCATCATGGCACAGGAGACGCACGGCGAAAAGTTCGATCGCAACTGGCTGATCAAGCGCCGCGTCCGCAACCACGCGCCCATCGGCTTCCAGGGTTTTGCCATGAACCAGCGTCGCTTCCCATTCGATGATGTGCGAACGCGGCGGGCCATGGCGATGCTGATTGACCGCGAGACAATGAATCGAACGATGATGTCAAACGCCTATTTCCTCCTGCGCTCGTTCTACACCGACCTCTATGACGACAAGCACCCTTGCCCCAACACCTTTTACACGTATGACCTCGAAGGGGCGCAGAAACTGCTCGCCGAGGCTGGGTGGACGCGTAATGAGGCGACAGGACAACTGGAGAAGGATGGGATGCCCTTCGCCTTTACCTTCCTCTCACGCGGCAGTTCGGAGGATAAGTTCCTCGCCCCGTTCGACCACGCCTTGCGCATGTGCGGCATTTCCATGACCATCGCCCGGAAGGACTTTGCCGGGTGGATGCGCGACATGGACGACTTTAACTTCGACATGACCTGGGCCTCGTGGGGCGCGGCACTGATTCGTTCGCCCGAACAGATGTGGCTCTCGTCCGAGGCCGATCGCAAGGGGTCGAACAACATTACGGGGTTCAAGTCCGATCGCGTGGACGAACTCATCCACCGTGAAAAGCGCCTCACCGACATGGCCGAACGGTGCAAGGTTTACCGCGAGATTGATGCGCTTGTGTCGGAACAGGTTCCGTATGCGTTTCTTTGGCATGTCGACGAGACGCGGCTTCTGTACTGGAACAAGTTTGGAATGCCGCGCACGGTGCTCGACCGCTACATGAACGAGGAGGCAATCTTGACCTACTGGTGGTACGATGAGGATCGTGCTCGTGAACTGGAGGATGCCATGGCGCACCACCGCTGCCTGCCTTCCGTTCCTGAGCGCGTGGACTACGATGAGGAGATGAGCAAATGAGCGAGGATTATCAACTTCTTGATTCTGGTGATGGGCGCAAGTACGAACGCTTTGGATCGTATACATTGGTTCGCCCCTGTTCGCAGGCCCTGTGGCGGCCGACGCTTTCGTCCGCCGAATGGGGACATGCGGACGCCTCGTTCGACCGGGAGGATGGTAACCGCTGGCACGGGCGCGGCAATTTGCCGAAGGAATGGATGATTGAGACGGCGGGCATTCGCTTCCGTCTCGGTGGTACGGACTTCGGCCATTTGGGAATCTTCCCCGAACAGCGGGCGCAGTGGCAGTGGATTCGCGAGACGGTTCGTGCCGCCTGCGCCAACGGGCGCACGGTTCAGGCCCTGAATCTCTTCGCCTATTCGGGCGGTTCGACACTGGCGGCCGCCCTCGGTGGCGCCGAGGTCTGCCACCTTGATGCTTCGAGGGGAATGGTCGAATGGGCGCGTGAGAATGCCGCGCAGAACGGACTGAAGGAGCGTCCCATCCGCTGGATCGTCGATGATGCCCACAAGTTCATGAAGCGGGAAATTCGTCGCGGACACAAGTATGATGCCATCATCCTCGATCCGCCTACTTTCGGGCGGGGCGCGGGCGGCGAAATGTACAAGATTGAACGCGATCTGAAGGAGACGCTGGGGCTTGTGGCGGATTTGCTTTCGCCGCGCCCGCTCTTCGTCCTCTTTTCGTCGCACACGCCGGGACTCTCCCCGATTGTCGCTGAAAATATTTTGGGACAGCTCTGGCCGAAGGCGCACCTTGAGTCGGGGGAAATGTTGCTGGAAGGGCGTGGACTTCCCTGTCCGAGTGGCATCTTCTGCCGCGCCATCTTTTAGCTGGACGCGGCACCGTCGCAGCTCGTTCATCGCGGAGCGCGGCAAAACGACCGGCCGGTCCCATGCTGTTTCTGCCACCAACACTGAGCCGCGTGGTGGCGGACATTGAAATTCATAGAAGGGCCTTGCGGCCGAACATGAATGGTGCGAAAGCCCTTCGGAATACGAAAGTCGGGGGTGTTCAAACACGGCATCTTTCGTGCCCGGTTTCGCCGGTTTTCGTGCGCTTTCGTGTTCAGCCCCGCAGGGAAAACGCACGGTTTCGGTGTGTTCCGCGGTTGTTTGCCACAGAATGCGCAGAAACCGCCTCTCGGCGGACACGGAGGAATAGGCCTCGCGGCGCGGCGGTTTGGGGTGCAATCCGCCGCGTACCGACCGTTCTTGCCCGTCGGCTTGGGGTCCGATGAGGAGGGCCGGTTCGGCTCGTAGGCATTGTCGTATCGGCGAATGCCCATCAGAAGATTATCCCCTGGGCATCGGAAGCTCTTCCGATGCCCAGCGCGGCAAATTCCCATGCCCATCGGAAGAAAACTTACTCAAGAGTAACTTTAGACTTACTGCCCAGTAAGTTTTGATTTACTGCTCAGTAAGTCTCCGTCCGATGGGCACGGGAGGCGCGGCGGTTGCCCTTGCCGCGTCGGGGCCGTGCCTACCGCCATTCGCCGCGATGCCGTTTGTTTGTCGAAATTCTGCGTTTGGCGCATGAATCGTTCGGTTAGGGGCGTGCGGTGGTATGCGGTCGACGGACGGGGGCACCGCCTGCCCGTCTGGCCCCGAACCCGCCAACTGCCGCGCTTTTGGCAAATCGAACCCTGGGGGAGGGTGACTACTACACTTTTGGGTAGTATGTGGTTGCTTGAAATTTGGTAAAATACACGGCGAAAGGAGAAGGTGGTGTCGTGAAAAGGGTCGCATCAATCCATCTTGCGTGTACATTGTCCGCCATTCGTTCGGCGAACCGTGCCGTGCGTTCCCTTTGTTTTCGGCGTTCTGCCGCGTTCGCGGCACTTTGTGCGGCGGCTTGCCTTCCGCGTCCGCTCTCCGCCGCCTGCAATCCAACCGTCGAGCCGACGGTGTGCGCGGCGGAACTGATCGAGACGTGCGCGGCCTTTACGCCGCCATCGGCTACCGGGGTTACGAGTGCGGGGACGTGTTCCGGGTTCGCCTTCCAGTTAGAGGGATTGCGCCCCGGGTCGGAACGCGTCCATGTCGTGCGGACGTGGCGCAAGGATTCGGGGAACGAGCCGTGTCCGCCGGATGAGTCGCTCCCGGATCAGACGAAGTCGGTCGAGCCTGTCGTGACATGGACGATTCGCTCGGGTGGCCTGGTGTGGTCGGGGGCGGGGGAATCTGCGTCCGCGCCGCGCACGAACGGTGCCTGCCGCGCCACGTGCGTCTTCACGGTTCGTGGCTACCCGTCGGCCTGCGCCCCATCCGCGTCGGAGTATGGGGGCGCGGCCGAGTATACGGAGACGATTGCGGTTTCGGGTGGCTCGCGCCTCTGCACGACATCCGATGCGCATCCCGCGCATCAATTTCAGGTGGTGGCCTGCGAGTCGTTTTCGGCGGCTGTGAAGCCGGGCGGTGCTGCGGTGACGGGCATCGAGGACGATCGTGTGCGCGTGAAGGGGTCGTCTCCCGGAGCGGGGCGCGAACTCGTGGTCACGTCCCCGTGCGGATCTGGTTCCGCCGCGTTTGATGTCGTCGACCTTGGGGGACTTGAGCTTTATGGATGTGGGTGCTTCGGTCCGGCCGATTCGGACTTTGAGACGATGGAAGGGGTGGGGGATGCGCTTCGGGCCGTGCCGGTAACCGTCCCAGCGGGGTATGCATCGGAGGCGCAGGCCGTGGTCTCGGCTGCAGAGGACAGGGGAACGGCCGTCGGCTGGTTCGACTGCAATCAGGATGGGGAGATGAACGATGACGAGCCGTCCGTCTCGCGCACCTTTCCCATCGTCCGACTGGGCGAACTTCTCGTCCTGCCCCTTGAGGAGGTGGGCAATGCATCGTCCGCCTGCGCCACGCTGCTCTCTCCCGGCTCGACCTATCAGGTCACGGTGGTGGACGGTCGGTTCGCCGCCGGTCGTCCCGTCCTCTCGGTCGTTACCCCTGACGCACTGGACGGGGTTTCGTCCGTCTCCGCCCCGACGGTCGAGGAGATTGGTCGAGGGGCGTGGAGGCTCACCATCCCCGAGGATGCTGCCGATGCGACTTTCTCGCTCGTCCTGACGGACTCGCGGCATACGTGCGACGAGCGGCGGCTTGAACTTGAAATACGCGGATGCTCGGGCTGCACCACGTGCGACACGTTCGGAAGTGCGGAGCCATCGGAGGACGGAGAAAGCGTGGCCTTCGGCGTGGGACGCGGGGCCTCGGGGCGTGCAACCGCCCCCATCCGTCTGCGGATTGACGGGACGGAGTGGCCGTCCGCCGAACTGTCGCGGGCCTATCCCGACGGGACGATTCGGCTTGAACCGTCCAACGATGTCCTGCGCGTCACCTTCACCCGGCGCGGCGAAACCATCCCTCGGACGGCGTACGAGCTTCGGGCGGATTCGGACGGCGGCTCTCGCCTCGTCGAACGGCGGGACGGGGCCGTGCGGCGCACCGTGGTGTGGTCCGGCACGCCGGGTAATCGGACATGGGAGACACTTGACCCGCGCACTTTGGCCCCTCTCGCTCGCGATCGGCGCACGGTCCTGTCGAACGCGGGACGGACGGTGGTGGTGCGGCGGCGCGGCGATTTTGTCACCGAGACTGAATGGCGGGACATCCCCGGATTCGGCTCGGCCGTCGTGCGCGAGACCGTCGGAGAGGGGGCGGATGCGCAGACGACGCGAATGGCCCATGTGATGTCCGGCCCTGCCATCGGGCGTGTCCAGTCCGAACTTCGCCCGGATGGATCGTGGGTGCGCTACGACTACGATGCGCTTGGTCGTCTTGCGTCCGCCGCCGCGCCGTTCGGCGATGCCGTGCCGCTCGTCGCTGCGGACGGCGCAGTGACGGGGAGCGTCGGGCAGGTCTGGTGCACGCTTTACGGTTATGTGCCCGTGGATGTGCGGGACGATGGGACGCTGTCGCCTCGCACGGCACGGACGGAAGTCGTCCGCATCGGGTCGGATGCGTCGGGCTGGACGGAAGTTTCGCGGACTTACCGTGCGGCGTTTGCGGCGGACGGCCTGCGCACCGTTATCGAGGAACGCGCCGCCGCGTCTGGCGCGGCGTATGGCGATGTCGCAAGTCAGCGGACGGTGACGGAGTACCACTGGCACGACGAATTCGCGGGGCTTCCCGTCCGCCGGACGGAACCAGGGAACATTGTGACCGTGTGGGCCTACGCACGGAATGCGGATGGTCGTCTTGTTGAGGAGGAGATGACGGTTCCCGCATCCGAATCCGGGGGCATTCCGCGCCGCACGGTGGTGCAGCGCACCGTGCGCGACCAGCGGGGAGATGCCCTGCGCGAGGAGGAGTGGATCGTGACGGACGCGGCGGGCGGACGCGTCCGCCTCTCGTGGCGCGACCTCGTGCGCGATGCGGCGGGCCATGTCGTGCGCACGGACGCATCGGACGGGACAGTGACGGAGGCCGGCTGGGCGTGCTGTGGGCCGGAGTGGGAGATTGGCGCGGATGGCGTCCGCACGGACTGGGCGTACGATGCGGCGGGACGGAAGTTCCTCGAACTGCGCAATGGCGTGGCCGAGGTGACGGACTATGACCTTGCGGGGAATGCGACGGGGACGGTTTGCCGCGCACTCTCGGGTCCGCCGCTCGCCGAGAGTACCTCGGCTGGGTTCGACACGGCGGGACGGCGGATTTGGTCGGTCGGTCAGGACGGCATACGGACCGCGTGGTCGTATGGAACGGCTCCCGGCGGCGGGGAGGTTCGCACGGAGATTCGTGCTCCGGGGACGGACTGCGCCGTCACGAATACGACAATCGATCGGGGGCAAGCCTTCTGCTTGCCGGAGGGCCGACGGATGGTGCGGATGGGTGGGTGGATGTTGTGACGAATGGCGTTCGTGTCTGTGGCTATGGTGTCGGTGGGCGTACGACATTGACTTTCGCGTCGTCTGGGGAGTATGCGCTATCGGCGGTCTGGCGTTCGGCAAATGCGGATGGGGCCGTTTTGACGTCTGCCGTCTCGACCGTCACCGTGATGGATGGGCAGTTTCCGTCACAGCCACCCGTCTGCGTGGTCGGAGAGACGCGGACATGGGCGTGCCCGAACCTGCCGCCGTCGTGTTTTGTCGAAGGTGACCGACGCACACGCGTCGGACGGCTTTCAGAGACAGACCTTTCACTCCTGGCACTCGATACGCGTGGCAGTCGCATTGTGACGGCACGGCTTTGGGCAGGCGGCCCCGTCCTCGATTCCATTCGGATTGTTCCCATCTGGGCCGTAGCTGCTTATGGAAATACCAGTTATGCCATTGAGACGAATGAATTCGGCACCATCTGTCGGACATATCTGATGCAGGATGGGGCGGATTCGACCGTACGCTTCAAGATTCGATCCTATACCGCGTCCGTCCTGCTGGATGATCTCTCGCTCGTGCGGACGATTGGGGCGGAGGCCTTTGACCCGGACGGACGGTATGCCTATGACCTGATTAAGCCAGACACGATTGCCTCGCCCTGTCATCTTGTCCGAATCTATCAGGGGACGACGGAGATTGGCGAGGCCGTCTATGGGACGGGTGAGTTGCCGGCGGAATTGCGTGAACTGGAGGTTAAATGATGGGCATGAGGTGTCGTAGGAGAGGCTTCGGCGGGAAGATGCTGAGTGTGGCGATGGTGACATTCGTCTTGTCATCGCTCGCCGTTCAGTCGATGCCGAGGCTTCAGATTGACCCAATTGACATCGATTTTGGCGAACTTGAGGCGAATGCATTCGTCGACTGGTCGTGCATCGTGAGCAATGTCGGCACGACCGTGCTTTCCGTTGCGAATGTTCGCGCCTGCTGTGGCGTTTCGGTTGAGGCGTTCCCGACTGTACTTGCGCCCGGGATGGGCGCGGCACTTCGGGGACACCTGAATTCGGGAACGCTGCCAGGTCCGTTCCATCGTACCATGACGCTCCTCACGGACGATCCCGAGCGGCCCGTCACCGTCCTCACGCTTGCGGGACGCGTTCGGAACTACACGCCGATCGTTGAGAATGGACAGGTTCGACTTGTCTCGGTTGGGAATCCGTCCGGGGATGCGGCTTCCGCCGTGAGCCGTGCGTTGCCGCTGACGCTCCCCGTCATTCTACTGGCGGGGCTGGTGGATGGGTTCAATCCCTGCGCCTTCTCCATCGTCATCTTCCTTGCGGGAACGCTGGCCGTTGGGGGCCGTCGTCGTCGGGCGCGGCTTTTCGGGGGTTGGGCGTTCTGCTTCGCCTCGTTTGCGACCTACATGGTGATGGGGTTCGGACTACTCGGTGCGATTCGCACCCTCGGTGGGATGGGATTCGTCAGGGACGTGATTTTTGCCGCGCTTGCCCTGTCGCTTTTCGTGTTATCCGCCCTGAGCTTTCGCGATGCGTTGCGCTATCGCCGGTTGCGCGTTCCCGCCGCCATTACGCTCCAGCTCCCGGATCGGGTGAAGCGGGCGATTCGGTCGTTCGCCGAGGCGAGTTGGAGCGGTCCAGCCGTGGTGGGCACGGGCCTTGTGTGCGGTGTTGTCGTCACGCTACTCGATTCGCTTTGTACGGGGCAGGTCTATGTTCCCGTCCTGGCGCTCCTCGCGGGCGAAGCGGGGTGGTCGCTTCGTGCTATCGTCCTCCTTGTGCTTTATAATCTTGCATTTATCGCGCCACTTGTCGCTGTTTTTGTGCTTGCCGCGTTCGGGGCGGGGTCGGAGCGCATGGCACGATGGTCAAAGCGCAATGTCGTCCCATCGAAGATTGCCCTTGGAATTGTCTTTCTTATTCTGGGCGTTCTGCTTTGTCCACGACTCGGGGAAGGGGCGTTCGAGAAACTCCTGAGAAGGCGAGAACAGGAATCGTTTCCACTCTCGGAGTCGGTTCCTTCTCATCAGGGACTGCGAACGCGGCACCGCATCATCGTCCCGGCGGTGGTGCACGGACTCCCAACTGAGGAGTTGGCGGAGCGCAACCGTGAATTGGATGCCCAACTGCGGGCGACCGTCCTCCATCCTGACCTGCCGAAAAGGCTTGTCGCGACCGTTCGGAACCGTGCGCAGGACATCCAGTGGCGGAACTACTGCGTTCAGGTCCTGCACGAGTGTTGGCTGCGGGCCGATGTGGGGGAGGGCGAACGGGCGCAGTTGCTGGAGACCCTTCGGTTTGCCCTGGGGGAGCGTGGGACGATTCTCTGCGGCACGGCGTTGCTCGGATTGGAACGAATCGTTGAGTATTCAAACGATTTTGCGACGGAATTAGAAGAAGTGTTGGTTTCAGTTGCGGCCGATGCATCGGCTTTGCCAGAAAACCGTACGACAGCCCTCCGTCTCTCAGCTGACAGGGGCATTCGGGCGGTTCTGCCGTTGGCGCGGCATTGGTCAAGGGATGGGGAAACCTCGCTGTTGCGGGCCGTGGCGGACGCGGCGATTCTCGACCTTGACGGTCGGGAAGGGCGTTGAGGTTTCGCTCGTCGGGGGATGCGCAACCCGAGGGTGTTAGGTTGCGCAACCTAAGGGTGTTAGGTTGCGCAACCTGAAGGTGTCGACTTGCGCAACCTAAAGGTGGGGGGATGCGCAACCCATCGGCACCTGTTCGAACTGCCTCTGTTCGTGGCGGACGCTGACGGAACGCGGCAGTTTTGAAACGGTTGCGATGGGTCGCCTTGTCAGGTGCAGGGGAGGTGGATGGTGAAGGTGCTGCCTTTGCCGCGGGTGGAGTCACATTGGATGCTGCCCCCATACGAGGTGACGATTGCATGGACGAGCGCGAGGCCGAGTCCATTGCCCGGACGCGAGCGGCTTGAGTCGGCGCGCCAAAAGCGCTTGTAGATATGGGGAATGTCCTTTTCGTCAATGCCGCAGCCGGTGTCTGAGACGATGAGGCAAACATCCGTCTCGCAGGTTTCAAGCCGGATGCCGATTTGTCCACCTTGCGGGGTGTACTTGATGGCATTTTCTAGAAGATTGCCGACGAGCGGCTTGAGTCGGCGCGTTGACCGAGAAAGGTGACCGGCTTTTCGGGGGTGCTGACAAGGCCGAAAAGCGCGAGGGCGACGGGACCCTTGACGAGCATTCCGAGTCCGAGAAGGGCAAAGATGGCACGCGAGGTCCACTTGTTCGGCGACTGGATGAACGCGCATTCGAGCAGGATAGCTCTGCTCACACAGAAAGTGAGCGGCAGGTCGGTCATGCAGATGCCGGACGTGGCGTAAAAGTCGACGGATGTTGCGCAGACGATGACGGCCGTTCGGGCGACGGTGGCATCCTTTATCCGACGAAGGACCAGGAAGAGAATGCTTAGGACACCCAGCGCGGACAGGAACGGCGGCAGTCGGACGGCAATGTCCTGCCGTCCGAAGAGAGTGCAGAAGAGCCCTCCCAACTGGAAAAGGAGGGGTGGCTTGCCGTCAAAACTCTGGTAAACGCCGTCATGGATGAAGCGGGGAACAAGGAAGTCTCCCGATTCCGCCATGTTTGCGCAGATTGCCGCGTAGCGACCTTCTGACGGGTCAAACACGGGAAAGATTACCATGGCGACGAGTCTTGCCAGTGCCAGGATGGCGAGAACGACCATAAAGCTCTTGAATGTGTTTTTCATGGCGGAGAGTATACGCTTTGCCTCTTTTCGCAAGATTGTCCGAACATTACCAATTGGCAATGTTCTTTGAATGAGGTGAGATGACGGGTTGCAAAGAGAGCCCGATTTGTGGTATAATCTCCGCCATGTTTCGGACGAAGTCTCCTGAAGCTGATGGAGGACGACGTTCGGTGCGCCGCGGATCGCCGGGTTATTAGATTATTGGACCGGCCCTCCTGAATGAAGAATATAGATAAATGCACCGAACGCCGGAAGATTAGATAGTCCGGGACGATGGTTAAACAGAAGAAGACGAACAACCCAGGCTCGGCCTGGAGAAAGGCAGCGGAATGCTGATTAAGATGAACTATGCCGCGGCGCAAGGCGGCACAAACAACGGCACGGCGGGACTCGTCCCGACCGCGGGGATGATGGAGATGAACGGCGCAGTGCGGACGGACGGTGCGGCGCACCATGCGGACGAGACGGGGAAGGGAGGTGTCGCATGAGTGACGCGACCAACAAGGTGACGCTCAACTACCAGCTGCGCAGCTTCTGGAACATCGACACGAAGAAGCCGTACATGCGCGGTGTCCCCGTGCCGAACGGCGTGATGGACCTCGAGTCCATCGCCGCGATGATGGCGGAGGACGGCGGGTACCTGCGCGGCAAGCAGGACTACATCGCCGGCGAGCTCAGGTCCTTCTGCGCGGCAATCAAGAAGGTCATCCGCGAGGGGAAGACGGTCGTCCTCGGCGACCTCCTCCGCCTGCGCGGCGGATTCGACGGGTTGGACCCCGAGACGGGACGTCCGACGAGGGACACGGTCTACCGCGTCCAGGCCACGCCCCTCAAGGGCGCACAGTTCAGGGTCTCGGACGCCTTCACGCTCGTCAAGGCGGACACGGATGTCGCGCTGCCGGTGTTCACGAATGTGACGACCTGCACGCTCGGTGCGCGCAAGGACACCGTCGTGAAGGGGCAGGCCGTACGCATCTACGGGCGCAACCTGTTCTACAGCGCGGAGCAGGGCGACACGCTCACGCTCTCGTACAGGGCGGACGGCGAGGCCCAGGTGGCGGAAGTCACGCCGACGGAGGTCGAGGGCGGCGCGCTGAAGCTCGCCTTCCCGCAGGCCCTCGCGGAGGTCGCGGACGGGACGGAGCTGACGTTCACCCTCGCCACGCACCGCGGCGACGCGGACGGCACGGTGATGACCGCCTCGCGCAAGGCGACGCTCCTATCGAAGTAAGCGGCGGCGGATGCGGGCGAACGGCCCGTTCCCCGAGTTCCGGGCGGAGGTTTCGGCCTCCGCCCGGAATTTTTTTGCCGTGCGGAGGGGAAAAAGTCAGGCTGTCTCAAAAGTTGAGTCAGCCTGACTCAGAACCCAAGTCAGCCTGACTCAACTTCCGAGACAGCCTGACTCCAACCCCGAGACAGCCTGACTCAACTTTTGAGTCAGGCTGTCTTTCCGCTTTTCTCCCGCTGTGGGGGGCCAAAACGCCGCGCCGATTCGCGTTTCGTGCGTGGTTTCCGCAGTCAAATCCGCCGCGTTTCGGAGGGGGAGTTCTGCTGGGAGCGACGCGACATGTTCTTTTCGCCAGGACGGACGCGCTTCTATCGAAACCTGAAATTTTGGTATAATACACCAACGAAACGCGGCGGTAGTCGCCGAAACAGAAAGAGTTTGATAATGAAAGACGCAGAGATGAACAACGACAAGTGGGCGAATCTTGACGATGCGATGGTCGCATCCAGCAAAAAGACGATTAAGGAACTTTTCACCGAGGATCCGCAGCGTGCGGAATCCTTCTCGGTTGAGGCGGCCGGCTGGTATCTGGATTACTCGAAGAACCGCGTGGACAAGGCGGCGATGAAGGCCCTGTTCAAACTGGCGGAGGCGTCGAATCTCAAGTCTGAGATTGAGCGCATGTTCACGGGTGAGAAGATCAACGTCACCGAGAACCGTGCCGTTCTCCACACGGCACTGCGCAACTGCGACCCCAATGCGAAGATTTTCGTCGACGGCAAGGATGTGATGCCTGATGTGCGGGCCGTCCTGAATCGGATGGGCGATTTCTCGGATGCCGTTCGCAAGGGCGAGTGGAAGGGCTATACGGGCAAACGAATCAAGTACATCGTGAACATTGGCATCGGCGGGAGCGACCTTGGCCCCGTCATGGCCAACATCGCGCTGACACCCTACTCGAAGAGGACGCTGAAGTGCTTCTTCGTCTCGAATGTCGACTCGACGCATCTTGCGGAGACGCTGAGGAGCGTCCGTGCGGCAGAGACGCTCTTCATCATCGCGTCCAAGACGTTCACCACACAGGAGACGATGTCCAACGCCACGGCGGCCCGTGAATGGCTTGTGAAGGAACTCGGTTCCGAGGCGGCCGTCGCCAAGCACTTCGTCGCCGTCTCGACGGCGGAGAAGGAGGTCGCGGCATTCGGTATCGATGTGAAGAACATGTTTGGGTTCTGGGACTGGGTCGGCGGTCGTTATTCGCTCCCGTCCGCGATTGGTCTTTCGCTGATGATTTCGATTGGCCGTCGCAACTTTGCGAAGCTCCTCAAGGGCTACTACAAGATGGACCGGCACTTCAGGACGGCGAAGCTTGAGAAGAACATGCCGGTCATCCTGGCGCTTCTCGGCATTCTCTACTCGAACGGCTATGGGGCCGAGAGCTATTGCGTGTTGCCCTATGACCAGTACCTTTCGCGCTTCCCGGCCTATCTGCAGCAGATGGACATGGAGTCGAACGGCAAGTGCGTGGGCAAGGACGGCAAACCCGTGGAGCACGTCACCGGTCCGATCGAATGGGGTGAGCCAGGGACGAACGGCCAGCACAGTTTCTATCAGCTGATTCATCAGGGTACGCACCTTATTCCGTGCGACTTCATCGGGTGCTGCAAGACGCACAATCCGATTGGCGACCTGCACGACAAGCTGATGGCCAATCTCTTTGCCCAGACGGAGGCCCTGGCCTTCGGCAAGACGGCGGATGACTGCCGTCGTGAGGGTGTGCCCGAGAACCTCGTCCCGTTCAAGACCTTTGAGGGCAACAAGCCGACGAATACGCTCCTGTGCGACGAACTGACCCCAGAGACCCTGGGTGCGCTTGTTGCGCTCTATGAGCACAAGGTCTTCACGCAGGGCGTCATTTGGAACGTCTTTAGCTTTGACCAGTGGGGCGTTCAGCTCGGCAAGGTCCTCGCGAAGGGCGTTTTGGCCGATCTGACGGCACCTCAGGCGAGCGGCAAGCACGATGCGTCGACGAATGCGCTCATTGCCCGTTACCGCAAGGCCGTTGGCCGCTGAGCGTGAGGTCTGACTGGCGGAGGAGCCTGTGAAGCGCACCCTATTTTTCGTTGTCCTTCTGATTGCGATGGCGGTTGGTGCGCAGATTTGGCTTCATGCGCATCGTCCTGTCAAGGTGCCGGCATTGGCGGAGTCCGCCTTTGCCGCGCTTGGCGGGTTGCGTTCGCTCGCGGCGGAAGTGACGTGGTTTCGGGCGGACCGTCTTCAGGAGGAGGGGCGCTATGCCGAATTGGCACAGCTGGCCCAGACGCTGACGCTGGCCGAGCCACATGTGCCGGAGGTGTGGAGTTACGCCGCCTGGAATCTCGCCTACAATGTTTCCGTCATGATGGCGACGGATGAGGATCGCTGGCGGTGGGTTCACGCCGCCATGCGACTCCTCCGAGACCAGGGGCTGGCCTACAATCCGGAGTCCGCCGAAATCCACCGTGAACTCGCTTGGCTGTTTGAATTGAAGATTGGCGCGGGACTCGATTCCGCCGCGCCGACCTATCGGCGCATTTGGCGGTCGATTGTGTCCGATGTGCAGGCCCGTGGGGCGTGGGACGAGTTGAAGATGGAACCAGAACTCATGGATGAGGTTTCGCGGCGGCTCGGTATGACGGATCGCGGCGATCCGCAGTTTTCGGCCGCGTACTGGGCCATTCGGGGGCTTCGGTACGCCAAGAAGGATGAGCAGCCGTTTCTTCTGGAGATTATCCGCCAAGCCCGGATGATTTATGCGAATTCGCATGGGGGGGCGCTCAATGGCTGAGGTTTCCTTCGAGCATGTGGGGAAGGTCTACGCACGGGGCGATGCTCCGGCTGTCGTGGACTTTGACCTTGATGTGCGGGATGGGGAGTTTCTGGTGTTAGTCGGGCCGTCGGGATGTGGTAAGTCCACATCCCTTCGGATGGTTGCTGGGCTGGAGATTCCGACCTCGGGGCGCATTCGCATCGGTGGACGTGATGTCACGAACTTGCCGCCAAAGGACCGCGACATAGCGATGGTCTTCCAGAATTATGCTCTTTATCCGCACATGACCGTGAAGGAAAACCTTTCCTTCGCGCTGAAATTGCGCGGCATGGCGAAAGCGGAAATCGAACGTCGCGTCGCTTCCGTTGCCGCAACGCTTGGACTGGGTGAATACCTGAAGCGTCTGCCGAAGGCCCTGTCTGGTGGCCAGCGTCAGCGCGTCGCCCTTGGTCGTGCCATTGTGCGCGAGCCGGCGGTCTTTCTCTTTGATGAGCCGCTTTCGAATTTGGATGCCAAGATGCGTGTGGAAATGCGGGCAGAGATTATCCGCCTTCACCAACAGCTTAAGGCGACGATGATTTACGTCACGCACGACCAGACGGAGGCCATGACGATGGGGGAGCGGATTGTTGTCATGAACAGGGGGCGCATTCAGCAGGTGGCTCCGCCGCTTGAAGTCTATGAGCACCCGGCGAACCCGTTTGTCGCCGGCTTCATCGGTACGCCGCCGATGAACCTTTTCCCGGCTGGTATGCTGGATGCCACGCGAATCGTCGGATTGCGCCCCGAGCATTTGCGCCTCTGCTCTCAGGGTGGACAGGAAGAAGGTGAAATCAGTCTCGTCGGGCGCGTCGACTTCGTTGAGTCTCTCGGTTCCGAGACGCTTGTCCATCTCTTCGTCGGTTCGGCTGACTTCCCTGCGATTGTGCGCGTGCCGGGATTCTCAAGATACCGCCACGGTGACTTGGTTCGGTTACTGCCAGAGATGAAGTGTGCTGTCTATTTCGCGCAAAGGTGACTTGTAAAGGGGGTGGGTCAGCAAAAACTCCTTAAGCCGTCTGGGCCAGACGTGAATCGTAAGCATATGCGGTTTCTCCGTTGAGCGATTCCCTGTGTATTGAGTTTATCCAGTCCTCGAGCTGCCGGATCTGGCGCCTCGTGAGCCGGTTGAAGTCGGTTCCCTTCGGGTACCATCTCCTGACGAGGCGGTTGCAGTTCTCTATTGCGTCTTTCTCGTAGTGGGCGAATGCCCTCGTGTAGTGGGTCTCGGCCCTGAACGCCCTGTCGAGCTTTTTTGGTCGAGGAACTCGCACCCGTTGTCCGTAGTGACGCTTCACACGGTTCTCAGGGTCTTTCTCCGCTTTATGTCCATGATCACCTCGTCCTGGCTGATGTGGTTGACGTGCTCGATGACATAGCGTCTCGAGCAGCGGTCGAGCATCACCAGCAGTCCTCCGCGCGATCCTCGCCTGGAGATCACCGTGTCCATCTCGAAGTGCCCCAGCTCCTTCGCCTCCGAGGCCTCCTTCGGCCTGTCCTTGAGCTGCCTCCTGCCCGGCGCCGTCCTCGCCTCGTGCGCGGGCTGCCGCGGCCTTCGCCGCCGCCCTGGAT
>JBNMKZ010000014.1:0-43978 GCA_050874585.1 Verrucomicrobiota bacterium | reverse complement strand
GGTCTGGGGCTACGCCGACGAGCGCGGCGAAATCGTCGCCCGCTGGACCTACGACGCCTGGGGCAATGTCATAACGGAGGAGGTAAATGTACCCGCCCTTGCGGCAGTTCGCTATCGCTTCCAGGGCCGCGAGTTCTCCCGTGCCACGGGACTCACCAACTTCCGTGCCCGGTGGTACGACCCGACTACGGGCCGCTGGCTCTCCAAGGATCCGAGCCGACTTTGTGGCGGACTGAATTTGTATGGTTTTTGTGAAAACGACCCCGTTAACCGAATTGATCCAAGCGGGCGAATTGCTTGGTTTATCCCCGCAATTGCCGGTGCTATTACGGGAGGTGTTATCGGTGGTATTTCAAATGCACTAAGTGGGAAGAGTTTTTGGAAAGGGGCACTTTCTGGAGCGATAGGTGGTGCGGTGACGGGTTTGACAATGGGATTGGGTAGTGGTTTGTTCGTAGGTGGATTAGCTGGAGGGTTAGGTGGTCTTTCGTCATCATTAGTTGATGTTGTGACGGATGATTCATCTGACTGTGCTGGCAATACAATTAGTCGTGCCGTCACAATAGGGATTATTGGTGGCGCAATAACAGGAGGAATTGGTGGTAAACTGAGTAATGAGATAGGGGACAAACTTGTCGGCATTGCTATAGATACAGATGCTACTATTATTACTACTACAATAACGAATAATGTTGACTAAGGAAGTTGTAAGTCATGAGTTTTTTAAAATATATTTATTTATTTTCAGTCTGTTTGCTTATCATCACAACAGGTGCTTTCACCGTTGTACTGAAGGATATACGTTTTATGGAACTTAATGTCTACCAGTGGATGCTGATACTTGAACCTATTTTTTGTGCCAAATTATTGGCTACATGGAACTTCCTTGTCGAAAAACGGGTTTCGGGAAAAGGCGAAAAGCCCTCAAAGTCCAGCAGGTGGCAAAAGACGATGCTTTTACTTGATTTCGTCTGGATGGTAGGGACCATTTCATTGGCTCAGCATTTTGAACAAAATCTTTTATCATTGGATGTAATGAATAATTTGGTTTTCTTCTTTTTGGTTTTCTACAAATTTATCGCTGTTCTTCTCATCCTAACCGTTATGGTATGTGATATTATTAGTGGAAATGTTATGGCGATATTATTAAAAACAAGGAAAGGAAGTCAAATGTGAATCTACAGAACCTTGGCAAAACTCATCTCGGCTGGTTGATTTTTTCGCTATTTCTTTTGTGGACGGTTAGCGTAATATTTCCAACTCTGTTGGACTGTCCGTTGGATTCCATCATGAAGGATCTGGATGAATATCAGAGGGGCATAGCCCGTGATCTATGGGAATTACCATTTTATGTGGTTTCGGTTTCTCTTCTTGCCTATGTGTTGCCGAGTCTAGCAGGTGGACTAAAGAATAACAATTTTTATGATGCATTGACCTCAATAGGAAAGGGATATCCCAAATGGGGATTTTATGGGCTGTTGATTTTTGTCGTATGTTGGATTTTAACGAGAGATTTCCTCGTTCAATATTGCGTTGATTATTTGTCGAGTATAGTATGTTGCAATGGACCAACAAATTATAAAATCGCTCAAGCAATGTTTCTTCGGAATCTGCGACGTACAGTTGGAGTTCTTGATTGTCTTCTCCCGTGGCTGATGCTTTTTCGAGTAAATCGTAGATTGATGGTTTCAACTCTATTGTGGTTGATTGGATATGTTGTTTGTATGTATAGATGGATTGCTTTGATGGAGTAATAATGAATAGGGTTGTTAGGATAAAAGCGGCGGGATGCGTCACACGCATCCGGCGCGGAGGCGACATGCTCGACCTCGCGTGGGACGAACTCTACCGCCTCGTCTCCGTCTCGACGAACGGGGTGGAGTCGGAATCCTACCGTTACGACGCGTTCGGACGGCGCACGGCGACCGTGAACGCGGAGGGAACGGAGCGGCACGTCTGGGACGGCGACCACTGCCTCGCGGACGTCGACGAGCGCGGCGGGGTCATCCGCGCCTACCTCTGGGGGCCGGGCGTGGACAACCTCCTCGCCGTCCGCGTGGGCGGACGCAACTACGCCGCGCTCACCGACATCCAGGGGACGGTCTGTGGCTATGCGGACGAACGCGGCGAAATCGCCGCCCGCTGGACCTACGACGCATGGGGGAATGTGCTCTCGGAGGAGATCGCCCCGGGGGCGGGGGAGCTGCGGGCGGTGCGCTACCGCTTCCAGGGGCGCGAGCGGTCGGCGGCGACGTGGCTCGTCCACTTCCGCGCGCGGTGGTACGACCCCGAGACGGGCCGCTGGCTCTCGCCCGATCCGATTGGCCTGGAGGGCGGGCTGAACCTCCACGCCTTCTGCGGCAACGACCCCGTGAATTTCTTGGATTCCTATGGATTGTCAAGAGTGATAATAAGTGACAAAAATGGAAACAGAATAATTTTGAGAAATCCTACTCTTGATGAGTTTAGATCAACTGTGGGGGAAATGCCTGATAAGTGTATCCAGAATTTGACGATTTATGATCATGGTGCATCCAATGTGATGAGTATTACAGGAGACGAAGAAGGGATTTATATCGCGTATGATGGTCGGGTATTGTTTGATGATACAAATCAGCCCTTTTCTGAACTGCTAAGTGGTAAAATGACATCGAGTGGTGTGATATACCTATCTGGTTGTTGTACGGCTTACGATGGTATTTTTTCAAAGGGAGACAATATTTGTAAGACTTTGAGTTTGGAAATGCCTGGGGTGACTGTCATAGGGCATATTGGAGTCGCATTTGGAAATAGATTTGGTGATACTTGGAATATTGGAATTCGGCGTAGTTACAAAAAGATTAATTCAAGGTTCGGATTTCTAACACGATGAGAAGGGAGTAACTGAATGAGAAGGGCAATTCTGGTATATGGGATTTATCTCCTGGGGTTCTCGCTGCTGACGGGATCCATGTTCATCGCGGCGGCGGAGTTTTTTCCGCTGATGGCCCTGATGCTCACTGGCTGCAGTGCCGCGTTCGTCTTCACATTCCTTGCCGGGAAGCGGATTGTGGAGAGGCCGTGGCTCTTCCTGTCGTTCTTCCTCTTCCTGTGGTCAGCCCTGGCGTGGGGCGTACTGGCGGTTCTTGAGTTCTATCTGCCGTGGATGTACTCGTCCGGGTTCTCGCGGTTCTTCGGCATGATGGGCAATTAGCTGTTCGATAATAGGCTGAGGAAAGGAGTGTCGGTGACAATGGAACTGAGAATCAATCATATTGTGCTGCGGTATGACAACGTGCCGTCCGGAACGCGGTCGGCACAGTTGAGCCGCTTCGAACTCCCCAGTCGGGAGATAATCCTCTCTCGGGATTTTTTCTGGCGACGGGGTATCTCGCCGGATGAGTTCGAACGGGTGCTCGACCGAATCCTCGGCGGGGAGGTCGGGGTGGAGATGCGACGGTTGAACGGGACCGAGGGACTGAAGCCCGTGCTCTACGTGGACTTCGTCCACCGTGGGGCGTGGCGGTTCTTCATCTCGCTGAATCCGGCGACCGTGCGGAGGCTCGCCAGGGCCCGCCGCGATTTCTCGGCGGTCATCCGGGGCGGCCGTTCGGATTCGCAGATCAGGATTCCGTCCGGCGTCCTGTCGTCGCTGGCGCGGATGGGCGGAACGCTTGAGTTGTCCTGAGATGAGGAATCCACGATTTATTAGGAGTTGAAGCCATGACTGTCATACCATGCCTGAGGATTTGCCTTTCCGTGCCATTCTTCCTGATGGGCCTTTGGTCGGATGTCTATTCGCTCTGCTGTGTGATAAGGCACATGGTGGACAGGCGGCATTCCTCCTCGCCTATTCCACTGATCGGTCTTGTGTGTTACTTTCATGCGTCGTATATAGGCGGTTTTTCTCCGTTCGTCTTCATGTGGTTCGCCCTGTTCCACGCCGTCGTGTTTTGTTTCCTCCTCGTGGGATGGTGGGCAGACCTGGGATTCTACGACCTGAGGAACGGCCATGTCCGTGCGTGGAGGCGTCTCCTCGGGCTTTTCTCGTGCCGTCATTCTACGCGGGAGGAGGGCTGACATGGGTGAGGTAAAGTGCATGAAAATGAGCGTAAGGGAACAAGTGGAAGCCGTTGTCGGGCCGATTGCCCCATCTGCGACTGGATGGAGTGGAGGGACCGTATGCTGGTGAAGGAATTAAGTGACTCGGTCGGCTGGCGCAGGACAACCGCCGTGCTCTCGTCGCTGAGGGGGCGTAGGGTGCACTGGCGGCGGGGCGACGGCTGGCTCGCCAACTGCCTGTGGGAATGCGATGTGCCGCATCTGTACCGGTTGCGCGGCAGATGCTCCGCCTCTCGGTTCTGGAGCGTCCTGCGTGTGGCCCTCGGGCACTGCGGCATACGGTGCGGCCTGCTCTTCCACCACAATCTCGCCGGATGGCGGCGAACAGGGGCCCATGGCGCGGGACGGTTCCTTGCGATTGGGTCGAACGACGGGCTTGTCGGGTGGATGGAGGCTCACGCCTACTGGGGTGGGGAATGGGGACTCCCCGGACGGAAATGCGACGAGTATTATGCGGTTGACTCGGAGAGGGGCGTCGTTCTCAACTTCAACCACGAAGGCATGTTCGTGTGCTTTACCCGGGATCTCGCGTTGCTCGGGAAGATGGCCGGGGTCTTTCGGAGGCACCGGCTTGCGGCATCCGTGTATGGCGGTCGCCGCGATTCAGATGAAATCAAGGAGGGTGGCGACAATGGGACTCTGTGATGAACTTGTCGCTTGGATTCGGGTCCTGGTGGCGCTGTCCGTGCCGTGGCTCGGCGTGGAGGAAAGGCATTCCGCCGTGTTGCCCCTGCAGGAGGTCGAGACGCTCTTCCCGACCCTTGCGCGGCGGATAGCGTTCCGCTTTCTGGCGGCGGAGAACGGCTCGGGGGAGGCGCGCGGATTCTTGAAGGAGGAAGACCACAGGCTCCTCGCCTCGGAGGGGGCTGAAATGAAGATGACTCGGAGGAAACGCATAGTCGCTTATTCCATCTATGTCGTCTGCCTCGTGTGGACGGCCTATGTGATTCTCGCCACGGTTCTCGACCTGCCGGATGAGGCGATTCTGCGAGATGTGGGCATCTACCTGGAACGGCTGATGAAAAACATGAGGGAGTTGCCGTTTTACCTGTTTGCCGTTCTCTATCTGTCGTCTATCTTTCCCCAGCTACTGTCCCGGGCACCTGGCGGATGCGTGAGGGGTGTCCAGTTTGTCCCCGTCGCACGAACGGGCCTTGTTCTTGGTTGTCTGCTGGCCTTTTCGATTGCCTGGTACGGCCTGTACGGGGTCTGCATTCAGGAAGCCCTGGAGCGCGTCCTGCTCGTCCCGTGTACGGGCGACATCTTGTCGCCATCCGCCGCGTGCATCGGGCGAATGAGGGGCCTGAATCGGCTTGAGGGGGTCGTCGAGTGCATCCTGCCGTGGATTGCGCCCTTCCGGCTGGACAGGCCCCTGATTGGGATAACGATTGCCCTCCTGGTGTTCTATTCCCTTTTCGTCTACAACTACATGTTTCCGCTTTGGGAGGTATGATCGTATGAAAGGAGGAAAAACGATGCGATTGAGGCGATGGGGGGCTCGCGTGGCGAGGCTGGTTGTGGATGGAGGAATTGTCTTCATGGTCCTGGCCCTGTGCGAGGCACTGTACAGGTCGTGCTCGGTTTGCCGGGGAGGTGGCCCCGGCACCTTGGCCGGGTTCGTCGCGTTCCTTCTCGATTTCGCCCGGGAGCTGCCGTTCAAATTCGTCGTATGCTCTTATGCCTACGCCCAGCTCGGCGGATCGTTCGGGCGGCGGTCGCGGGGTGGTCTTCGCCCCGTCCCAGGGCATCTCGCGATGGTTGCCCTTCTACTCGTCACCTTCGTATGGTACGCGTTTGGTGGGCGGGTGGAGTGCCCCTTCGACTGGGAGTTTGGTTCGATGGGTCTTCCGGGATTGCGCCTGTTCCTTGGCGTTCTTTCGGTTCTGATGTTCCTCGCGGAGGGGATCATGATCCTTGTGCTCCTCCTTCGCGTCCACCGCCGACTCGTCGGGGAGGAGGGGAGGCCATGATGATGACCGTGTCGCTTGTCTTCGGTATCGTGTACAACTGTCTGCTGTTCCTGGCGCATGCGCGGCAGGGCGGGATGCTGGCCGGTGGCGTGGCGTGCCTTGCGCTCAACGCCCTGTCCGTCTTCCTGCTCCTCTTCGGGGGCCGTCGGTGCCACCGGGCGACCGAGTGCGCGGCCCTGCTGGCTTACCTGGCCTGTCTCGCGGCGGTTGCGTTCCTCAGCCTGTCCACGTGGAAGGTGGATGTGGACGGTGCCTTTGCCCGGCTTGCGCTGGGGGCCGTGGTGCCCGGTGCCTGGCTTGCGGGATTCCTCTCCCGAAAGGGAGGGATGCCCTCGTGGCGCGGCGAGATTCGGCTGGGATGGCGGGTGGCCGTCTCCTTGGCGGTTGCCTGCCTTGTGGAACTGGTTCCGCTTGCCGTTGTCTGGCGTACGGTTGGACTGTGAGCTTTTACAAGAGAGGAGGTTTTCATGGAATCGGACATTAGGTATCCTGTGGTCGTCAGGGAGCGTGACAGCGGCGACTGCTTCCTTTGCCGGACGGAGGGGGAGCTGGCCTACATGGAGCCGGTCGACCTCCTGCACGGGGAGTATCTCCTTTGGGACGCGGAAGGGTATGTCGTCAAGGCCTCCGTCGAGGGGACGGTTGAGACCCGGCCGCCGATCCTCTCGTTGCTGGGCGTGAGGTTCGTCCGATCCGACGTACCCGTCCGATTCTGCCGGCGGAGTCCGCTGACGGTCGACGCGGCGGGTTTGCGCGATGCGCTGGAGAGAATCGTCGGGGCTCCCGGTGGCGGGTGCGGGACTCCACCCGCCGATGTTCCGCTTCCGCAGTTGCTGGAACGGGCCCTTTCGGCTGCCGGGGCGGAAAGGACGCGGCGGGACGCGGTGCCGTCGGGAAGTGCCACGCGGAATGGGCGGAAGGGTAGGAGAAGGGCAATTCTGGTCTACGGGGTTTATCTCCTGGTTTTCTCGCTGCTGACGGGATCCATGTTCATCGCGGCGGCGGAGTTCTTTCCGCTGATGGCCCTGATGCTCATTGGCTGCAGTGCCGCGTTTGTCTTTACGTTCCTTGCCGGGAAGCGGATTGTGGAGAGGCCGTGGCTCTTCCTGTCGTTCTTCCTCTTCCTGTGGTCCGCCCTGGCGTGGGGTGTACTGTCAGTCCTTGAGTTCTATCTGCCGTGGATGAACTCGTCTGGGTTCTCGCTGTTCTTCGGCATGATGGGCAATTAGCCGTTCGATTCGATGAAGGGAATATGAAACCATGAAACGGAAGACTGTTATCCTTGTGCTTGGTGCGCTGCTATTCGCCGTCTCGGGTTGTGTCTTCGCCCCATGACCATTCGAACATTCATTTTGATGCGGCGGCTGTCGATTCTGCTTGTGGCGGCCGGGATTGTTGTGCCGCTGATCTGTTATTGGTTTGATCGGGTGGACCGTCAGGGGACGGTTCGGCAGGTGTCGCATCACGACCGTGCAAGGCCAGTTTCGATGGCACCGCGTCCGTCCTTGCATCAGGTCCCCTGTTTGGAGTCGCCGCGCGAAACTGTACGAGGGGATCCGATCCCGCAGGAGAAGCGGCGGATGCTCGCACGGCGGGCGATCGTACCCGAGGGGACGGCTTCCTCCCAGTCGTCTGCACGGCTTGCATCCGACAAGAATCAGGTGATGGACGAGTTGCTGAACCAGGCGACGATACCTGCCGACTATGCGAAGGAGATGATTGCCCTCTTCCGGGACCGCTCGCAGGATGTCCACACGCGGAACTTTGCCGTGCAGCACATCGGCCTCTACGCCGAGGCCCTGAACCGACGCGGTGCCTACGATGCCGCCTCTGCCGAGGCGGGGGAACTGCGCCGAGCCCTTGAGGAGGCCTCGCGGGAGACCGAATGCACCGTTGCGGCCGCCGCGTTTCGGGCTCTCGCCGATCTGGCAGCCTTCGACACCCGAATCGATGGCCGGGGACTTGAGCGTCGGCTCATTGCCTGCGTCGGCGATGTGGCGACGGCCCCGGCGGTGCGGGTGATGGCCATTCAGGTCTGTGGCGAGAGGAGGGTGGATGCGGCGGTTTCCGGACTCCGCCGCGTCCTCCGGGACCCCGCGTCGACGGTCGCGCTCCGCCTGTCGGCGGCGTATGCGTTCCGTTGCATGGGCTTGAATCCGATGCCCTGACATTGGAGGTCTCCGCATCCGGGCGTTGACGGGGAACGCCGAAGCCCAAACCGAGTTGACAAGCGCAAGAGGAGGGCGCTGGGATGCGCAACCCCCGCCTGATGTGCCCATGAGGGTGGTTCTGAGCCTTCTTCCTGTCCTTCCTTTCGGACATTGTTCCTTCTGCGGTTGCAGACCTATTCGAGTTTACCATTGTCCCTGCCGCGCAAGCTGTCGATGCCCCCTTGACCTCAGTAAGTTAGATATGGTAAACTTTACGCCGTCCGCAAGGAATGTTTCGCGTATGGAATTTAAGTCAAATCCTGATGGTGGTTACAGCAGGTCCCCGGCTCCGGTTGGTCCGGGCCGGGGTGTTTTACCTCCAATGCCCGAGGGGGCGCGTCCAGAGATCGACGATGCGCACCGCAAGCGGCTCCTGAAGTTTCTTCTGGTCAAGACGGCGGCCGTGAGAAGTGGCGTGAAGCCGGCTGAACTGCTCCGTGTGAGGAACTGCTATGCAACGGAGAATGAGCAGGGCTTTCGTTTTTGCCTTTATCGCCGTGACATCTACTTCACACTACGCCTTGAGTATGTCGAACTCAAGGTCGAGGAGGCGAGTTCGCTCGTTCTCTTCTACCACCCTGAGGCTCTTCGGCGGACGCTTGCCGAACCTTCGAACCGGGCGTGGCTCAATCGACAGGGTTATCCGAAGGACGGATCGATGGCGGACGACCTCGCCGAACTGCAGCGCCGCGCAACCGGTTCGGGCATTCCGCATGAAGTCGGTGTTTTCATCGGCTATCCGCTGAAGGATGTCGCGGGCTTCATGCGCCACTTGCCGTCGACCCCCGTCCACAATGGCCTCTGGCGCGTCTACGGCGATTGCATCGAGTCCATTCGCCGGATGCGACTCTACGGGCAGGTGGAGCGGCTGGCCGGAGAGGCTCTTGAACGCGCGGCAGATTTGAACGCCTTCTATTCAATGACGGAGGAATTTTCAAGGACAACACAACTCAAAGGAGTCAATCAATGGACAAGGTACACGTAATCTATGGAAGCACAACGGGGACGACGGAGGCGATCGCCGAGCGCATCGCGTCCGATTTCGGTACGGTTGCACTCAATGTGAATGCCGTCGGGCCGGAGGCACTGGAGGCGGAATTGCTGATTCTTGGGACATCGACCTGGGGGTTCGGAGATCTTCAGGACGACTGGGTGGCGACGGGACTGGGCCTCATCGAGGGCGCAAACCTGCAGGGTCGCCGAGTCGCCCTTTTTGGTCTGGGCGACTCGCAGGGCTTTGCGGATACATTCTGCGACGGCATGGCCGCGTTGGCTGAGGCTGTAACGGCCCGAGGGGCGACGCTGGTTGGAACGCTGCCGATAGACGCCTTTACAGGCGTGACCTCGAAGATTTCCCAGAATGGGCATCTCGTCGGTCTTGCGCTGGACGAGTTGAACGAGTCCGACAAGACCGAGGGTCGCCTGACCGACTGGGAAGCGCTTGTGCGCTCGCAGGCGGGGCTACCGGTTGCCTGAGGCGACGCGGCGACTGACGGGTGCGGCGCGGAAGGTCTGAAGTCGGGGATGCGGACGGAGGTCGAGAGGCCTCCGCCCGTCTTTTGCTCGGGTGGGTGATTTTTGATATAATAATGTCCCGTTCGCGGATTGTATAGCAAGGAATAGGTTGATATGTGGAATTATTCAGAAAAGGTGCTGGATCACTTCCGGAATCCCCGGAATGTGGGTTCGATTGAGCATCCGGATGGGACGGCGACCGTTGGGTCGCTTGCATGTGGCGATGCCCTCAAGTTTCAGTTTAAGTTGGGTGCGGACGGGCGCATTGCGGAGGCGAAATTCCAGACATTCGGATGCGCGAGTGCGATTGCCAGTTCCTCGGCCCTGACCGAGATGGTTATCGGAAAGACGCTTGAAGAGGCAAAAAAGATTACAAATAAGGAAATTGCGGACTATCTTGGCGGTTTGCCGCCGCAGAAGATGCATTGCAGCGTGATGGGCCGCGAGGCGATGGAGGCGGCCATCAAGAACTTCGAGACGGGTAAGAACACCGATCGCAATCTTGAGGAAACGGTTCTCTGCACCTGCTATAACGTGTCCGAGAATGAGGTTCGCCGCGTCATCACAGAGAACGGACTGACGACCGTTGAGGAGGTGACGAATTTCACCAAGGCGGGCGGTGGCTGTGGACGCTGTAAGGGACGCATTCAGGAAATCCTCGACGAGATTAACAAGAAATGAAACTCGGATTTGACAACGAGAAGTATCTCGCCGAGCAGTCGGAGGAGATTCGTCGCCGCGCCGGTAAGTTCGGCAAGCTCTACCTCGAATTTGGCGGCAAGCTCATCAACGACTTCCATGCGGCCCGATGCCTGCCAGGCTACGATCCGAATGTCAAGTTGCGACTTTTGCAGTCCCTGAAGGATCATGCGGAGGTGATTTTGTGCCTGTATGCGGGCGATATTGAGCGCAAGAAGATGCGGGCCGACTTCGGCATTTCCTACGCCGACGATGCCCTCAAGCTGATTGACGACTTGCGGAGCCTTGGCTTGACCGTGCGCGGCGTTGTCATTACGCGCTATCAGGAGCAGCAGGCCGTCAAGCTTTTCCGTGCCAAGCTTGAGCGGCGCGGCGTACGCGTCTACTACCATTACAAGACGGCTGGCTATCCGGCGGATGTTGACACGATTGTGTCCGACATGGGCTATGGCAAGAACGAGTTCGTGAAGACCGAGAAGCCGATTGTCGTCGTGACGGCTCCCGGGCCTGGTTCGGGGAAGTTCGCCACCTGCCTGACGCAGATTTACCACGAGTACCGCATGGGCAAGGTCGCCGGGTACTCCAAGTTCGAGTCCTTCCCGGTCTGGAATCTGCCGCTTGATCATCCGCTGAACATTGCCTACGAGGCGGCGACTATTGACCTCAACGACAAGAACATGATTGATCCCTACCATCTTGAGGCCTATGGTATCAAGACGGTGAACTACAACCGAGATGTGGATGCGTTCCCGCTCCTGGTGGCCATTTGGCAGAAGATGACGAAGGGGGCCTGCCCCTACAAGTCGCCGACGGATATGGGCGTCAATCGGATTGGCTTCGGCATCATCGATGACGAGGTTGTGCGGCAGGCTTCCAAGCAGGAGGTCATTCGCCGATTCCTTCGCTACCAGTGCCAGTTTGCCGAGGGGACGACCGATCGTGAGTCGGTCGACCGGGCGAAGGACCTGATGGAGTCGCTTGGTCTCAAGCCGGAGGATCGCGTGGTCGTCGAGGCGGCGCGCCAGTCGGCGGAAGAAGCCCGTCTTCGCGGCAAGGGCAAGGCGGGGGGGACGATCGTGTCGGGCGCGGCGATTCAGCTGAAGGACGGGCGCATCGTCACCGGTCGGAACTCCGACGAGATGCACGCCGCCGCCGCCATGGTGATGAATGCTGTCAAGGCCATTTCGGGCATCCCCGCTCAGATTCCGCTCATTGCGCCAAACGTCATTCAGGCGATTGCGCACATGAAGCAGGACATTCTCAAGGTCGGTTATACGTCCCTGAACTTGGATGAGGCCCTGATTGGTCTCGCGATTTCGTCGACGACGAATCCGGCGGCGCAGATTGCCATGGAGAAACTGAATGAGTTGCGCGGATGTGAAGTCCACATGACGCACATGGTGACGCCTGGCGACCAGGCAGGACTGCGCCGTCTCGGTTGTCGGTATACGTCCGATCCCTATTACGCGACCACTGCACTCTTTACAGGCGAGTCGTGAACATTGCCGTCTCACTTCCGCTCACGTTCAGGGTTTGCCGCCAGATGCGGCGCGGCATCCTGTCGTGTGTGCGGACGCGGGCGGATGTTCATATAGACTTGATTGACGGTCGTCGTTCTGCGACAGTCGACTTGACGAAATACGACGGGTTCATCGGACGTCCAGATGAACTTGTCAGCGGGGTGGACATTCCGATGGTCATCTGTGACCCCGACACAGGACGGGAGACCGCCTCTGTTCGCGCACTGATGAAGAGACAGGGTGTCTTGACATGCGAGACCGAGGCAGTCGGCGAACTGGCGGCAGACTTCCTAGTTGAGGAGGGTTTCGTCCATTTCGCTTATGTGGACGAGGTGGGTTCGCCGGCTTGGTCCGTGCGACGAGGGCGAGCTTTCCGCGCACGGTTGCGCGAACTTGGCTTTGACTGTGCGCTATATGGTTGTACACGTGGGGAATGGGGAGGGCCAGACAACAGTCGACTGATACGCTTTCTGAAGAAACTGCCGCGACCGACGGCCGTTCTCGCGGCCTATGATGGGCGGGCGAGGGAAGTTTTTGACGCGGCGCAGTCGGCTGGCTTGCTTGTGCCACGAGACATTGCCGTGATGGGTGTCGACAATGACGAGGACCTGTGCGAAGCCATGTGCCCGTCCCTGGCATCCATTGAACTGGATGCCGAGGCCGCCGCCGAGGAGGCAACGCGGCAGCTCATTCAGTCCATTCTCGTACCCCAGCCGGTGGGGCGAATTGTCTTTGGACCGAAACGAATTGTCCGCCGTGCGTCGAGCAGGCTTCTGCAGGCCTCGGATGACCCCATCGTCTCGAATGCGTTGAATTACATCGTGACTCACGCGACGCAGGCGATTGATGTTGACCATGTCGTAAGGGTCTGCGGCACGTCGCGGCGGCTTCTTGAGCGGCATTTTTCGGAGTCGCTTTCAATGTCCGTCGGTGCTTTCATCACGGAAGAGCGGCTGAAACGCGTTCGGATACTTCTTGAGGATTCCCCGTACAGGATTGAAAAAATCGCCCGCATGTGTGGGTACGGTTCCTCTGCCTACCTGGCGCGGGTCTTTCTTCGGCACTTCGGGATGACGATGCAGACCTATCGGAATCGCTCGCGGTCATAGGCGAACGCGGCGGATTGTCCGTCGACTTTGGCGACGATGAACGAGGAAATTTCCCATGAAGGGCGTATTTATGGTACAATACGCCCATGAAGTTCAAACAGTTGCTGGTGAGTATGGTCCTCGCGGCCGTTGTCGCAGGGCTTAATGCAAAGGATGTGCTCGATATGGAACTTGCGAATGAAGCACTTGGGAAGGGCGTGAAGATTGCCGTTTGGCCCGAGGGCAAGATTCCGCTTCCGGGTGCGGGCGCACCCTATCGCGTGCACGACACGAACGGGGGCATCGTCCGCCTGACGGATGTGACCGTGCCGGAACTCGCTTATTTTCCGTCCGCTGGAGAGGGTGTGAAGCCGGCGGTTCTCGTTTGCCCGGGCGGTGGGTATACGATTCTTGCCTACAATCATGAAGGGACGGAGATTGCCGAATGGCTCAACTCGCTTGGTTTTTCCGCGTTTGTCCTGAAGTACCGTTGTCCGGGACAACGGGATGCGGCGCACATGGATGCTCAGCGTGCGTTGTCGCTCATTCGCTCTCGGGCGGCAGAATTCTCGATTGATCCGAAGCGCATCGGCGTGATGGGCTTCTCGGCGGGCGCAAACTTGTCCGTGCGCCTTTCGACAAACTGGCGCAACCGCGCCTATCCGACCGTTGACGAAATTGACGAGGTCTCGTGCCGGCCCGACTTCACCCTGCCCATCTACCCGTGGATGCTGGTCGTTGGGAACAACGACGAGAAGACGCTCCCCCTGACCCTGCGCGGCGAGTTCGCCGTCGACTCGGAAACGCCTCCGGCTTTCCTTGTCCAGACGGAGGACGACTTTGCGCACATTGAGAATTCGCTCGCCTACTATGCCGCGCTCAAGTATGCGGGCGTTCCCGCTGAAATGCACCTCTTCACGCATGGCGGGCACGGGTACGGAATCCGTCGGCACGACACCCCCGTGGACGGATGGGAAGAGTTGGCGGCGAAGTGGCTCAAGTCGACATGGCTCAAATGATGGCTCGCAGACAAATGTCGAGCCGGAACAAGTGGTTGCTCACGGGCGGAGGGTTCGCGCTCCTTTGCCTCCTCATTTCAAGTTGCCGCAGTGCCCAGGACTATCGCACCGAGGCTGACGAGACTGGAAAGGCCTATTTGTCGGCTTACCAGGAACGGGTGACGGGCCGCACGGAACCGATTGAAATCGAGACGCCGGCCGATACGCTCCGCCGCCGGCTCATGCTGGACCAGGGGCTGGTGGCGAATGATCCGGCCTCATTTGGCATTCGAGACCTGCCGACGAATCTCTACTGGCGCGGCGAAGATCGACTCCTCCCCGGCGGCGACGACCCATCCATTGCCATTTGGCGCGGCGGAACGAATGCGCTTGAGATTGGGCTGGTTGATGCCGTAAGAATTGCCGCCTACAACAGTGCGGACTACAAGAGCCGAAAGGAATCGCTCTTCCAGACGGCCCTCGGAATGGACTTGGAGGATGACACCTTTCGAAACATCTTCTCAAGTACACTCGCCTCCAATATGTCCGTCTGGCGCGATGCGTCGGAGGAGGATGCCGTGGCGAATCACGCCATCAGTCACAACGAATCGGCGCGACTGGGCGTGAGCCGAAAGTTTCGGAACGGTGTTCGGATGACGGGTTCCATCATGGCGAACTTGGCTGGCATGCTGACGGGCGACCGGCGGACGGCGTGGGGGTCGTCCGCCGATCTGAGCATTTCAGTGCCGCTCCTGCGGGGGTCGGGGGAACTCGTCAATACGGAGTCACTGACCCAGGCTCAGCGTTCCTTCATTTATGCGGTTCGGGAGTTCGAGCAGTACAAGCGTTCGTTCATCTGCCAAATCGAGTCCGCCTATCTCGCCCTCGTGTTGGCCAAGCGGCAGAAGCAGAACCAGGACGAGGCGTTCCGCCGCGTCATCCGTTCCACGCGCCGCTCCTATCGCATGGCGGAAGCCAGCCGCATGTCAAAGTCGCAGTTCGAGCAAGCGCACCAGAGCGAACTCTCGTCCAAGGCAAGTTGGATTGCCTCCTGCCAGAGCTATGAGGCGACAAAAGACTCCTTCAAGATGACGCTTGGGTTGCCGCCCGATGCCCGCATTGAGCCGCGAGAGAGCGACCTCATCGAGCTTGAGAAGTATGTGGGGCGATTCGCCCGGCTTCGTCTTGGCCCTTATGACATGGGGAATGGACCCGAGATTGTGCTTGATCCGCCCGATTCTGTCGACGACGGCGACCTCAAGCAGCGCACGGATGCCGCGATTGCCCTTGCCTTCTCGAATCGTCTTGACTTCGCCAGTTGTCGCGATCGGCTTGAGGATGCACAGCGCAAGCTGCTGATTGCCGAGGACGCGCTTCGGGCCGAGGTGACGTTTGGGGCCTCGGCCTCCGGTTTTGCCGACACGGTCGGACCGATGTCGCGGCGAGACGGCGTTGAGCACGGTCGCCTGCATCCGAGGGACTGGACGGCGAATCCGCTGCTGACGATTGACTTGCCGATCGAGCGCCGTGCGGAGCGCAATGCCTATCGTGCCGCGCTCATCGCCGTGGAGAATGCCGTGCGCACCTATCAGCGAGAGGAAGACTCGCTCAAGAGCACGATTCGGTCGGATATGCGGGCGATGAGCCAGACGAAGGACAACCTGCGCATCCAGTTCGTCGCGATGAACCTCGCCGAACGCCGCGTGCGCAACCAGGAGATCCTCCTACAGGCAGGCCGTGCCGACATGACGGTTATGCTGGAGGCCCAGGACTCGCTCGTCTCGGCCAAGAATTCCCTCTATTCGGCGATGATTAGCTACAAGAACCAGGAGTTGGCCATTCAGCGGGATTTGGGGCTTCTGGATGTTTCGGTCAACGGGACCTGGCAGGAGGCGGACCTTGTCTCGCTCGGCATCTTGCCGGACCCGGATGCGGCGGGTGATGCACAACGCCAGGAACAGGAAGGACAGGAGAAGTCATGAAGGCGAAGAAAGCAGTTCTGGTTGGCGGCATCGCAATTGCCGCGCTCGTCGGGGGAACTCTCCTCATTGGCCGCAAGGGCGGCGTGGCTTCGGCCGAGACGCTCTATGCGCCCGTTCAGGAGGGACCGCTCGTCATCAGCATTGAGGAGTATGGCGAAATCGCACCCAGCGAGCAGATTGTGCTCAAGAATGAAGTGCAGGGGCGCGTCTCAATCATCTCGCTGATTCCCGAGGGAACCATCGTAAAGAAGGGGGATCTCCTCGTCCAACTGGATGTCTCGTCGAAAATAGACGAGAAGGATACGCAGGAGATTACGCTTCAGAATGCCGAGAGTGCCGTCGAGGTGGCGCGGGAGGCCCTGGCCATTGAGGAGAACCAGTCGGCGAGCAATGTGGAACTGGCCGAGCAGGACTATACGTTCGCGAAGGAAGATCTCGACAAGTACGAGAAGGGCGAATACCCAACGACTCTCATCGGACGAAAGGGACAACTGGCGCTCAACGAGCAGCAGGTGAAACAGGCGAAGGACAAGTATGAGTGGTCGAAGAAGCTTTATGCGGAGAATTTCATCTCTGAGACGGAACTTGAGAGCGACGAGTTGAGCTGGAAGTCGAGCCGCCTGACGCTGGAGACGGCGCAGCGCGAACTTGAGTTACTTGAGACCTATACGCACCGCCGCGAACTGGCCAAGTACAGGAGCGATGTCAAGCAGAAGGGCATGGCGTTCGAGCGGGCGAAGAAGAAGGCGGCCTCGGCCATTGCGCAGGCCGAAAGCAACTTGCGGGCGAAGGAGCGTGAATTCCAAAAGCAGCGCCAGCGACTCGACAAGATTACGAACCAGATTGCCAAGGCCTCGATTCGTGCACCGCGTGGCGGGCAGGTCGTCTACGCGACCTCGCGCATGGGACGCGAACCGCTCCAGGAAGGTCAGGAGGTCTGGGAGCGGCAGGAACTCATCGTCCTGCCGACGGCCGATACATTCGCCGCGAAGGTCAATGTGCACGAGGCGAGCCTCAAGAGCATCGTCACTGGGATGCCTGTTCGCGTCAGGTGCGACGCAATTCCGGGGCGGGTCTTCTCGGGAACGGTCCGAAAGATTGCGCCGATGCCCGATACGGAGCGCAAGTGGATGAATCCCGACCTGAAGGAATACCCGACCGAAATCTACATTCCCGACGGCGCGGGGGAACTCCGTAACGGCATGGGGTGCAAGGCGGAGATTGTCATCGCGCGCTATGACAAGGCGATTTACATTCCCGTCCAGTGTGTCGTGCGCATCGCCGGCGACGCCTACGTCTGGGTGAAGGCAGGAACGGGGAACGAGCGACGCTCGGTCGTCGTTGGTCTCGACAACAACCGCTTCATCCGAATCATCTCGGGGCTGAAACCCGGCGAAGAGGTTATGCTTGCGCCGCCGTTGGGCGAGTCTGCGGTGTCGGAGGCACCGTCCGTTGCGGTCAGGACGGACGGCAAGTCGGAGGGAAAATGAGCGGCCGCGTCGACTATGCGATTGAGGTGGAGAATCTCACCAAGGTCTACGACATGGGGGCCGAAAAGGTCCACGCCCTGCGCGGCGTCAGCGCACGGATTGCCAAGGGCGACTTCTGGGCGGTCATGGGCAGTTCGGGTTCCGGCAAGTCGACGATGCTTCAGATTCTCGGTTGCCTGGACCGTCCGACATCCGGAACCTATCGGCTGAATGGACGCGAAGTTTCGCAGTTGGACGACGATGCGCTGAGCGATGTCCGCCTTTCCTATCTCGGCTTCGTCTTCCAGAGCTTTAACCTGATTCCCCAGTTGACCGTCGCCGAGAACATCGCCCTGCCGCTCTACTATCGGGGAGTCGATGATGCGGAGGGGCGTCGCCGGGCCGCGGAATATGCGGACTACGTGGGGCTTGGCGATCGGTTGAAACACCGGCCGAGCCAGTTGTCGGGCGGCCAGCAGCAGCGCGTGGCGATTGCCCGAGCGCTTGCCACCGACCCCGTGGTGATTCTGGCGGACGAGCCGACGGGCAATCTCGACACGGCGATGAGCCTTGAAATCATGGACCTCTTCACCGACCTTCACAAACGCGGCAAGACGATTGTGATGGTGACGCATGAGGATGACGTGGCCGCCTATGCCGAGCACCGAATCGTCATGCGGGACGGACTCATTCGGGAGATGCGATGAACGCCGTCATTTCAAGGGTCGGGCGCGATGTCCGTTTGGGTGTCAAGAACTTGCTCCTGCATAAGCTGCGGAGTTTCCTGACGATGCTCGGTCTTGTCTTTGGCGTGGGGAGCGTGGTCGCCATGCTGGCCATTGGCGAAGGAGCCTCCCGTGAAGCCCTTGAGCGCATCCGCCGCCTGGGCAGTCACAATGTCATGCTTGTCTCAAAAAAGCCGCCGGAGCAGGCGAATTCAAGCAGAAAGGTCGCCTGGTTCTCCATTTACGGTCTTCTCTATGAGGACGCGACGCGGATAGCCGCGACGATTCCAACGGTCGATCGGGTCGTGCCCGTGAAGACATTCGTCAAGCCGAGCCGTTTTCGCAAGCGGGCGCAGGATTTGCGCATTGTCTGCACGACGGACGACTGGTTCAGCCTCGTCCGGCGCGATGTGCTGGCTGGGCGGGTGATGAACGAGAAGGATGTGTCGTCCTTCTCGTCGGTGGCGGTTTTGACGGAGTGGGGGGCGCGCAAGCTCCTCGCTAACGAGCACGCCGTCGGCGAGACGCTCACGATTGACGCGAACACTTACGAAGTCATTGGCATCGTGCGTAGCGAGGCGAGCGATACGGAGGCATCGGACACACCAGACCGCCGCACGGATGTCTACATTCCCCTGACGACCGCACGGCAACGCCATGGTGATGTCTTCTTTCGGCGGACGCAGGGCGCAACCATCCGCGAAAAGGTCGAGTTGCACGAAATCATTGCCCATGTCGATCGGGAGGAGAATGTGGAGGCAACGGCGAAGGCCATTGCGAGACTCCTTGAGTCATCGCATCGCAACGCCGACTACAGCATTGATGTGCCGCTTCAGCTCCTTCGCCAGGCGGAGGCGACAAAACGGACCTTTTCCATCGTCCTCGGCGCAATTGCCGGCATTTCACTCCTTGTCGGTGGCATCGGCATCATGAACATCATGCTGGCCTCGGTGACGGAGCGGACGCGGGAAATCGGCATTCGCCGCGCCATTGGCGCACGGCGAAGCCAGATTGTTGTGCAATTCCTCATTGAGGCACTCGTTCTCTCGGCGTTTGGCGGAACGATTGGACTGGCGCTCGGTCTCTTTATTCCATTTCTGGTGACCTGTCTCGCGGGGATGCCAACCGTGGTCACGGCGTGGAGCCTGATTCTCGCCTTCGGCATCAGTGTGGGCGTGGGTGTTGGTTTCGGCATTTATCCAGCTATCCGCGCCTCGCGTCTGGACCCGATTGTCGCGCTCCGCTACGAGTAGTCCGCTTGGTTGAAAAGCAAAGTTTTGGTATAATAGGCCGCATGAACATGAAGAAAACACTTTCCTTTGCCCTCGCGGCACTTCTCTCTTCGCTCGCCTGGGCGGATGTCATTTCGCTCGAATGCGAGCAGTTCTCGGAACTTGGCGGGTGGAAGCTTGACTCGCAGTTTCGCCTTGAGATGGGGTCGACCTATCTGATCGCGCATGGAATGGGCGTTCCCGTGGCGGATGCGCGCACCTCGTTTGACGTAAAGGCGGCGGGACGGCACACGGTTTATGTGCGCACGAAGAACTGGACGGCACCGTGGAGCGACGCGCAGGGGGCGGGACGCTTCAAAGTCCTCGTCAATGGCGTTGAGATGCCGGAGGTCCTTGGTGTCCAGGGCAAGGGCGAATGGCTTTGGGTCAAGGCCGGCGAGGTGGATCTCGTTGCGGGAAAGAACGAGGTCGCCCTGCACGACCTGACCGGGTTTGATGGCCGGTGCGATGCCATTTGCCTGACGACGGAGGCAGCCCCCGTGCGTGCGCCGCAGAAGACGGGACTGGATGTCGACCGCAAGGTCACCCACGACTTGACGGTCGTCGGCGGCGGCATCGCCGGCATCTGCACGGCGATTTCAGCGGCGCGGCTTGGACTGAAGGTCGCGCTCGTGCAGGATCGTCCGGTCTTGGGGGGCGCGAACTCCTCAGAAGTCCGCGTTCATCTTGGTGGCTACCAAAATCTCGGACCTTATCCGCGTCTCGGCGATGTCGTTGCCGAGATCGGTCCTGCGAGGGGTGGCAATGCAATGCCCGCAAGCCGATACGAGGATGATCGCAAGTTGGCCGCCGTGCAGGCCGAAACGAACATCACACTTTACCTGAATACGCTCGTCTCGTCCGTTGGTAAAAAGCCAGACGGAAAGGGCAACCGCATTGAGTATGTCATTGGCGAAAATGTCGTCTCGGGTGCACGCACGATGTTCGTGTCGCCGCTCTTTGTGGATTGCACGGGTGATGGCACGGTCGGCTTCCTCGCCGGGGCTGATTGGCGTCTCGGGCGCGAATCGAAGGCTGAGACGGGTGAGGATATGGCTCCCGATGTGGCGGACAAGATGACGATGGGCGCGAGCGTCCAGTGGTACACGAAGAAAATGCCCGAACCCATCGCGTTCCCGTCCGAGCCGTGGATGATTACCTTCAATGAGACGAACTGCGAATACAACGTCAGGGGTGATTGGGACTGGGAGACGGGGATGCTCCGCGACCAGCTCAATGACTTCGAGACAGTTCGCGACTACGGTATGCTGGTCGTCTACTCCAACTGGTCATTCATCAAGAATCATGGCCTGCGCAAGGCGGAGTTCGCCAACCGGGCCTTTGAATGGGTTGCCTATGTCGCCGGTAAGCGCGAAACGCGGCGGTTGCTCGGTGACCACATTTTGACGCAGCAGGATGTCTTCGAGGAGCGCGAGTATCCGGACGGGACGTGCTGCACGACATGGAACATCGACCTCCACTATCCGATGCCGTCCAATGCGCGGCACTATTCGGGCGAGCCGTTCCGTTCGATTGCAACCCACAATGTCCATGGGCCGTATCCGATTCCCTATCGCTGCTTCTATTCCCGCAATGTCTCGAATCTCTTCATGGCCGGGCGCGACATTTCGGTGACGCACGTCGCCCTTGGCACGACCCGCGTGATGCGCACGCACGGCATGATGGGCGAGGTCGTCGGTATGGCGGCCGCCATCTGCAAGAAGTACGGCGTGAATCCTCGTGGCGTTTATGAGAAGCATCTTGATGAGTTGAAGGCTCTGATGACAAAGGGCGTTGGACTCGGCAAGCCCCAGCCGCCGCAGGACTACAATTGCGGCCATACGCGCCCGGGACGCTTTTCGAAATGAGCGTCAGTGATGACTATCTCGCGCTTGTCGAGCGGACGCTGGACGAGGTCTTGCCGAAGGAAGGGGATCGTCCGGGCGTTTTGTCGCAGGCGATGCGCTATGCGGTTGGTGCGGGTGGTAAGCGGATTCGTCCCTTGATTTGCCTTGCGGCGGCCGTTGCAGTCGGCGGGCGGGCGGAGGACGCGGCCTATCCGGCGGCGGCCATTGAGTTTCTCCACAACTACACCCTGGTCCATGACGACCTACCAGCGATGGACAACGATGCGGAACGTCGCGGCAAACCGTCCGTCTGGGCGAAGTTCGGTGAGGCGAATGCGATTCTCGTTGGCGATGCCCTCCAGGCACTCGCCTTTCAGACGGCGGCGCGTTCGCCGCGCAATGTTGCTACCGTTGTCGCGACACTGGGCCAGTATGGCGTGGGTGTTGTCAGGGGGCAGGTTGAGGACATCGCGGCGGATGCGGCTCGTGATGTCGCTTACATCTACGAGCACAAGACATCCGATCTCTTCATGGCGGCGGCGGTGATGGGAGGATACGCCGGGGGCGGAAACGCGGCGGATGTCGCCGCGCTGCGGGACTTCGCTCTGAATCTTGGTCTTGCCTTTCAGTACGAGGACGACCTTCTCGATGGCGATTCGCCGTATGGGAAGGCTGAGACGGAACGGCGAGTTGTCGAAACGACGGCGGCGGCCGTCGCGGCACTTTCGCGCCTGCCGGGCGATACCACCTTCCTGAGTGGACTCGCCCGACGGCTCGTCGGGCGCACCGCCTGAGACGCGGATATGCTTCAGCTTGGGATGAATCTCGTCCGCGGCATTCCCGTGGAGGTCGAGCGTAAGCACATCCGGCGTATCAACCTACGCATTCGCATTGATGGCTCGGTTCATCTCTCGATTCCGATGTGGCGGGTCCCCTTGGCGGAAGGCGAGCGGTTTCTGCTGGAGAAGTGGTCATGGGTGATAAAACGACACGGTGCCGTCAAGGCGCTTCCGCCCGCCGAACCCACCGAGATCTCACCTGAGGAGCGAACGCATTTTGGGGAACTTGTTGCAGGACTCCAGGCGAGATGGCAATCCCACTTGGGTGAGCAGGATGTCGGACTTCGCATCCGTCGGATGAAGTCCCTGTGGGGGTCGTGTCACTGGCGCAAGCGAATCGTCACCTACAACCTTGAACTCGTCCATGTGGCATCCGAACTGGTCGAATACGTCGTTGTCCATGAGTTGACGCATCTCAAGGTGCACAACCACGGGCCCGAGTTTCAGCGGCAAATGGACGAATATCTGCCCGACTGGCGACTTCGCCGCCGTCGGCTCAACTCTGCCGCGAGGGGATGAGCCACAAACCGCCGCGCTTGGGAGCGGCGATTTGCAGAAGGGGAGTAATGACGAGCCCCGCACTCCCTCTAATAATAAGGTATAAAGCGCGGGAGGGTGGAGTGTGAGATGTTTCATGGATTTCCTTTCTGTTTTAGTTTGTTGTCTGCGTTGCGGCAGCCGATAGGGACACCGTTTCTGAAGTCGCGGCAGAAGGGGAGAATGTTACCTTCGTCGGAGTTCGGTGCGTTAGGGGCGACGGCCCCGTCTAATGGGCATTGGAGTGCTTTCCTTCGGGCATTGGAGTACCTTCTAATGCCCATAAGAATTTTTTCCGACGGGCATCGGAAATTCCTCCGACGGGCATCAGAATTTCGTCCGACGGGCATCGGACACCCGCCGCGAGGCGGTGGAATCCACGGCATAGACGAAAAATCCAGTCGCGTGGCTGTGAATGGGACGAGGTGATATCCTGCAAGTCGGCCGGCGCGGAAAAAATAGCACAGGGACGAGCTGCGCATTTGAACGACCTCCAACTGCTACGCAAGACCCCGGATGGAGGCTTGACATACATACCCGAAGGTATGTTATAATACGCGCCATGAATTTTGGTCGTGGACTATTTCCGTATCTTGCGCTGACCATTGCCTTGGTCGGCTGTTCGACGATTCGACGCGCTCGCGATGCGCAGGCCGAAGTCGCTCCGCGTGGAGAGGAGTCGCAGGTCTCCGCCATGCAGGGGCGGCTCGACTTGCGCGGCAAATCTCTCGCCGAACTGGTGGACTTTGCGCTGACGAATCGGCCGTCCATCGCATCCACCCGACTTGCCGTCGAGGATGCGAGGCTCGCCCTTCGTGAACTTGCGGCGGATGCACCGCTTGTCAGCGACACGCCGTGGACGACGCCATCCATTTCATTGAACGGTGGCTACAGCGAGTCGAGTGCCGGGACACACTGGCACGAGCACGACTACAACACGAGGGGCGGCCCGTCGGCTGGCGTGTCGGTTGATTTGCTGCTTTGGGATTTCGGTCGATATGACGCGAAGGCGAAAGCCCAGGCCGAGCGTGTCGTGGCCGCCGAGGTTCAACTTGTCGACGAGGGCTATACGGTCTTTGACGAGGTGGCTTCCGCCTACTTTACCTATCTTGAGAAGTGTGCACTTCTTGACGTTGCACAGACGAACGAGACGGAGTACGCCGACCATCTGAGCCAGGCCGAGGCTCGCTTGGAGGCTGGCGAGGCGAATCGACTGGATGTCCTGCGGGCGCGGCTCGACTATGCGCAGTCGCGGCAGAAGACGGTCGCGGCCTCCAACCTCGTGACAACTTCGGGTGCCGAGCTTATGCGGGCGCTTGGCGTGGATGCGTCCCGAGGCACATGCACGGATGTCTTCGGCCATGTTTCCGATGGCATCCGCTATGTTCGGCGCGGATTCGCCCGAACGACCTACGGCGTTGACGAGGCGTTTGACCTTGCGCGCACGAACGCGCCCTCCATGCGCGTTGCTCGTGCCAAGTTGCGTGCAGCATCCCATCAGGTGGACTATACCGTTTCTGACCTGATGCCCTCCATCTCGGCGACGACATCCTTCAGTTGGTCAGATCCGCTCTGGTACTGGAGTTGGGGCGTGAGCGGCGTTCAGAGCATCTTTCAGGGCTTCCGCAAGACGACCGCGGTGGATCGGGCCGTCGTCTCAATGCGGCAGGCGGCAACAGATGTTGATGCCGCGGAGCAAAGTCTCTCCGTCTCGATTGAGACGGCCATTGCCAATCGCGATGACTCGGTCAAGGCGCTTGAGACGGCCGTCGCGTCCATCCGCAGTGCGCGTGAGAATCTTGAGATGGTTCGGCGGCAGCTGTCCGTTGGCGACGTGAGCCGCATCGAGCTATCGGAGGCGATTGCCGCGCATTCGACGGCGGTGGGTGATTGCGTGACGGCATTTTACCAGGGGCAGCGTGCCGAGGCCACGCTTTTCGCGAAAGTTGGCCGCTACCCCGTCTATCAAGAAGAACGTGTTGAGGAGGATGTGCAATGAACGGAATTTCGCTGATCCGTCTGGCGGGAAATCTCTCGCTTGTCGGACTGGTAGGGCTTTGTGGCTGTTCGGGCGAGGGAGCCTTGGGCGGTGCGCCGCGAAAGCCGACCTACCGCTATGCGCCCATCACCCGCACCGACATCGTGCGCACGGTTGAGGCGACGGGAACGATTACGCCGCGCAACTCGCCCAGTGGCATTCCCGTTGGCGCACAGGTCAACGGCAAGATTGTCAAGCTTTTCGCGGACTACAACTCGACCGTCACAAACGGACAGATTGTCGCGCTCATCGACCCCCAAGTCTACGACGCGAACTACAAGAGTGCCGTCGCCCAACTGCATGGCAACGAGGCGAACGTCAAGCTGCGGCAGTCCCAGCTCGTCCTCGCGGAAAAGACGCTCGTGCGCAAGCGCAAGCTCTTTGAGAAGGGGATGTGCTCTGAATCGGATCTCGACGCGGCAATCGAGTCTCGCGACAGCACCATTGCGCAACTTGAGAGCGCCCGTGCGGCGGTCGAGCAGTCGACGGCCGCCGTCAGTCAGGCGCGGGCCAACCTTGAGTACTGCACGATTCGATCGCCCGTGAACGGGGTCGTTCTTGATCGCAAGGTCGAGGAGGGCGAGACGGTCGTCTCGTCCATGAACGCGGTTCCCGTCCTGACGATTGCCGAGGACCTGAAGACGATTTGGGTGGAAGCGACGATTCCCGAGGCGGATGTCGGCAACATCCAGGTCGGGCAGTCCGTCACTTTTACGGCGGATGCCTATCGGCGGAAGTTCCAGGGGCGGGTACGGCAGATTCGCCTCGCCGCGACGACCACCAACAATGTCGTGACCTATCCGATTATCATCGAGGCCGAAAATCCGAAGGAAATGCTCTTCCCCGGCATGACGGCTACGCTCTCCATTGAGACGGCGCGGGCCGAGGACGTGCCAGCCGTGAGCGCGGCGGCGTTCAGGTTCCGGCCGAAGGCGGGTGACCAGGCCGAGGGCGAGGTGCCGCAGGGACGCAAGATTTGGGTCGAGCGTCCGGACGGCAAACTGGAGGCTATCGCCGTGACGGGTGGCGTCTCAGACGACTCCTTTACTGAACTGAAGGAGGCCGAGGGCCTCATCGGGCGCAAGGCGGTCATTGGCTACGAGACGGTCCAGACCGCGAAGGCACTTCAGGACGAGGCGACGAATCCATTTATGCCGAAGCCGCCGAAGCACGGAACGAAGGGAACGGCACCAGAACCGAAGAAATAATGGAACACCTCATCGAGATTCGCGACCTGCGCAAGACCTACACGATTGGCGACGAGCCGGTTCACGCCCTCGACGGCGTGTCGCTCTCCATCGACAACGGCGAGTTCGTGGCGATTATGGGCGCATCCGGGTCGGGCAAGTCGACGATGCTGAACATTCTCGGCTGTCTGGATACACCGACTTCCGGATCCTATCTGCTGGATGGGCTTGAGGTGGCGCGGCGTTCGCGGACGGAATTGGCCCGCATCCGCAACCGCAAACTCGGGTTTGTCTTCCAGAACTTCAACCTACTGCCGCGCACGAGTGCCGTGGAACAGGTGGAGCTTCCCGACCTCTATCTTGGCCGCCTCGGGCGTTCGGCCCGGCGCAAGCGCGCCATCGAACTCCTCAATCGCGTCGGTCTCGGCGGGCGGATTTTGCATACGCCGGCCCAACTTTCGGGTGGGCAACAGCAGCGCGTCGCCATTGCCCGCGCCCTGATGAACCAGCCACCCGTTCTTTTCGCTGACGAACCGACCGGCAATCTGGACACGAAGAGTTCGATTGAGATTATGGATCTTTTCACCCAGCTCTCGAATGAGGGCATCACCATCGTGATGGTGACGCACGAGGACGACATCGCCGCCTACGCCAAGCGTCATCTTCTGATGCGCGACGGAAGACTTGTGAAGGACGACCGCTCATGAATTTCGCGATGATTTTCAAGGTTGCGACACTCGCCATTCTTCGCAACAAGACCCGTTCGCTCCTGACCTGCATCGGCATCATCGTCGGCATTGCCGCCGTCATTGCCGTCATGGCCATCGGCAAGGGCGCCTCCGCGATGATGGTGAAGGAAATCTCGTCGATGGGAAACAACCTTGTCATGGTCTTTCCCGACCGAAACCGGCAAGGAACCGTTCGCTCAAGCCTCGGCTCGGGCGAGACGATGACCGCCGGGGACGCAGAGGCCATCCAGAAGGAACTGAGCCACCTTGTAGCAGCCGTCAGCCCCTCCGTCAACGTGAACAGCCAGCTGATTCGGGAGAATCGCAACTGGAATACGCGTGTCAGCGGCGTTTCCTTCGATATGCCGGACATCCGCAACTGGGAGGTGTCGGACGGACGGTTCTTTGACGAGAATGAGCAACGGCGGTCGTCCCGCGTATGCGTCATCGGACAGACCGTTCGGAACAACCTCTTTTCGGAAGAAGAAAATCCAATTGGTCAGATCATCCGCATTGGGTCTATGCCCTTCAAGGTTGTTGGCATCTTGGCATCGAAGGGGGCGAATGGCTGGGGACAGGACCAGGACGATACGGTTATGGCACCCTACACGACGGTTGGTCGCGTCCTTCAGCGCTCGAAGTTCAGGTCAATCAAGATGATGAATATCTCCCTGCGGTCCATGGACGACCTTGAGGAGGCGAAGCGGGAGATTACGGCCCTGTTGCGCCAACGGCACAAGCTTGCGGACTATCAGGACAACGATTTCGAGACACGAGACACGACCGAAATCATGAACACGATTGGTTCTGTTACGGGACTGATGACGGTTCTACTGACGGCCGTCGCGGCGATTTCGCTACTCGTTGGCGGAATCGGCATCATGAACATTATGTTGGTGTCGGTTACGGAGCGGATTCGGGAGATTGGGCTTCGCATGGCCATTGGGGCGACTCCCGCGAATATTCTGCTTCAGTTCATTCTTGAGGCGGTTGCGCTTTCCACGGTTGGCGGTCTCATTGGCGTTGGTCTGGGCATTGGTGCCGCGCACGCCATTGGCGAGATTCAGCACTGGCCCATTGTCATTGAGGCCTCAAGTGCCCTCTACGCCTTTCTCTTCTCCGCGTTTGTCGGAATGTTCTTCGGGTTCTATCCCGCCTATCGGGCCTCGAAACTGAACCCTATCGACTGCCTTCGCTATGAATAGAAAGAATGTTCAAGTAGGCAAACGGGGTTGAAACGAAAAGACCATTTTGCTACAATACAGAAATCTTCTTCAGAAGAGTGTCAAAAGTAAAACTCAAACACAAAGAAAGGTAATGAAATGAATCTGTCTCGTCGGAATTTCCTTGGCGGTCTCACGGCCGCCGGTGCCGCGATGGCGCTTCCGGGGTGCTGCAATTTCTGCCTGGGTGGCAAGGATGCGAAGATTGCCCTCCAGCTCTACTCCATCCGCGGCTACATCAAGTCTGTCGGCCTCGCGAAGGCCCTTGCGGATGTCTCGGCCATTGGCTACAAGGGCGTGGAATTCGCCGGCTACTACGGCTTCAAGCCCGAGGAAATCAAGAAGATGCTGGACGACAACGGCCTTGTCGCCTGCGGTACGCACGTCTCCAACAGCGAGTTCTCGCCCGAGAAGGTTGCGGCGACCTGCGAGTTCAATCTCGGCTACGGCAACAGCTTCATCTGCTGTCCCGGCGGTGGCAATATGCCGCCTAAGTGCGGATGGGGACGCGAACAGCCAACGCCTTCGGTGGAGGTCGACGACTTCATCAAGAAGCTCTGCGACTACTACAACACGGCGGCTGAATCGGCTGGCAAGTACGGTTGCTTCGTCGGTCTCCACAATCATCAGTGGGAGCACTTCGTGAAGATGACGGATGGAACATCCTTCTGGGACTACTTCTTCTCGAACACCGATCCGCATGTGAAGATGGAGCAGGATGTCGGCTGGACGACCTGCGCGGGCTTCGACCCCTGCGAGTCGTACAAGAAGTATCCGCACCGCTCCCTTACTCTTCATGCGAAGGAGAATGGCATGGGTAGCAAGGGACCGTTCGACGCGATTCTCGGTCAGCCTGGCGAAGGTGCCGTCGGTGTCAACTGGGATAAACTCATCCCCGTCACCGAGGCGGATGGTGTCGCCTGGTATGTCGTCGAGTGCGAACGGCACGATAACGACCTGTTTGCCGTCACGCCGTCGTATGCTTTCCTCAAGTCGAAAGGACTCAACTGATGAACCTCAACCGTCGTAATTTCATTTTCGGATCTGCCGCGGCCGCCGCGCTGGCGGGTTGCAGCACGCAGAAGGTCGGTCTTCGCGAACTCAAGCCCGGCGAGAAGCGCCGTCTGGCCATGATTGGCTACGGCATTCAGATGCGCACGGCTCTCATCCCGCAGTTCCTCAATCAGACCTTCGCGAAGAATGTCGAGATTGTTGTCGTCTGCGATTGCGATCGCGTTCGTGCGGCCGCCGGGGCTAAGCAGGTGAATGATTCGTACAAGAAGGATGTCTGCAAGGCCGTCGTCGACTTCCGCGATGTCTTGAGCGATCCGACGATTGATGCCGTCTGCATTGCGACCCCCGACCACTGGCATGCCTATATGTGCGTCGAGGCGATGAAGCACGGCAAGGATGTCTACTGCGAGAAGCCGCTGACCTTTTCTCCCGAGGAATCGGCGAAGGTTATCGCGGCTCAGAAGAAGTACGGCCGCGTCTTCCAGACCGGCTCGATGCAGCGCAGCTGGAAGGAGTTCCGCACCGCGACGATGATTGTGCGCAATGGCCTCATCGGCGACGTGATGTACGTCGATGCGAACTATGGGCGCAGTGGTCAGAAACTGGGCGGTCCGTCCCACCCGATTCGCTTCTTCGACGATCCGAACAACGCGGCGAAGGAAAGTGCGCCGAATGCGGACGTGGACTGGGATATGTGGCTTGGGCCGGCTCGGTGGCGCCCCTACTCGGACCAGCTCGCCCCGCGCGGCGTGAATAAGTTCTATCCGATGTTCTGGCGTTTCGACGACGATATCGGCACGGGCTACAATGGCGACTGGGGTGCGCATCACCTCGACATCGCCCAGTGGGGCCTTGACATGGACGAGTCCGGCCCGGTGAAGGCCATTTGCTCTGACGAGCCGCACTCCACCAACCTCTACCACGGCGGACGCCGTCAGTATGGCATGAAGATGATCTTCAAGAAGCCCTACGGTGATGTTGTACTTTACCACGGCCCGTTTGGTGTCTGGGGAACCGTGTTCTATGGTACGGATGGTATTGTGGCCGTCAACCGCGGCAAGATTGCCGTCTGGAAGGGGACGGGACTCGTTAAGCCAACGGCTGAAATCCGCAAGGCCCTTGAGGATGCCTCCTTCATGTCCGACAAGATTGTCGCGGCTTCCATCGGTAAGGACTATGGAACCGACGCGACCGTCAAGAAGGATAATGCGCTCGATGCCGCGCTGGACACGCTGAATGCGGCGTTCGACCTTGAGCACGCGAAGGTTCAGCTCTACAAGAGTCCGAACCAGGTGCAAAACTTCTGCGAATGCATTGAGACCCGTGAGATGACGATTTCGCCGGCTGAGGTCGGGGCTCGCGGTGCTGTGCTTTGCCAGATCTGCAACATGAGTTACGTCTATGACACGGGCTTTGACTGGGACCCCAAGTCGTTCACGTTTGCGAACGGGACGGGTGACGCCTCCTGGCTGAAGCGTCCTTATTACCGCAATGGATGGGACATCGTTGTCTAAGACGACAGTTTCTCCAACTGTAGAAGGAGGGGAGGCCGCCGTCGTTGACTGACGGCGGCCTCTTCTTGGATGAGGGTTTCAAGAATAAGGATTAGAAGATTATGAATCGTCGCCATTTTATTCAGGGACTTTTGGCCGCTGCCGCGGCACCCCTGATGCCTGGATGTCTTTCGGCCAAGACCTATCGTGCGAACGGCAAGGTTCGGTTGGCCGCCATCGGAGTCGGTCAGCAGGCTTGGTATGACATACAGGAATTCATGAAGTGTTCGGATATTTGCGAATTCGTGGCCCTGTGCGATACCGATATGGGTGCAAAGGAAACGCTTGATGCCATAAAGGTATTCCCAGATTTGCCGCGCTACCGCGATTTCCGCGTCATGTTTGACGAGATGGCCGACTCCATCGATGCCGTTCTCGTCGCCATTCCGGACTTCTCCCACTTCCCGGCCGTTATGCACGCAATGAAATTGGGCAAGGCCGTCTATGTCGAGAAACCGCTTGCCCATACCTTTGAAGAATGCTCCCTGCTGGTGGCCGCCGCCAAGAAATATGGTGTCGTCACGCAGATGGGCAACCAAGGGCACTCTTCGGAAAAGTACCACCAATTCAAGGAGTATGTTGAGAAGGGTATTGTGAAGGATGTTGAGCGCGTCGTCGTTCACATGAACTATCCGCGCCGGTGGCATAAATATGGCGGCAATATCTTCCGCTATCCGGACGCGATGGATGTGCCGAAGACGCTTGACTGGGACAGTTGGCTGGCAACGGCCCAGTTCCACAACTATTCCGACGAATATGTACGCGGCGAATGGCGTTGCTGGTTCGACTTCGGTAACGGCTGCCTCGGCGACTGGGGTGCCCATTTGATGGACTGCGTCCATGAGTTCCTTCTCAAGGGCGACTTGCCGACGCGTGTTGAACTGAACCGTTGTGAAGGATGGAACCAGTTCGTTTTCCCGTGTGCCACGACGATGACCTTCACTTTTCCGAAGAATGAGAAGCATGATGAGATGCGTCTCGAATGGTACGACGGAGCAAAGAATATCCCCGAACTGCCGAAGGGTTTTGTCTATGCAGCGCCCGATGGCATTCCGCAGAATTCGGCCAATGTCGGGGAGGATCAGATCAAACTCTATCCTGGCAAGGAAATGTACTGCCGCGATGGAATGATTTGGCAGTCGCTTTCGCACAAGCATCCTCTCCATATCGTCGGCGACTACAATGCCAAGTTGCCGGATTATCCGGCGGAAACGGAAACGCACTACCGCAACTTTATCTTGGCCGTGAAAGGTGAGCAGGCGGCTCGTAGTCCTTTTGAGATTGCCGCGCCGCTCTCCCAGGTCTTCTGCCTCGGATGCATTGCTCAGCGTGTCAACAGAGGCTTTCGTTTCGACCCGACAACGGGTACCATCCCTGATGATATTTATGCGAATGCATTTCTGAAGGGGCCCGCACCGCGCAAGGGTTGGGAGGAGTATTACAAGGTATGAAAAAGAATAGCGTTATTGGCTTCTGGGGTGCAGGAAAGATGGCCGAGGGAATCCTCTCGGCTCTGCCGACTGTCACGAATGTCGTGATGGCCGAAAAGAATCCTACACGCGCAGACGAACTGCGGAAACGCTACAGCGTTTCCGTCACGGATAGTCTCACCGAAGTTGCGCAGACTGCGACGATCATCTTTCTCGCCGTTCGGCCGCAAGATGTCGATGCCGTCGCAGCGGAAGTGAAGGGGGGAATGAACCCGAAAGTGACGATTGTCTCGATTGTTGCCGGAAAAACGATTGCCAAATTGCGCAAGGCATTTGGTCGCTCAGTACAACTGATTCGTGTAATGCCGAACCTGGCCCTTAGGGCCAAGGCCGGTATGTGCGCAATCTGCCCGGCGCGGAATGTTCCGAAGTGCGATGTCCAGCAAGTCGAATCCATCCTTGGCGCGGCCGGTGCGACCGTCATTCTCAAGGAAAAGGCCTTTGATGCCGTGACGGCTCTAAGCGGATCGGGGCCAGCCTATTTCGCCTATATGGAGGCGGCAATGACAGAAGGGGGTGTCAAGCTCGGTCTCACACCGAAGGTCGCTCGACTTCTGGCCGGACAGACTATGTACGGCACAGCCAAGTTTCTTCGGGAAAGCGGGGCTGACTTGCAGACGTTTATCAATGGCGTTTGCACAAAAGGCGGAACGACAGCCGCCGGAATGGCCAAGCTCGCGAACCCCATGTTCAAGAAAATTGTTGCCGAGACTTTGGCCGCTGCCGCAAAACGCAGTCAGGAATTGGCTTAAGGCTTCGTCCTTCCGCACGAAATCATTACAAACGAGAACCGCCGCGACAAAAGCGCGGCGGTTCTCGTTTTGTCCGTTCAAGTCAAAAGGGGAGAACTTACTTGAGAGGGATGGTCCAACCTGCGGTTTCGCTTTTCTCGGATGACGGGATGGAATATTCGTCGTCCTTGAAATACTCAATCGCATCATCATCTTCGACGGTGTCCAGGCGCTCAACCTCATCCTTCACGCTTCTTTTTGTGGACTTCGCGGATGTTGTTCCTTTCTTGACTTTCGGTGAGGCGACCTTGGATGCCTTTACTTCAGGCTTTGCTTTAACCTGATCCGCCTCTTCGCCATCCTCATCATAAGCGGCTCCGACTTCAGCAAGAATTTCATCAATATCAGCCTGGGAGAGGGTTGGATGACGACTCTTTGTCGATTGGGAAGGGGTCTGCGTCTGTTTCTTCGGCGTATTTGCCGCCGGACGCTCTGCCGCGCCGTTCTCCTTTGCTTCTTGCGACTGATAGTATTCGGGGTAGAGCCGCCGACGATGCATTTCGACTTCCTGCTGACGAACTTTTTCGCGCTCCTCATTGAGTTTCTTCTTCTCATTCTCAAGTTTGGTCCGAAGCTCTTCAAGCGATGCCTTTTCTTCGTCCAGTTTCTTTTGGCGAGCAATTTCGGCTGAAGACGGTGCATTTGGTTCTGCTGGCTTCTCCGTCAGTTTCTGCTGAATGGTCTGTAACGATTCCGTCATGGCCTTCAGAACGGACTCGTTGGCGGTGGGCGCGGCAGTCATCCGATTCAACGCCTGCGCCTCGGACTGGCGGTCGCGTTCCTTCATGACATAGTCGACGAGCCGGTCGTTAAGCGCCTGATTGCGTTCACCAACTGCATGGAGCATAACCATGAAAACGGCTATGACGACCGCAATCAGGAAACCAAAGAAAACGCAGAGCGCGACCATGCGCTTTCGGGCCTTCGCCTGTTCTGAGTCAATGTACTGTTGAAAGGCCTTCAGAACGGGAAAGTCATCCAGTCCGTCCGTCTGCCCATAAACGCTGACCGCATTGAGGCGGCCGTCAAGATCCGATGCCTGATTTGCCATAGAAGTGCTCTCCTATAATTCCTTAGTTTACATAATGCGCCTTATGCGCGTATAATATCCGCCGTTGACATTACACAGTATACCAAACACACGAGGTAGATGCAATATGATACAGGATTTGTTTAGGTTTAACCCGATTTTGGTGACTGCTCCAGCCGTCAAGAAGACCGTTATTGTCCACAAGTGCAAGTGTCTTCATCCTACGATCGCTTGGCGTTGCGGTATGATCACCGCCAAGGATGGCGTTCTTTCCCCCAATATCGTTTTTTCTGAGAAGGAAGCAACCGCCTATTATCGCCGCATTTCTGATTCTGTCGTTATGCTTGATAAGTTGCTTGATTTGAATACTTGTGAAATCCCCTGTGGCAAGTGCTTTGCCTGTCAGATGCGTAAGCGCAAGGACATGACCGTTCGGCTTTGCCATGAGCGCAAGATGGCTAATACCGCTTGTTTCCTCACCCTTACCTATGATGAGGATAATGTGCCTACGACTGATTGGCGTTCCTTTGATGACCCCAAGAAACGCTATGCCCACGGTCTCGGCGAACTCCCCGAAATGACCCTCATCCCTGCCGATGTGCAGTTGTTTATGAAGCGTCTTCGCCGTCACCTTACCTATCGCCCGAAACATTCCGTCCGTGACTACTGCCCGAATATCCGCTACTTCGCCGTTGGCGAATACGGCGGCAAGTCTCATCGTCCCCATTACCATATCATCATCTTCGGTTGGAGGCCCTCCGATGCCAAGTTCTTCTTCCGCCGTGGATGTCACGATATCTGTCTCTCCCCGACCCTTCAGCGTCTTTGGAAGTTCGGCTTTTCCTCCGTCTGCGATGTGGATGCAGGCGTTGCCCGCTACTGTGCTCGGTATGTCACGAAGAAGTATGATGCCGCCTTCCGCAAGGACAATCGCGATTGGTATGACGGTAAGCGTGTCACCATTCCCGAATTTACCCTACAGTCCACCCGAAACGGTGGCATTGGTGCGACTTGGCTTTCCCGCTACGGTTCTGAAATCCATGATGGCAAGGTAGCCGTTGACTTCGGCAATACCGTCCGTGCCGTCACCGTCCCCAAATACTACTATGACCGTCTTCGCAAGGTAAACCTTCCCCTTTGGCTCAAGATTCGTGAGGAGCGCGTTTTCTTCCTCTCCAATACGCGCTTTGAGTTTGTGCCCGATGCCTATGACAATTTGCTCCGCTCGTGTGAGTGTGAGTATAACAGGAACAAACAGGAAAAGGAAAGGGAAGTATTCTAATGAAACGGATGAAACCCAATCAGAGAAAAGCAAAGGCGTCCTTCAAGCACGCCGCCATGAAAGTAAACCCGAAGAACACCGCACCCGCCCCTCATCGTGGAGGTTATCGTATATGAAGAAGAATATCAAGTGTCCGCCGCCCGCACTGCCCACTGCTTCTGAGGAACTTTGCCGCAAGTTGCAGGCCGCCGCAGATAGGCGTGAGTTCAAGAAAGCCTTTACCTTCAATGTCTACGCACTGAAGATTGATAGGATGTATTCCCTTCCATTCTTCGGCCGTGATGACCGCGCCGCCCTTGCCGCGCTCAAGTCCATTGGTCGCGACATTGGTATCAATGATAAGGCTGATGTCTACTGCATCGGCATTTACGAAGCCGATGAAGGTAAGTTGTTTCGCCGTCCACCCCGTATCATTTTGGAGAACTGAAAATGGCTACACCCAAATTCCTGACGCGTTATAACCACGCAAACCCTAAGTCCCCTTGTGGTGAGAAAACCATGACCTCGGCGCAGTTTGCGCGTGAGTGTGATATCAACTGCATCCTTGAGGACTACAAGATTACAGGCGCATTGCCCCCTGCCCGTCATACGGGCGATTTTATTGACTGCTCCAAGTATGGAGATTTCGCCGATGCCATTCAGCGTGTCACCGAAGCCAAGGCACAGTTTGCCGCCCTTCCGTCCACCCTCCGTGACAGGTTTGGAAACGACCCCGTTGCGTTCTACAACTTCGTTATGGACGATGCCAATTTGGATGAGTGCGTTAAACTCGGTCTGCGTGAGCGTAAGGTAATTGAGAAGTCCGCTACGGACTTGTTGCAGGAGATTAGCGATAAGGTCACCCCTCGGGCAGATGCGTCTACGGTCGCATCTGGTAGCACCGCTACTACTACTTGATTTATATAGGTGCTACTGACACAAATTTATAAGGGATAAATTTGATATGAATATGAACAAGATTATTACAATAGCCCTTCTCGGCGTTTGCGCCCTCGGCTGCAGGTTCGCCATGAAGGATTTTAACAGTTCCATTGGTGAGATTACCGCCGAAACAAAGGAGATGAAGTAATGAAGTCCGTAATGAAAAAGGATTTTGGGCGACTGCCCGAAACTGATATCCAGCGTTCTACCTTTGACCGCTCCTGTGGTTATAAGACCGCTTTTAATAGTGGTTATCTCGTCCCGATTTACCTTGATGAGGTTCTCCCTGGTGATGAGTTCCGCATGGATGCCAATTTGTTTGCCCGACTTTCTCCAACGGTCACGCCTCCGATGGATAATGTGTTCGTGGATACTCAGTGGTTTTTTTGCCCCTCCCGTCTGCTCTGGACGAATTTCGTCAAGATGATGGGTGAGCGTGTCAACCCCAAGGATTCCATTGATTACCTTGTTCCTCAGTTGGATAGTGGCGATAAAGGCTTTGAGGTCGGTTCGCTTGCCGACTACTTCGGCATTCCGACTAATGTTCCCAATCTCAAGGTCAATGCCCTTCCGTTCCGTATGTATGCCAAGATTTGGGATGATTGGTATCGTGATGAAAACCTTCAAGACAGTATTATTCAGTCTACCGAAGACCTCGGTGACAGTAATGGCACGATTGCTTGGAATACCCTCCTCAAGCGCGGTAAGCGCAAGGACTATTTCACTTCCGCCCTTCCGTGGCCGCAAAAAGGTGATGCTGTAAACCTTCCGCTTGGTGTTTCCGCCCCTGTTGTCTATGGTGATGCCGCAAAGGCTTCCACAAGTTTTAATATTGGTGGTGCTTCGGCTGATAAGGTTGCAGGCAAGTCCCCTGTTGCCTACGCAATTGGTAATAACTCCTCCTTCCTCGGTTGGTCGCAGGGTCTTCAGTTGCAGAACGATAGTGGCAATGTTCGCGGCTATACTTTGCAGGCTGATTTGTCCAACGCCACTGCCGCTACAATCAATTCCCTCCGTCTCGCTTGGCAGTTGCAGAGACTGCTTGAACGCGATGCTCGTGGTGGCACTCGCTACATTGAGTTGATTCGTTCCCACTTCGCGACTATCTGCCCCGATGCTCGCCTTCAGCGTTCTGAATACCTCGGTGGCTCATCGCAGATGCTCAACTTCTCGCAGGTCGCTCAGACCTCCGCTACAGATTCCATTACGCCGCAGGGCAACCTTACGGCTAACGGTGTCTTCAGCGGCGGTGCTGGCTTCCGCAAGGCGTTTACGGAGCATGGCTATGTGATTGGCATTGTCAATGTCCGTTGTGACCTCAACTACCAGCAAGGTCTTGATAGGCTCTGGTCGCGCCGTGGTCGCTACGATTTCTATTGGCCCGTTCTTGCCCACCTCGGTGAACAGTCGGTGCTAAATAAGGAAATCTATGCACAGGGTTCGTCGGTCAAGGATGACAATGGTAATGTTGTTGATGACCAGCCGTTTGGATACCAAGAGAGATACGCGGAATACAGGTATAAGCCCTCGGTGATTACAGGCAAGATGCGTTCCACCGCAACAGGCTCTTTGGATGTTTGGCATCTCGCTCAGAAGTTTGACAAGTTGCCGCAGTTGGATGCGCAGTTCATTGAGGACAATCCGCCGCTTGAGCGTATTCTTGCGGTGACCGATGAGCCGCAGTTCGTGCTTGACTGCTACTTCAAGTTGCTGTGCACTCGTCCGATGCCGACATTCTCGGTGCCTGGACTTGTTGACCACTTCTAAGGTTCTCGTGTGATGCGAGTTCGTCCGCTCTCGGTTCAAAAGCGGACATTTTTCTTAGTTCCTCTTGTTGTCGTGATTGATTAGGAGATTTTTTTATGTCTATGTTTTCCGCTTTTGGTTTTAGTGGTTATGACCCCATCGGCTCTGCAATGGAGAATACCGACAATACGATGTGGGGTCAAATGAATAACACCTTTAACGGTATGCGTGATTGGTATTATGCAAAGAAGGCCTCCGCTCGTCAAGCCGCTCTTCAATGGGAGTATCAGAAGAAAGCCGCGCTTGAAATGCCCACTCTTCAGCGACAAGGTTTGCTTGCGGCTGGCTTTAATCCCCTTCTTGCTATCGCAAATGGCATTCATTCGCCCTCTTCTATGTCTGTTTCTGCTTCCTCGCCTATAAGTGGCGGCTCTGTTCCGTCTGCTCCAAATGGTTCTGCAGGTTTTGACGCTCAGCAATTTTTTTCCGCAAAGAGTTTTAAGAAACTTACTGATGCTACTGTTAAAACTGCTGAAGCGAATGCTGATAAGGCATCCAACGAAGCGGCTGAAGTTGCCGCTCGGACTGATAAAATTAAAGATGAAACTGGTTCTAAGACTTGGTTAGGTAAACTGTTTAGCGATATTCAAGCTTGGACTAAGAAGGTAGACAATTGGACGCGAGAGAATTCTTCATCCGCAAAACAAGGTGTGGAAAATGTGAAGGATGCAGAGTCGCGTGTAAAGAAAGCGGAGGAAGTTATGCGCGGTTCGTCTAAAAATTCGAATTCGTCCCCAGCTTTTAAGATGGATATAAAGCGTAAAGGTGGTATGACTTATGATTCGTATCGTATGCCCTCCATGTTGAAGGCTCTTGGCTATTAGTGTATGATTTTCTCGTCCACCCACTTTCCTATTTTGTAGATAATCCAGCAATGTGCGCAGAGTATCGTAATTGCTATCATGATTGACAGTGTTATAAACGCTAATGCTATTGCTATTTTCATGATTTGTATTATATCATATGGCTTGCAGATAGGAAGTGAACCGTTGTGAACATATAAACTTGTGAACACCCGAAAGCCCCCCCCCCAAGGGGCTGAAGGGAAGTTCGCAAGTTTATATGTTTGCAACGCTCCAAAATTCTCACTTTTCGTAGTTGACAAAATGCGCCTTATGAGAATGACTTGTCATTCGCCTGAAGGGCGTTCATCCGACGTGAAATCGTTAATTCATAGCCTTGTTTTGTCGCTCGATAATACTTCTTTGGACTTCCAAGATAAGTCTGTTTGACATAATGATTTGCGAATTGGTGCGGATATTTGTATTCCGTGACTTCGTTTGAGCCAATGGCTTTGACGTGCTTGTTCTTGAGATGTTCGGGCACGGGTTGCACACGCCCGGACTCAATATCCGCCATTGCCTCAGAAATCGCCATGCAACTTGCATTCGACTTCGGAGCCGTTGCCAGGTAGGTCGTCGCCTGTGCCAGATTGATGGCGCACTCGGGCATCCCGACGAATTCACAGGCCTGCATGGCCGCCACGGCGACAGGCAGGCCTCGCGGGTCGGCGTTGCCAATGTCCTCGGATGCGCTAATCACCAACCGCCGCGCAATGAAGCGTGGATCCTCGCCCGCGACGAGCATCTTGCCAAGCCAGTAAATTGCCGCGTCCGGATCGCTGCCGCGAATGGACTTGATGAAGGCGGAGATGGTGTCGTAGTGACCATCTTCTTTCTTGTCATAGTGGACCTGCCGCCGCTGTACGCATTCCTGAATGACATCAAGCGTCAGATGAATGACCCCATTGGCATCGACCGGGGTCGATCGCATCGCAATTTCCAGCGCCGTCAGTGCGTGGCGCGCATCGCCGTTGCACACGGTGGACAGGAACTCCCGTGCATCAGCATCGAAACAGGACGGGGTCTTGCCATATCCCCTTCTCTCGTCGACTAGTGCCCGATCGAGTAACTGGGCGATTTCCGTCGGCTCAAGGGCGTGCAACTCGAAGACAAGTGAACGCGAAGTCAGCGGCGCGTTGATGAAGAAGTTTGGATTATGCGTCGTCGCTCCAATCAGGATAACGGTTCCGTCCTCAACATACGGCAGAAGCACATCCTGCTGGCTCTTGTTGAAGCGGTGGATCTCGTCAACGAAGAGAATCGTCCCCTTCCCACCGAGCTCATTTCGCGCTCGGTCGCAGACCTTTCGGATATCGGCCACATTCGAAACAACACCACTCGCCCGAACGAAATTGCGCTTCGTCGTACGGGCGATGACTTCCGCAAGCGTCGTCTTGCCGCATCCGGGAGGACCGTAGAAGATGACATTCGTCAGGCGGTCGGCTTCAATGACGCGGCGTAGAAGTTTGCCCGGTCCGAGAATGTGCGCCTGCCCGACGACTTCGTCAATCGTCAGCGGACGCATTCGCGCGGCCAAAGGCTCACTCTCGTAGTCAAGGGACATTAGATGTAGGCACCTTGTTTACGTAGCGTTGTGCGCAACTTCTCCACATTGAGATTGCGCGGCAGAACCCCTTCTCGCACAGCCAACGCGGCGGCCGTTCCTGCGGCTTCGCCCGTCATGAAGCACGGACCAATCAGGCGGAAGGTGTCGCACGTGTCGGGCGCACCGATGCACCTCCCGGCCGCGAGTAGGTTCTCGACTCCTTCTGGGACAAGGCTGCGATAGGGAACTGGAAACGCGTTGTGCGGACCATCGGCACCAAACCAGCAGACGGTATCGGTGGGATTCCAATTCCCCTTCAGCGCGGCGCGATTCACAATGCAGCCGCTTTTCATGAGTCGTGTGACGCGGGGGCCGATCTGCGAACAGGTATTGGCAATATAGACCTCTTCCCATCCGGGAGTCTTGCGCATTTCCTGCACATGCTCCCACCAGAATTTACGGTGCTGAACCTCCGCCTTCGAGAGTTCTCGAACATCGAGTCCATTCCCCTTTGGGCCAAGTTGACCAAACCAGCCGCTTGACTTGTTTGCTTCATTTCCACGTGTCGGCCAGGGGCCGTCGCGGCGAATGTTGCCAGCGGAATCACGCGGCGGTTCCTTGGCGGTGATGCGGTCCATATTGGCCAGGCGCGCCACGGAACCGATTGAATGCGTAATCTGTCGATAGTCCGCCCCGGCGGCAAAAAACATATCGCCATCGCCCGTGCAGTCCACGACTTGCTTGGCGAGAATCGCCTGCCGTCCCTGCTTGGACTCAAAGACGACACCCAGCACGCGGTTGCCGTCCTGGATGACATCGACACCCCACGAGTGAAAGAACATCTCGATGCCCGACTCGGCGACCATCTTGTCCATCAGGTACTTGGCCCCTTCCGGATCGATGGTCGGCTGCCAATGCTGACGGCTGGACGGACGCTTCGTGCTGACATCCGCCCCCAGGGCCGCCGCACGGTTCATGAACTCCTCGCAAATGCCACGCGTCACCAATGTCCACTCGCCGCTTGCCTCGCGGCGGGAAGTCGCAAGCAAGATGAGGACCATTCCATTTGTGAAAAGCCCACCCAAAGAACCGTACCGCTCCACAAGTGCCACCTTGACACCCGTCCGTGCGGCGGCGACAGCCGCTGCGAAACCCGCCGGGCCGCCCCCCACCACGACGACATCCGTCTCATGGAAAATCGGCACTTCACGCGCCGGCTGGAAGACCTTCCCATCCTTTATGAACGCACTCGGACCATCCGTCAGGGTATGCTCAAGGGGAAAGATGTGCTTGCCAAACCAGAGGTTGTCGGGGTCGCCGACCGAACCTGGCGGCAACCGCCCGGACATGGAGACGTACTCGTCGCCAAGGGCTGCGCCCGAGGCGAGACCTGCCGCACCCAGTCCAAGTTTCTTCAAGAATTCACGCTTCGTGATTTGCATGGCTTTTCTCCAACATTGCCCCTAAATTATACCATAAATTCGATTGTTCGGGGGCTTGGCGGCGGCGACTCCGCCCCGAATGCGGCGGCGGTCTCGCGATGCTTTCCACAGGACGACAACAGGCTGGACTGGAACGCGGCAGACTGAAGCGCCGCGCCTACGATGATACGCACGACAAGTCCGACTCGTGCGCATCCCAGACATCTGTCGTGCGCACCACGGAACGCCGCGATGCGCACGAGCGGGAGCGCGACACTGCCCTTTGCAACCGCCTGCCGCTCTTTCTCAATACTTCTCGATGACGGACTGACGCAGGCGATTGAACTCGTCCTCGCTAATCAGTCCGTTCTTGCGCAAGTCCGCAAGTTCCTCAAGTTTCTGCTTGATTGAGGACGGCTTCTCGACCGCAACGGGCCGTGCCTGCCGCTCCGTCCTCCGCTCCCGTGCGGCGGCCGAGACCTCCCGCGTCGCCCTGACAAAGTTCTCAATCTCCCCATCACTCGCTTCATTCACTACGGCAATGTACTCCTTGCCCTGTATGTTGATTGCCAAGGCCTGCGTCTTTGCCGAAAGAGCGATGACAAGCGAAATAACACATCCGAGGACAGCAACTGCAATGAGCCCGCCAATATTACCACCAGCAACGCACAATACGCCAAGTAATCCAAACACTATCGCACTTGCAGCGGAAAACCCTAATGTTGTCGGATTTGTGACTGTACGAACGGAGATGGAACTCACATTCGCCACATCCGCCTCAAAGGATTCAGACGAAAAGGTCTTGGAATTCTGCAGAATCTTGAGATTGCCCCAAATCTTCTCCTCCGAAAGCGCAAGCGAACTGCTTGAAAGACTGCCGTTGACCGCAAGGCTGTAAAGATAGCCCGTTCCAATGTGCGCAATGACCTCCTCTTCGCCACCGCCATTTCTTTGGACCATTTTCTGAAGCATTTCCTCTAACATATCCCGAACCTTTTTGTCGCTCGTCTGAGTTGCATCCAGGAATTGAGCGCGTCCCCGGATGTCGCTTCCGCTCGGCGTTCGCACATAAAAAGAGAACCTCTCTTCGTGTCCCTAACGAGGCTGTAGGAATGGCCTTTGGAGAAACACAAAGAGAGGCGAACGCATGATGCGTTTTCCTCTGCCAAGTGTCGTCTCCATTGAAACTTCCTACATTTTGTTAGACAATCGCTTTGCAGTTGCAAATTGACTTTCGGTATCCGAGGGTGGACGCGGCAGTCGGCGCAGATGTCGTCGCCTGACTCTCCGAATCAGTTCCCGGACTCTATCGCTCCCCCACATCGCGGCAGTTGACGCCCCCTTTGCAAGAGAACGAAAGAATTATACCATAAAACCGCCTGCTCGGGGGGTTGCTCGAAGCTGTCGCTCGGTCTCGGCTTCCACGGTTGCGCCCATCTCTCAAGCGTAGACAACGGATCCTTTTTAGCCTGCCTTGGCGGATAGCACTGGTTTAGGACAAAACAATTCCGACGGTGCTGCCCAGTGGAAGACCTCACTCGCGACACTTCGCACACGCCCCCTCGCCCGAGAGGAAGAACAGGCCGACCACAGGCCGGAACGCGTCGGATGGTTTTGCCGGCCATCCGTCCGGTAGGCCTCGGCCATTCTGCCTGCCATGTCTGCGCATTCACAACGCCTACGAGACGCGTCAGCTTTCGAACCACGGAAACTGCGCGGCGGCTTGTTGGGTCTCGGGGCAATACGATCAAATGGAACCCCCGTTCCTGCCACGCTCACGCGGATAGAAATCACCATCCCCTTTTTCGTTCTTCTCGTATTCCGTGCTTGTTCCCATCGCGGCGGAAGTCCGATGCCCGTCGGCCAAGATTCTAATGCCCGAAGGAAAAATTTCTAATGGGCATTAGAAGGTACTCCAATGCCCGAAGGAAAGTACTCCTGCCCATTAGACGATCTCGAGTCGCCCAGTAGCCGAGAATCCAACGGGGACAGATCCCCGCCCCACGCAAGCTTCGTCAGCGAAGGATCTATGCAAAGATCGGCTCCGATCCGAGGGTCAATTGGGAACGAAAAAGGGGACCGCCCTTGCAAAAAGCTCATAAAAGCAAGGGCAGGTCCCCGGGGGAGAGAATGCTTCAAATCAACGCCGCATATTATACCATATTTTCGGGCCGTATGGCGTGCGAATCGGCAAATTGTGGATTGGCAAAGTAGATGCCCATAGGGTATGGGCATCTACTCTTACAATGGGATGACAGGGGAATATGGTCAATTAGTCGTACAGCATCAAGGGGAAGGACATTCCTCCATCCTCCCCCATGGGGGAGGGCCGTGG